>DASQYM010000034.1:0-70330 GCA_035639195.1 Steroidobacteraceae bacterium
CCGCATGGGCACGGTCGGCGCGGTGGCGCTCGACCGCGCCGGGAATCTCGCCGCGGCCACCTCCACCGGCGGCCTCACCAATAAGCACCGTGGCCGCGTCGGCGACACTCCACTGGTCGGGGCGGGCACCTACGCGAGCAACGAGACGTGTGCGGTCTCCGGCACCGGGCAGGGCGAGTACTACATCCGCCAGGTGGTCGCATACGATGTGTGCGCCCTGGTGCAGTACCGGCACATGGCGCTCGCGGCCGCGGTGCACGAGGTGATCCAGGTGAAGCTGCGCCGCACCGGTGGCGAAGGCGGGCTCATCGCGCTCGATCGTGCCGGCAATATCGCCATGGATTTCAACAGCGCCGGCATGTTTCGCGGGGTGCGCGATGGGCGCGGACGGCGTGAGATCGCTATGTACCCCGACGTCGGTCACTGAGGCAGCCGCCATGTACGCCATCGCCATTCATGGCGGCGCCGGCGTCGTGCCGCGCGCGACGCTCGCGCCCGAGCGGGAGCGTAGTTATCGCGCCGGTCTCGAGGCTGCTCTCGATGGCGGCTTCGCGGTGCTCGAGCACGGCGGCACGAGTCTCGACGCGGTTGCTACGGCGGTGCGGCTGCTCGAGGACCACCCAGCCTTCAATGCCGGGCGCGGCGCGGCGCTCACCCGCGATGGCGCAGCCGAGCTCGATGCGGCCATCATGGACGGCCGGCAGATGCGCGCGGGAGCGGTCGCCTCGGTACGGCACGTGAAGAATCCCGTCGAGCTTGCACGGCGCGTGATGGAGAAATCGCGCCACGTGCTGCTGGTCGGCGCCGGCGCCGAGGAATTTGCATTGGAGGAGCAGTTCGTCCTCGTCCCCAACCAGTATTTCCGCACCGCCGAGCGGCTCGAGCAGCTCGAGTCCGAGCAGCGAGGCGAGCGCGTATCGGATCTGGTGCCGCCTTCAGCCCAAGGCACCGTGGGTGCAGTGGCGCGCGATGCCGGCGGAAATCTCGCCGCCGCCACCTCGACCGGCGGCATGACCAACAAACGCCCCGGGCGCGTCGGGGACTCGCCGATCATCGGCGCCGGCACCTACGCGAAAAATGGCGTGTGTGCGGTCTCCGCCACCGGCCACGGCGAGTATTTCATCCGTGCGGTCGCGGCCCATCACGTATGCGCTGCGGTCGAGTACCGCAGGCTCACCCTCGAGCAGGCCGTGCACGAGCTGCTGCACGTCACCCTGCGCGAGCTCGGTGGCGATGGCGGTCTCATCGCGATCGACCACACCGGCCGCATCGTGATGGAATTCAGCACCGAGGGAATGTTTCGTGGCGCGCGCGATGCCAGCGGACGCCGTGAGATCGCGATCTACTGACGTGGCCCGCACCCCGACGATCACTACCGGAGACTTGCATGACTCGCTGCATTGCCTTGCTCCTCCCCCTGGCGATCCTGTCGCTCGCGGCCAGCGCGCGCGCCGCCACCTGGACCGAGGGCGTCCAGTACGCACGCATTACACCGGCGCAGCAGACCACGGTGCCGGCCGGCAAGGTGGAAGTTCTGGAGGTATTTTCCTACGGCTGTCCCGCGTGCAATGCCTTTCAGCCCGTGATGGACAAGCTGCGCCGCGCCCTGCCCGCCAACGCGCAGCTCGCGTTTCTGCCTGCCGCATTCAACCCGTCCGAGGACTGGCCGATGTTCCAGCGCGCGTATCTTGCGGCCCAGGCGCTCGGCATCGCCGAGCGTACCCACCAGGCGATGTACGATGCGGTGTGGAAGAGCGGTGAGCTCGGCATCATCGCCCCCGGTACCAATCGCCTGAAGAATCCGCTTCCATCGATCGCGGATGCGGCGAGCTTCTATGCCCGCGCCGCCGGGATCAACGCGCAGCAGTTCCTGGCCATGGCCAACTCCTTCGGCATCGACAGCAAGATGCGCGGCGCAGATGCGCAGATCGTCGCCATGCACGTCGACTCGACGCCGACCCTCATCGTGAATGGCAAATACCGCGTGATCCGCGATGAGCTCAAGAACAACGATGAGCTGATCGAGCTCGTGCGCTACCTGGTGGCGAAGGAAAGCGGACCCTGACGGGAAGCTACGACCGCGCAGTCGCGGCACTCTCAGGCGAGAGCGCCGGCAGTGGTAACGATCTGCGCGAAACGGCCATCGAGCACCAGCTCGGTGCGCTCCTGGATCTCGGCCGCCGACACCTCGCGCCCGCCGCGCGTGCGCATGGGAAAGGTGAGCGTCGCGTCGGTCACGTAGCGCACGCTGAAGCCGAGATCGGAGGCGTGACGGGTCGTGGTCTCGCAGCACTGCTCCGTGCGGATGCCGCTGATGAGGAGCTCACTGATCCCCCGCTGGCGCAGCCATTCTTCGAGCGTCGTGCCCTCCGCAGAGCGGCCGAACATGGCCGAGTGGACCGATTTGTGGAATACCGCGGCGGGCTGCAGCCTCAACTCGTGCATCGTGCGCACCCAGCCCGAAGCGGGGCAGAAAGGATTGCCCACGTCCTCGCCGGCCTCCTGATGAAAGATCTGCACGATGGGAATGCCGCCGGCCTCACAACGGTCGATCAGTGACTGCACGTTGCGCAGGAACCCCGGCAGGTCCTGCTGGCGGAAGTAGGGACGCTGACGGAAGGATTCCTGTACATCGATGACGATCAAAGCCTGCTTCATGATCCATGGTCCTCCGGACACGGCACCCTATCATCCGGAGTTTGAAACCGCCCCGCCACATGCACGGCAGACATCCAACGCTCAAAAAGAGACACCCGCCGCAGACCGCCTAGCAACCCCGCGAGCGATCCAGCAGGGGGCTCGCTCGCGCCGCGCATAGTGCTGCGCTGGCACTGCCAGTTACCGCAGCGCTCAAGCCATCGCTGATCCACGTCCTCAGCCCCGTGGCCCGGTGAGCACCTTGCTCGACGGGCCGCACCCCTGATCGCTTGGTTGCGCTGCAGTTGGCGGGAGCCTGCAGACGCTGGAAGGGGCACGCGAAGCCGCTGCGAGGCGCGCCTCGGCGGCGAGCAGGGTCAATCCGCGCAGCCGTGCGCGCTCGAGGGACATCGCATCCGCTGACGCGGCCGCCAACAGCAGCTCACGCCACACCTGCACGCGCGCCGGCCAGCGTGGCCGCAGCCACTCGGGGTGGCTCTCCGCGAGCGCCTGGATCTGCCACAACGTATAGCGACTGATCAGCGCAATGCTCGCCGCCGGCATACCGAGCAGCAGCCGCGCTGCTGCGGGCTGCGAGCGACTGAGATGCCACGCATAGATGAAGACCAGGCGGGCGACCTCGGTCGCCGTCGGTACACTGAAGTAGCGCAGGTAGCGCTCGGTGGCGACATCGCCGACCTGGGCAGCCGCCGGAGGTGTTCGCCAGCGCGCCGGATCACCAAAACCGGCATCGAGCAGCAGGTAAGGGCAGGCCGCTGCACGGCGGCGTGCTGCGCCATCGAGCGCGCGCCACAGCTCAGCGAGCGGCTGCAGCAGCCCGCTCGCGACGCCACCCGGTACGGCCGACTGCTCCGCGAGCAGCGCAAGGCCCAGCTCATTGAGTTCGGTGAGCGAGTCGAGTGTGCCTGCGCGCAACCAACAGCCGGCGGGCATGGCACGCTCCGCCGCGGCGCCGTCTTCCTTCCCGCAATGCAGCAGCATCTCGCCACCTCTTCCGCACCAACGCTGCGCCGCTATCGTAACCGACGTCAGCGCCTGCGCCAGTATGAATTTGGAGATTTTTCACCAATTTTCTCTGATTGCGTTTTGGAGATTTCTCACCAAAATGCCCAGGCATGCGTATCTGCGACGATCGCTACCGCCGCGAACGCGCGCGCATGGAACTCGCGCTGCGCTTCCTGCATCACGAGGCACGCACCCAGACCATACGGACCTGGACCGGGCTCTCGGACGATCGCATCCGCAAGCTCTATCGTTCGTACATGAGTCACGCGCGGCGCGCACTTCCACGCCATCGTGGCAAGTCGCCTCACCAGGTGGCCTACTTCACCCGCTCGCTGCGACTGCAGGAGGAGAGCGCGCTGCTCGCGAGCATGCTGTCGCTCCTCGATGTCGTGCCCACTCCTGCGCCGGGCGAAAGCATGATGCTCGGACAGTCGCTGGCGTCCGCACGCGTAGCGAGCGCTGTGCACGCCAGCGGTCCAGTGCCGCTCGCCGATGTGAAGCGTGGTGAGTCGTTGTGCGAGGCGTTCGAAGCCTTCCGTCTGCTGCTGCCGGGGGCGCAGATCTCGTTCGAGCATGCAGTGTTCCTCGCCACGGCGCTGGCGCGCGGCGATCAGCTGCGCCTTGGCGACTGCAGCGGCTGCGGAAGTCTCATGGTGACCGAGCGTTTCCCGTTGCGCCTGGCTCGTTGCGCGCACTGCGCCAGCCCCGCACAGTCGCGTGCTCATGCCTGAACGGCGCCCGCTCTCGCGCCGCCTCGGCCGGTCGAGCTTCCAACCCGGGAAGACGCCTGACTCCCCGGGGTAGAATCCAACGCCACTCATACCGGAGCGCCGGCTGTGTCGATGGAGCGCGATCGTCCTAATTTTTTCTCGGGCCCGTACATCGAGCGTCGCGCCGAGGAACGCGACAACCCACACTGGCTCGCCGAAGCGCGCGCCGATCCGGCCACGCGCTATGTGATCGCCCAGGGAACGGCGCAGCTGCTGCACGGTGGTGGCGAGCCACACGTGGCCCTGCTCGGCCATGGCGCACCGCTGCTCGGCGCTGCCGAAGCCGGTAGCGAAGTACTGCTCGGGTGGTTCCAGGACGCGCGCTGCCTGCTCGTGGAACTGCCCGCCGAAGGCTCGTTCGAGCTTCCTGCGGGTACACAACTCGCGGAGCTGCGGCCACTCACGGCGGTGCTGCCGGCGAATGAGGCAGGACTGCTCGCTTACGCTCGTGCATTGCTCATCTGGCGTGCCCGCCATCGCCACTGCGGCGTGTGCGGTGCTCCTACCGCAGCGACCCACGCGGGTCACCGTCTGGTGTGCACGGATCCGAGCTGCGCACAGGAGTACTTTCCGCGCATCGACCCGGCGATCATCGTGCTGGTGAGCGATGGTGAGCGGGCGCTGCTCGGGCGCCAGGCGAGCTGGCCCGCGCGGCGCTACTCCACCATCGCGGGATTCGTCGAGCCGGGCGAGAGCCTGGAAGATGCAGTGCTGCGGGAGGTGGCCGAGGAGACCGGCGTCGTCGTGACCGAGCTGCACTATCACTCCTCGCAGCCTTGGCCGTTCCCCTCCTCGGTGATGGTCGGGTTCCAGGCGCGCGCTGCGCGCGGGAGCGAGGTGCGCGTCGGCGGTGAGCTCGAGGACGCACGCTGGTTCACCCGCGCACAGGTGCACTCCGGGGAGGCCCTTACTCCTCCGACACAGTCGATCTCCTGGCGGCTCATCGAGGCGTGGTTGAAAGGCAGCGGCTGAAGCACCCCGCAAACTTACGCTAGCCAAGCATGATGAGCGACCATCGATCAGCAGGATGCGAAATTTCGCGGGGGTCCCGCTAGTCATGTGCCTGCTGGTTCTCGCCTGGCGGACGCATGCACGCTACCGGCTGGTGGTGGCGGCCAATCGCGATGAGTTCCACGCGCGCGCGGCCGCCCCACTTTCCAGGTGGGCGCCGCCGGCGGACATTCTCGCGGGCCGCGACCTGCGCTCGCAGGGCACCTGGCTCGGTATCGATCGCGCGCGCCGCTTCGGCGTGGTGACCAACTATCGCGAGCTGCAGCCGCCGCGCGCCGGGGCGCCCTCGCGCGGGGATCTCATCCCCCTGTACCTTGCTGCACGCAGCGGCGACTCGCCCATCGCCCCGGCGCAGTTCCTTGCCGCACTCGAAGCGCGTGCGGGCAGCTACTCGGGCTTCAACCTGCTGCTCGCGAATGGCGACTCGCTCTGGTACGGCTCGAACCGCACCACCTCCTTCGCCCGCGGCCTGCCGCCCGGGATCTATGGGCTCGCGAACGAGTCTTTGGATACGCCATGGCCGAAGCTCGAACGCGTGCGAGCTGGCTTGCAGATGTGGCTGCGGCAGGAAGCGTCAGCCCGCACCGAACAACTCTTCACGCTGCTTGCCGACCGCACCCCAGCGCAGGAGCCCGCAGGCATGCGCGCCGGCGCGCTCCCGCATGACTGGGAGCGGGCACTGTCGGCGCCCTTCGTACTGCATGCCGAGTACGGTACGCGCTGCTCCACGGTGCTGCTGCTCGAAGGCGACGGGCGGCTGTATCTGGCCGAGCGGCGCTTCGATCCTGCCGGGGACGTGACCGGCGAGAGCGAGTTCCGTCTGCCGGCAGGCGAGTGGCCCTGACGGTTACCCGCAGCGCACCTCGGGTAGTCTCGTGGTCAACTGCGAGCGGGCCCGCTCGCAACGCTCTAGAATTCCAAACTTTTCCCGGTCACATGGTGAGATGGCGCAGCGCAAATCCCTGCCGCGGGGTCGTCGACTGCTCAGGCGTGCCCCGACGCTCCTGCTGTGCCTGCTCGCCGGGTCGCCCGCATATGCCTCCAGCGTCACCGTGGAGGTCCACGGGGTCGACGACGAGGTGCGTGACAACGTGCTCGCCTACCTGAGCTTCGAGCGCTATCGCAAGGGAGGCGTGGACCTGAACGCCGACACGGTCGAGCGCCTGCACAATCGAGTCGAGCGCGAGGTCGATGCCGCCCTGCGGCCCTTCGGCTACTACGAGCCGAAGGTAGAATCGGCCGTGACCGACCAGGGACACGGCGACTGGCGGGTGGTGATCAACATCACTCCGGGCACGCCGGTGCTGGTCGACCACATCGATGTGCGCGTCGACGGCCCGGGCGAGAGCGATCCGCTTTTCCAGCGCATCGTCAACAACTTGCCGCTGCACTCCGGCGATCGCCTGAGCCACGCCGCCTATGACAACATCAAGGCCGACCTGCAGCGCACCGCCGCCACCTATGGTTACCTCGACGCCAAGCTGATTCGCAACGAGCTGGTGGTCGATCCGCCCAACCACAAGGCGAACATCGCGCTCGAGCTCGAGACCGGGCAGCGTTATCGTTTCGGCGACACCACCATCGAGCAACACGTCATCAGCGAGAAGCTCGTGCGCCGCTACCTGCGCTACCACCAGGGCGAGTACTTCGACCTGACACAGGTGCTGCGCACGCAGTTTGCGCTCGATGATGCGCAGTACTTCGCCAGTCTCGAGGTACTGCCCGGCGACCCCGACCGCGGGGCGCTGACGGTGCCGGTGAAAATCCGCGCCGACGCGAGCCGGCGTCACCGCTACTCGGTCGGTGCGGGCTACGCCACCGACACCGGCATACGCGGCACCTTCGGCTACGAGGATCGCCGTATCAACTCCCTCGGCCACAGCCTGAGCATCGCGGTGCAGGCCTCGCAGGTGCAGCGCTACAACGTGCAGAGCCACTACCGCATCCCCTTCGGCGACCCCGCGGTCGAGAACATCTCGCTCAACGCCATCATCCAGCAGGAGACGCTCGCGGATGTGACCGCCACCACCCAGTCGGCGGGTTTCAGCTTCACCAACGTCACCGCCGGCTGGCAGCACGTCTGGCTGCTCAATGGCGTACACACCATCAGCGATAACAGCGCTCCCACGGTCGTCAATACCGACACGGCGCGCAGCGACGAGCTGCTCGTGCCGGAGCTCGACCTCGCCAGGGTGCCGAAAGGCTATCTCGGCGAGCCGCTGTTCGTGCGCCCCTTCTTCGCCACCATCAAGGCCTCGCACAGCGCGCTCGGTTCGCAGGCCGACTTCATCCAGGTGCACCTGCAGGCCGAGCGCGTGTTCGACCTCGGAGGCAAGTGGCATCTGCTGCTGCGCGATGAGGTCGGCACCACATTCGTCAAGGACTTCAACGACATGCCAGCGGTCTACCGCTTCTTCGCGGGCGGAGATAACAGCGTGCGCGGCTTCGCCTACAACGAGCTCTCACCGCTCGAGGGCCCGCTGTGTCAGACCAATGCGGCGGGGCAGGTCGTGCTCACGCCAAGCGGCGGCTGTCAGCCCAAGCCCGGCTACTACCTGAAGACCGGCGGCAAGGATGTGCTCACCGGCACGGTAGAATTCATCCGCGAGCTTCCGCGCAGCCTCGGGATCGCTGCCTTCTTCGACTACGGCAACGCCCTCGACAGCTTCCATAAGCCCGACTGCGTGCCGGGAGCGGAAATGGGCACGACCATATGCCCGCCGTTCATTCAATACTCGGTCGGCATCGGTCTGCGGGTGCGCCTGCCGGTCATGACGCTCGGCGTCGACATCGCGCAGCCACTTTCGACCAACGCCGGCCCGCGTCTGCACATCAACTTCTCCCCGAAGCTCTGAGTGGGATCACCCGGCATGCGCCGCCTGCTGCTCACACTCGCCATCCTGATCGTCTGCACCGCCATCGCAGCGCCGGCGGTACTCGTGTGGGCGACGTTGTTCACCAACGGCGGATTGCAGTTCGTGATCCGGCACATCCCCAGGCAGATCGGTCCGGTGCGGCTCACGATCAGTGGGGTGAGTGGCACGGTGGCGCACGGGCTCACCATCGAGCGCGTGGAGGTCGAGCACGAGCTCGTGCACCTGACATTCACCGGCATCGAGGGGAGGGTCGCCCTGCGTCCACTCGTGCTGCAGACCATCCGCGTGGCGCACGGCAAGGTGCAGAGCGCGCTCATCGAGGTGAAGCGCCGCACCAAACCCTCGACGCCCGGACCGCCGAGCTTCTTGCCCGCCTGGCTCAGCATCAACGTCGAAGACGCGCAGCTCGGCAGCGCGCATCTTTCTGTCTACAACGGTTTTCAGCTCGCGCTGAGCGGCATTCGTGGCGCGGCAATCATCCGCCACAGCTACATCCGCTTCTTCGGCCTCGATGGCATGCTCGAGGACGCCCACCTCAACGCGCTTGGCACCTTGCGCGCGACTGATCCGCTCGGCATGGAGGTCAAGGGTCATCTGGAGTGGACCCCGTCGGGGCAGCCCACGTGGACGCTTGCCGGCAGTGCACGTGGCAACCTCGACGCTTTGAACATCGTCGCGCACGTCACCAGCCCTTTTCGTGCCGACCTCTCGGGCCAGGCGCTCGAGCTCACCGGACACTGGCACTGGGCCGCCGATGCGGCCGTGCAGAGCTTTGACCTGCGCGAATTCCACCTCAGCGGCCCCCTCGGCAGCATTACCGGGCACCTCGCGGGCTCGGGGGATGAGAGCGGCTTCCGCGCGCACGGACCTGTAAACCCCACCGGACTGCGCGCCGGCGTGTTCGAAGTGCAGTTCGCTGGCAATTACGCCGCGCATACCCTCAACGCGCGCAGCATGGAAGCGCGCCACATCGCCTCCGGGGCCCACGCCACCGCTGCGGGCACGATCGCCATCGTCGACAATGGTCCGCGGCTCGATCTGCAGGGAGAGTGGAGCGACTTCCGCTGGCCACTCACCGGGCGCGATCCCGCCGTGCGCAGCGCCGCGGGCTCGTTCGCCATCGCCGGCGTCATGCCGTACCAGCTGCACATCAATGGCCGTGGCCGTGCAGCCGCGCTGCCAGAGATGTCGGTCGAGGCGAGCGGCACGCTCGGCAAGGACGGCGTGACTTTCGATCCCGCCGCGGTCGATCTGTTCGGCGGGCATGCGCTGCTCAGCGGCCGCGTGCTGTGGTCTCCATCGGAGAGCTGGTCCATCAGCGGGCACGCGACCGGCATCAATCCCGGCGAGTTGCGCGCCGACCTGCCCGGCAGTGTCAGCTTTACCCTCACAGCCGCCGGTCGCGGCTTCGATTCGCGCGGCGAGATGAGCGCTTCCTTCAGCGACATCAGCGGCCGCCTGCGCGGACTTGCGGCGAGCGGCGGCGGCACACTCAGCCACAGCGGCACGAGCTGGAGTTTCAACAACGTGCGTGTTGGGCTCGGCAGTGCGAGCCTCGCGCTGGACGGCCGCATGGCGGAGCGCGTCGACCTGCGCTTCGCAGCCAATGTGCGCGACCTGAGTCTGTTGGCGCCGAATGCTCACGGCGGGTTGAGGGCCTCGGGAGCGGTGAGTGGGACACTGGCCGAGCCCGACATCGTGGCGAGCGCGCATGCCGGAGATCTCGCCTGGCAGGGCGTGACGCTCAAGGCATTCGACGCGGAGGTCAACTTCAACCCGGCAGCCAGCGCGCAGGAGTCGAATATCGATGCGCGGCTGCGCGAGCTCACCTTTGCCGGCCGCACGCTCGGCACCGTGGCGTTCACGCTGACCGGCCCCCCCTCCGCCTATAGTCTGCATCTCGCCGCCACTGCCGCCGGACTCGCAGCCGGCGCACAGGCCGTCGGCGCCTACGCTCACGGGCTCTTCAACGGCACCCTCTCTGCCTTGTCCGTCACCGGCACCGAGCAGCTGCGACTCTCGCTCGAGCATCCGGCGCAACTGAGCCTGGCGCTCGATCACATGCGCGTCGACTGGCTGTGTCTGGTCGGGACGCCCGGCAGCGTGTGCGCGGACGCAAGCTGGACGCCGGCCGAGTGGTCGGCGACCGTGTCGGCCAACCAACTGCCACTTGCGACACTCACGGCCGGGATGACGCCGAAGGTCGATTACGAGGGCACAGTGAGCGCGTTCCTGCAGTTGGCGGGTCGCGCCGACAGGCCGGTGCAGGGAATGCTCACTGCGCAGCTCGCCGACGCCGAGATCCTGCACAAACTCGTGAGCCACAAGGTGGAGCACACCCGGGTCGGCTCCGGCACCGTGCAGATGACCGCGACCTCCGACCTTCTGAGCGCGCGCGCCGACCTCGGAGATGGCACCGTCGGCACCGTGCACGCCACGCTAGAGCTGCAGCGTGGAGCGCCGTCGTGGCAGCAGATGCCCCTGAGCGGGGAGTTGCATGCGCAGACAGCCGAGGCCAGTCTGGTGACGCTCTACGTGCCGGACGTCGACCGGGCCGTAGGTCATCTGAGCGCGGATGTGCGGCTCGCCGGCACTGCCGGGTCACCGAGTCTGAGCGGAGTCGTGAAAGTGAGCGGCGGCGAGCTCGATGTGTACCAGCTCAATCTCAGCCTCCGCCAGCTGGCGATGCAGGCGCAGATTGCCGACAGCGGCGTCGATTTCAACGGCAGCGCGCACGCGGGCAAGGGTGAGGTGAGCGCGCACGGCCATCTCGAGTGGCGCCGCCTTCTGCCCTACGGCAAGTTTCACCTCGAGGGAACCAACCTGCGGGTGGCAGATCTTCCCGAGGCGCAGATCGACGCATCCCCGGCACTCGACTTCGATGTCAGCGGCCACAAGATCGAAGTCACCGGCAAGGTCACGGTGCCATACGCGAAGATCCAGCCGAAGGACATCACCGGCGCGGTGCGCGTCTCGCCCGATGAGGTGATCGTCGGCAGCGAGCCGGAGGATGCGCGCGAGCGCTTCGAAGTGCTGAGCACGATTACGCTGGCCCTCGGCGATCGGGTGAACGTCGATGCGCTCGGACTCACGGCGCGGCTCATCGGCAGTGTCACGATCCGCAGCGGTTACGACCCCATCACCCGTGGGACCGGCGAGCTGGCGGTCGCCGAGGGCAAGTATGCCGCCTACGCGCGCCAGCTCGACATCCAGCGCGGTCGACTGATCTTTACCGGCGGACCGATCACCAACCCCGGCATCGATGTCGTCGCACAGAAGGTGTTCCCCGACGTGACGGCGGGCGTGAACGTGCGCGGCACGCTCGCGCAGCCACACATCTCGTTCTTCTCCGATCCGCCGCTGCCCCAGCAGCAGGTCGCCTCGCTCATTCTCGCCGGCGGCTCGCTCGAGTCCTCGCAGAACGCGAGCAATGCCGCGCTCGGCCAGGGTGCGGCGCTGCTCGCAGCGCAACTCGGCTCGCACGTGGGCATTCCGGATGTGAGTCTCGAGACCGATCCGATCGTCAACGAGACCTCGCTCGTGCTCGGCCGCTACCTCTCGCCACGACTTTACGTGAGTTATGGCGTCAGCCTCACCGAGCAGCTCAACACCCTGAAGATGCGCTACACGCTCGGCGATCACTGGACGCTGCGCACCGAGGTGGGTCAGGCTTACGGCGCCGATCTGGTGTACTCGATCACGAAGTAGGAGTGCTCGTGAGCGCGACGGTGGTGCTGCTGTCGACTCTGCTGCTGGCACCGGCTGCTCCAGGGGCGGCGCACGCACCGGCGGCAGCTTCCTGCCAAAGCTTCGGCCGCGACGCGCAGACGGTGCCGCCACTGGTGCGTGCATGGTTCGAGAATTCAGCGGACGAGCGCGTAGTGATATGCCCGCAAACCGCCGGCGCAGCCGGCGAGGCCACGGCGCCGCTTTACTTCGGCGAGGGCGCGGTGAGCCAACATGGCGCCGTATGCAGCTACCTCAGCCATGGCCTGACCCTCAGCGGCAGCGGCGCGGCCGCCCGGCTGCAGCGCTACGAGCGCAGCGAGGCTCGCGACATGGCACTGGCGGGCGCCAGCGGCTGTCCACGGCCGCACGGCGCCACGGACCCTGCCGCCTATGTCGAGACCTACGATGTACCGGCGGCGGCGTTCGAGGGCATCGTACGACTCTGGTCGACGGCGACCGCCGCGCTCGCGGCGGGGCCGAATGGGCACTGCTGCGCGGCGCACGCAGGAGCGCAACCCGGCGCCGCCGAGGGCCGAATCGCGCCGGAGGCGCGCGAGCATATCGAGGCCGCGCTCGGCCCGGACCACATGCTGAGCACGACCATCACGCGCATCGTGCGAATTCCCGGCTCGGTGCTGCATCACCGCTATGCAATGTTTCTCACCGCTACGGACCCGGCTGCAGGAAGCGCGGCACTCTACGTGATCTATGTAGACAAGGCTCTGCGCGGTCCGTACGAGATCAGCGCCTTCGCCGAAACCAACTGAGCCGGCGAAGACGCTCGCCGAGCCACCCCGGTAAGCCAACTCGCTACGCCACCCCGGCCGAGGCAACGGCGCGCCGCAACCCGGCGCATTGCGCCTTGACCGCTTTTGCATGAATATGCACAATCAGTGCATCTTTATGCGACCAGTATCCCGGTGATGCTGAACGATGCCGAGCAACTCGAGCGGCGCGGCGCCATCATGCGCATACTGCGCGAGGACCAGGTGCGGCGGCAGCAGGACCTGGTGCGCCTGCTGAAGAAGGCCGGCCATGCCGTGACCCAGTCCTCGATCAGCCGTGACCTGCGCGATCTCGGGGTCCTCAAGGCGAGTGGCCGCTACGTGCTGCCGACCGAGGAGGTGACGCGCACCAACGGCGACTTCGGCACGCTCGCCCAGTTCGTGCGCCAGCTGCGCCTCGCCGGCCCTACGATCAGCGTGCTGCGCACCACCATCGGCGCCGCGCAGAGCGTCGCCGTCGCCATCGATCGCGCGGCCTGGCCGGAGGTTGCCGGCACGCTTTCCGGTGACGACACGATCTTCATCGCCACCGCCAACGCACGTGCCCAGGCGAAGCTCATCGAGCGCCTGCGCGCACTTTTTCCGGTTTGACCATGACTCACACTGCTGCCGTGCCGGGCGCGCCCATCGTGCTCGCCTACTCCGGGGGTCTCGACACCTCCTTCCTCGTCCCCTGGCTCGCCGAACACGAGCGCCGCCCGGTCATCACGCTCACCGTCAATACCGGCGGCATCGACGCGGCGGCGGCGGGCACGCTGGCAGAGCGTGCACGCGCACTTGGCGCCCTCAAGCACAGGCAGGTGGATGCCCGCAGCGGCTACTTCGAGCAGGTGCTGCGCTTTCTCATCATGGGAAACGTGCGCCGCGGGCAGCTCTACCCGCTGTGCGTGGGTGCCGAGCGAGTCGTGCAGGCGCAAACCCTCGCCCGTGTAGCGATGGAGCTCGGCAGCGACACCGTCGCCCACGGCTGCACCGGCGCGGGCAACGACCAGGTGCGCTTCGAGGTCGCGCTGCGCACGCTCGCGCCCGATCTGAAGGTGCTCGCACCCGTGCGCGATCAGGCTTTCCGCCGTGCCGACGAGCTGAGCTTTCTGCGCGAGCGTTCGCTGCCGGTTCCACCGAGCGGCGCGCGCTACTCGGTGAACCGCGGTCTCTGGGGCGTCACCATCGGCGGCGCCGAGACTCTCACCTCCGCCGCCAGTCTTCCCGATGAGGCATGGATCCTCACGCGCGGTGCCTTCTCGAGCCTGCGCACTCCCGAGCGGCATTCGCTGAGCTTTCGCGAGGGGGTTCCGGTCGCGCTCGATGGCAAGAGCTGCGATCCAGTGGCGCTCATCGAAGCGCTCGAGGCGCGCGCCGCACCCTTCGGCATCGGACGGGGCATCCACCTCGGCGACACCATCATCGGCACCAAGGGGCGCGTCGCCTTCGAGGCACCCGCCGCCGAGGTGCTGCTCACCGCGCATCGCGAGCTCGAGAAGCTCGTCCTCACCGGGCGTCAGCAGCGCATCAAGGAGCTGGTGGCGCAACCCTACGGCGACCTGGTCCACGAGGGACAGCTGCTCGATCCGGTTTGCCGCGACATCGAGGCACTGCTCCTCTGCTCGCAGCGGCGGGTCACCGGTGAGGTGCATCTGCTGTTGCAGACCGGCAGCGTATTCGTCACCGGGGTCGAGTCTCCCTATTCGCTCATGGCGGCCTCCAGGGGCGTGTATGGCGAGGCGGCCGGCGAATGGTCGGCGGGCGATGCGCTCGGGTTCTCGCGTATCGCCGCACTCCCCGGCATGTTCCACGTACGCGCCGGTGAGCGTGCGGTAGCGCTTGGCCAGGACGGAGCAGCATGACCGCGGGCATGCGCAGTGTCGTGGTAGACAAGCTCGCCTCCGTCACGCAGGCGTGCGGACTCGCGCACGAGGTACGCATCTCCACGGACATTCCCGCCGAGGAGGGCGTGGTGGTCGTCGTGGAGGTGCTCACCAACAAGACGACCTACAACACTCTGGAACTCACGAGCGGGCGCATGGCGAAGCTCGGCAAGGGCGATGTGGTCGCCGGTGCGCTCGGCCACCGCCGCGCGCTGTTCGGCTACTCGGGCCACGTACCCGAGCGGCTGCAGCCGGGCGATGTGCTCCAGATGCTCAACATCGGAGGCGTGCTCGGTGTGTGCGACTCCATCAATCCAGAGAAAGGCCGGCCATTCGACTGCCGCGTTCTCGGGGTGGCGCTCAATTTTCCCTACCTCGGCGAGCGCATCGGCGTCCCGGCGCGTGTCGGCCACAAGCCGCTCGACGCCGCGGCGCCGCTCGAGGTGCGCGGTGTGCCGGTGGTGGCGCTCGCCGGCACCTGCATGGAAGCCGGCAAGACCGCCGCCGCCTGCGCCGTCATCGCGCGCATGCGCCATCGCGGACTGACGGTCGACGCCTTCAAGGCGACCGGCGTTTCGTTGCGGCGTGACATCCTCGCGATGGAGGACGCCGGCGCACGGCGCTGCGCGATCTTCACGGATCTCGGGGTGGTCACGACCACCCGTGCCAATGGCCCGGCGCTCACGCGCACCATGCTGAGCGAGCTCGCCGCGGGCAAGCCCGATGCGCTGGTGTTCGAACTCGGCGATGGCATCCTCGGCACCTACGGGGTGGACGCGATCCTCGAGTGCCCGGACATCCGCAGTGCGCTCACCGCGGTGCTGCTCTCGGCAAACGATCCGGTCGCGGCGTGGGGCGGCGTGAAGCTGCTGCGCGAGCGCTTTGCAATCGAGCCCTGCGCGGTCACCGGGCCCGCGACCGACAACCAGGTCGGCGTAGAGATCATTGTCGCGCAGATGGGCGTGCCGGCGGTCAATGCGCTCAGCAGCGGCGCCGCGCTCGGCGATCGCGTCATCGAGACGCTCGGCCTCAAAGCCGCAGCGGTGCCATGAACGCACCCGTGCCCGCCGTGGTGCTGGGTGGCACCGGCTACGTTGCGGGAGAGCTGCTGCGTCTTCTCGCCCTGCATCCTCACCTGGAACTGGCCGCGGTCATGTCGGAGAGCGCCGCGGGCGAGCCGGTGTCGGGCGCGTTTCCGCACCTGCGATCCACCTACCCCCAGGAACGCTTCCGCTCCGAGGCAGAGGTGCAGAAGGTGCTGTGCGAGGCTCCGTGCACGGCGCTCTTCTCGGCGGCGCCGCACGGCGTCTCGGCAAGCCTGCTCGACCGGCTGCTCACGGCCGCGGAGCGCGCCGGTAGCCGACCGCGTGCGGTCGACACCTCCGCTGATTTCCGTTATGCAAGTGCGGAGGCTTACTCATCCGTGTACGGTCATCCGCACGAAGCGCCCGGGCGGATCGCGCAATTCACCTGCGCACTGCCCGAGCACCTGTCGCGGCCACGCGGCCGCCACATCGGACATCCGGGCTGCTTCGCCACTGCGATCCTGCTCGCGAGCGTGCCGCTGCTGGCCGCCGGCTGCGTGAGCCCGACGCTGTTCGTGAGCGGTGTCACCGGCAGCACGGGCTCGGGCAGAAAGCCGCGCGAGGGCACCCATCATCCGCTGCGGCATGCCGATCTCTACAGCTATGGCGCTCTCGCCCATCGTCACGTGCCGGAGATCACCGCCTGTGCGCGTGCGGCGAGCGGCATCGAGGCGGAGTTCGCGTTCGTGCCGCATTCGGGACCCTTCGCGCGCGGTATTCACGTCACGGTGCAGGCGGCACTGCGCCGGCCACTCGACAGCAGCTCGCTGCTCGGCATTTTGCGCGAGTTCTACTCGGGCGCCCCGTTCGTGCAGGTAAGCGAGCAGGCGCCGCGCGTGAAGGATGTCGCCGCGAGTAATTACGCACACCTCTCCGGCGCCGCGCGCGGCAACACCGTCGCGGTGCTGTGCGCCATCGACAATCTCGTCAAGGGCGCAGCCGGCGGCGCCATCCAGTGGATGAACCGCATGCTGGATCTGCCGGAGACCTCCGGGCTCACGAGCCCCGCCGTGGGCTGGAGCTGACGGGAAGCTCATGCGCGCCAGCGCTTCGCCTCCCGCGCCATCCTTTGCGGCCGATGTCCTTGCACCGGTGTTCGCACGCTACCCGTTGGAAGTCACGGCCGCGCAGGGAGTGTGGCTCACCAACAGCCGCGGCGAGCGCGTGCTCGACCTGTATGGCGGGCATGCCGTGGCCGCTCTCGGCTACGGCCATCCGGCCTGGACCGCCGCGCTCGCGCGCCAGGCGCAGCTGTGTCAGTTTCAGTCGAACGCGGTGGCCATGGAGGTGCGTGCGCGCGCAGCGCAGCGCCTCACGCGCTTCGCGCAACTGCCGCAAATGCGGGTGTTCTTCGTCAACAGCGGCGCCGAGGCCAACGAGAACGCATTGCGCATCGCGGTGCGCGTGACGCGCCGCGCGCAGGTCGTCGCCATCGAGGGCGCATTCCACGGGCGCACCGCGGCGGCAGGCGCAGTGACCTGGGGTGCGCAGGGGACCTGGTACGCCTTTCCGCGCACGCCGTTCGACGTGCACTTCCTGCCGCGCGGCGATACCGCCGCGATCCGTGCCCGGGTAACGCGTAGAACCGCGGCCGTGATCGTCGAGCCGGTGCAGGGACTGGCCGGAGCGGTGGACCTGGGGCGGGAGTTTCTCGCAGCGCTGCGACGTCGCTGTGATGAAGTCGGCGCTCTGCTCATCTTCGACGAGGTGCAGTGCGGCGTCGGTCGGACCGGGCAACCCTTTGCGGCCAACCTCCACGGAATCGAGCCGGATCTGCTGACGACCGCCAAGTCGCTCGGCAACGGCTTCCCGTGTGCGGCGCTGCTCATCGCTGCGCGGGTGTCGGCGCAGCTACCGGCGGAATCGCTCGGCACCACTTTCGGCGGCGGCCCTATGGCTTGCGCGGCCATCGAGGCGGTGCTGGAGGCGATCGAGTCGCAGAGACTGCTCGAGCGCGTGCGGCATCTGGGCGCGCTCATCCGTGAGAGCTGCCGCGTCGGTCCGGTGTGCGCTCACCAGGGAGCAGGCCTGCTCGTGGGGCTGCGCACGACGCGGCCGGCGAAAGTCGTCCAGGCAGAGCTGCTCGAGTGCGGCATTCTGGCCGGGACCTCCAGCGACCGGCACGTGCTGCGCCTGCTGCCCCCCTTCATCCTCGAGGACGAGCACGTCGAGCTGTTGCGTGACGCGCTGCGCGAACTGCCGGCGTGAAGCGCTTCCTCGATCTTGCCGATTTCACTCGCGATGAGGTGCTCGCACTGCTGGAGCTCGCGCGCCGGCTCGAGCACCGGTCGGAGCCGCGCGCACTCACCGGGAAGCTGCTGGGACTGCTGTTCTTCAACCCCTCGCTGCGCACGCTCGCATCCTTCCAGGCCGCGATGGCCCGCCTCGGCGGCCAGTCCCTGGTGATCAATCCCGGCCAGGGAAGCTGGCAGATGGAGCTACGCCGCGGGGTCATCATGGATGGTGCAGCCGCCGAGCATGTATGTGAGGGCATTCCGGTGCTCGGCTCCTACTGCGATGCACTCGGCATCAGGCTGTTCGCCGAGGGGCGGGATCTCGCCAGCGATCTCGCCGAGACGAGCTTCTCCAGCATTGCGAGTCTCACCGACAGGCCGCTCGTGAACCTCGAGTCGGCGGTCAACCATCCGTGCCAGGCGCTCGCCGACTGGAAAACCCTCGATGATCTGGCGGTGCCGCGCGGCGGGCGCTTCGTGCTCTCGTGGGCGTACCACCCGCGCGCCCTGCCGCTCGCGGTCCCGGCGGCCGCGCTGCACATGGCGGCGCTGCGCGGCATGGAAGTGATCGTGCTGCGCCCGCAGGGCTTCGCGCTGCCAGAGGAGATCATGGAGCGCGCACGGCGCGCCGCCGCTGGATCGGGCGGTTCGGTGCATGAGACCAGCGAGCGCGCGCAGGCGCTGCGTGGCGCGCATGTGCTCTATGTAAAGGAGTGGGGTGCGCCCAGCTGCTATGGCGATGCCGTGGCGGATGCGCAGCTGCGCAGCACGCTGCGCGGCTGGTGCGTGCGCAACGAGTGGTTCACGGCATCGCCCGACTGCCGGGTAATGCATTGCCTGCCCGTGCGGCGCAACTGTGCCATCGCGGACGAGGTGCTCGACGGCCCGCGCAGCGTAGTGCTGCGCGAAGCCAACAACCGGCTGCCCGTCCAGATGGCGGTGCTGCACCAGCTGCTGAGGTCCTAGCACAGAGAGGGAGCAGGCCCACTTGATCACGTACCGCAGCGACCAGGCACTCGCCATCCGCGCACTCAGGAGCGCCGCTCCCTACATCCGCATGTACAAGGGCAAGACCTTCGTCGTGAAGGCCGGCGGGGGCGTGTTCGCCGAGATCGCCACCACGCGCGCGCTGGTCGAGCAGATCGGCATCCTGCACTACTTCGGCGTGCGCGTAGTGCTGGTGCACGGCGGCGGTCCGCAGCTAACCGCAGTTGCCGCCGCGCTCGGCATAGCGACGCCCATGATCGAGGGGCGGCGCGTCACGGACGAGAAGTCGATCGAGGTGACCGCCATGGTGCTGAACGGACTGATCAACACCCGGGTGCTCGCCATTTGCCGCGACCTCAACATCGATGCGGTCGGGATCAGCGGCGTCGACGCCGGACTCGTGCGTGCCCACCGGCGCCCGCCGGTCGCGCTCGGAAGCAACGGCGCGACGGTCGACTTCGGCTTCGTCGGCGATATCGATGCGGTCGATACCACCGTGCTGCAGAAACTGCTCGACAACGGACTCATGCCGGTGGTGAGCCCGCTGTCGGCGGATGCGTCCGGCACGCTGCTCAACATCAACGCCGACACCGTCGCCGCGGCGATCGGCGCCGCTCTCGGGGCCGAGAAGCTGATCCTGTGCATCGACGCTCCCGGGATCCTCGCCAGCGTGGACGATCCCGGCTCGCTCATCTCCTACACCGATGTGCGCGGCCTCGCGCGGCTGCGCGCGGAGGGACGCATCGCCGATGGCATGGCCCCCAAGGCCGCAGCCATCGAGCAGGCGCTGCGCGCCGGAGTGCGTCGCGTGCACGTCGTCTCCTATCTCTCGCCCGAGGGCATCCTCGGCGAAGTGTTTACCAACGAAGGCACGGGCACGCTGATCGTCGCCGACGTCAACGCGCTCAGCCCCGCTGAGCAGCAGGGAGTGCCATGACTCGTCTGTGGGACAAAGGCACGCCGCTCGATGAGCGCGTGCTCACATACACCGCCGGCGAGGACCACGCACTCGATGAGCGGCTGGTCCACTACGACGTGCGCGCCTCGATCGCCCACGCCGAGATGCTGCACGCGCAGCAGCTCCTGTCGGCGCAGGACCTGGCCGCAATCCGCGACGCCCTCGGCGCGCTCGCCGCAAGCCACGCCCGCGGGGAATGGCACATCGAGCTGGCGGATGAAGATGGGCAGACCGCGCTCGAGCGCCTGCTGAGCGCACGGCTCGGCGCCGTCGGCGAGCGCATTCACCTCGGACGCTCGCGCAACGACCAAGTGCTCACTGCTCTGCGGCTGTACCTGCGCGACACCGTCGCGCGGCTCGGCACAGGCGCTACGCAGGTGGCCGAGGCGCTCGAGGCACTCGCCGCGGGTAATGCGCACGCGCTGCTGCCCGGCTACACGCACATGCAGCAGGCCATGCCGAGCTCGGTGGCGCTATGGGCGCAAGGGTTCGCGGCGGAGATCCGCGATGATGCGGCGGGTCTTTCGACGGTGTTGCGACGCATCGACCGCAACCCGCTGGGCTCCGCCGCCGGTTACGGCACGCCGGGGTTGGCCATCGATCGCGAGCAAACGCGCGCACGGCTCGGCTTCGCGAGCGTGCACGAGCCGGTGACGGCGGTGCAGCTCTCGCGCGGCAAGGCGGAGGCGCACTTGCTGTTTGAGCTCACGCTGCTCTTTCAGGATCTCGGCCGCTTCGCCGCGGACGTGCTGTTATTCTCCACGCGCGAGTTCGGCTTCATCGCACTGCCGGAGACATTCACGACCGGCTCCTCGATCATGCCGCAGAAGAGAAATCCCGACCTGTTCGAGCTCGTCCGCGCCCGCTCGGCGACCGCACAGGCTTGCTTGCTGGAAGCGCTCGCGGTGTGTGCCAAGCTGCCCTCCGGCTACCAGCGGGATCTGCAGCTGCTGAAATACCCGCTGTTCCGCGCAATCGACCTGGCTTCCGCGACGCTCGACATCCTGCCGCCGGCAATCGCGGCGCTCGAGTTCCACCCGGAGGCGATCCGTCTCGATCCCGCGATACACGCGGCCGAAGAGGCCAACCGCCTCGCGCTGAACGAAGGCATACCCTTCCGCGAGGCGTATCGGCGGGTCGCGGCGAAACTAGGCCGGTAGCGAACACGCAGCGGCACATCGCGGTTGCAAGCCCGAGGGCTGCAGCGCACGCTGACGACATCGAGGGAGGAGCATGACCAAGCTGCTGGGCATATCCGGAAGTCTGCGCCGCGGCTCTCACAACAGTGCCCTGCTGCGCGCGGCGACGCGACTCATGCCCGCGGATGCAACTCTCGAGGTAGCCAGCATTCGTGGCATCCCGCTCTACGATTACGATGTGGAGGTGCAGGCCCTGCCCGCCATGGTCACGCAGCTCAAGGACGCCATCGTTGCCGCCGACGGCGTGCTGCTAGTCACTCCGGAATACAACAACAGCATCCCGGGAGTCTTCAAGAACGCCATCGACTGGCTCTCGCGTCCCTCCGCGGACATCAAGCGGGTGTTCGGCGGACGGCCGTTCGCCGTGATCGGGGCGTCCCCGGGCGCTTTCGGCACGACCCTGAGTCAGGCTGCCTGGCTGCCCGTGCTGCGCACACTCGGCACGCAAGTCTGGTCCGGCGGGCGGCTGATGGTGTCGCGCGCCGCGAGCGTGTTCGATGAGTCCGGAGCGCTCAAGGACGCCGCGGTCGCCGAGCAGCTGCGGCAGTTTCTCGCTGGCTTCGTCGGCTTCGTGCGGCGGCCGATGGTATAGAGCCGCCGCTCAGCCCTTGCGTTGCGCCGGCGGCGGTGGGGTGTACTGATACAGCCAGGTCTCCGTGAGTGCCTGTCCCTCGAGCGACAGGAAGAGCCGCAGGTTCACCGGCTCGACGATGTCGCTGCTGAGCGCCAGATCGAACATCACGCGCCATTCCCCCGGCTGTGTCACGACGCGCCGCGCTGAGGGAATCTCGATCCGGCCACGCGAGGCGGTGATGACCGGCACCACGTGCGCAGATTCGCTCAGCGCGCCGAGCTCACCCCCCGCGAAATCGATGACGAACCGCCAGGCGAAGTGGCTGCGCTTCACCCCGACGACGCCGCCGATGCCGGTGCGCGTGGCAATCACGGTTGCCTGCTTCGGCCCATGGGGATGTTCGCGGCACCAATAGAGCCGGTAGCCATACAGGTATTCGGTGCCCGCCTGCGGCTTATCCTCCGGAGTCCAGAAAGCCACGATGTTGTCATTCGTCTCATCCGGGGTCGGAATCTCCACCAGCATCACTGCGCCCCTGCGCCAGCTCGACTTCGGCTCGATCCACACGCTCGGCCGCTTGTCGTAGAACACCCCATCGTCCTGGTACTGCGCGAACTGCCGCTCGCGCTGCATGAGCCCGAAGCCGCGCGGCGCGTCATCGAGGAAACTGTTCACGCGCACCGCCGCGGGGTTGACGAGCGGCCGCCAGATCCACTCGCCCGCTCCGGTGCACATCTGCAAACCGTCGGAGTCGTGGATCTCCGGTCGCCAGTCATCGGCGATGCGCCGGTCGTTCTTGCCGCACAGGAACATGCTGGTGGCCGGCGCGATGCCGAGGCGCTCGATCTGCCGGCGTGGATAGAGCGCCGAATCGATGTCCATCACCAGGGTGTCGGCCACGTCGATGACGAAGCGGTACGCGCCGCTGACGCTCGGCGAGTCGAGCAGACCATAGAGCGTGAGGCGGCTCGAGTCCTTGGCCGGCCGCTCGAGGTAGTAAGCGATGAAATCCGGAAACTCCTCGGGCTCCGCCATACCGCAGTTGATGGCGAGCCCGCGCTGGGATATGCCGTACTGCAGATCCCCGTCCACGGCGCGAAAATAGGAGGCCCCCTGGAACGCGGCGCAGTCGCGCATCCAGTCGGTGTGGTGGAGGATGCGAAACCCGCCGAAGCCGAGATTGGCCGGCACCGCCGCCGGCCGGATTCCCGCGCGCGTGTAATCGAACAGTGTCGCATCGAAAGTGATCTCGCGCGCCGCGCCGTTGACGACCTCGTACATCCGTACCGGCTTGTCGAGTGTGTAGCCCGGGTGGGCGAAGCGCACCTGGAAGCGCAAGCCCTCCTCCGCCCACAGTGAGCGCTCGTCGCGAAAGCGGATCGCCTGCCAGTGGTCCCAGTCGAGCGCCACGATCGCGGGCGGGAGCCGCTTCGCAGGAGCGACGTAGGGTTGCGCGGCGCGCGCGCGCGCAAGGCCTTTGAGCCGCGCATAGTCGAAGGGCGCCGGCTCTTCCTCATGCGGACCGTGCGGCGCAGCGGCGGCCCCCGTCAGCAGCCAATCGGCACCGGCCGCGGTCAGCACTGCGGCACTCGAGCGGAGGAAGCTTCTGCGCGACATGCGTTTCGCGCTAGCCCGGTGGGGCGTCCGGCTGCACTGCGGGCGCCGCGCGCGCGAATGCCGGCAGGGTCTCGAGGTGCGCACAGATCGCACGCAGTGTCGGATAGGGCGCGACATCGCAGTTGAAGCGGCGGGCGTTGGCCATCTGCGGCACGATACAGACGTCGGCGAGCGTGACACCGGTGCCGTACATGTGCCGGCCGTCACCGCTCAGGCGCTGCGCGTCGCGCTCGAGCGCCGCAAACCCCTGTGCGATCCAGTGTGCATACCAGGCGTTGACTCCGCTCTCCTCCTGAGCAAGCTGCCTGCGCAGATACTCGAGCACCCGCGAATTGTTGAGCGGATGGATGTCGCAGGCCACCGCGTAGGCGAGTGCCCGCACCTCGGCGCGCTCTGCGGGCGAGCGCGGCAGCAGCGCAGGTTGCGGATGCGTCTCGTCCAGATACTCGATGATCGCGAGCGATTGCGTGAGCGTGCGTTCGCCATCGATGAGCACCGGAATGAGCCCGTGCGGATTGAGCGCGCGGAACTCAGCGCTGTGCTGGGCCCGCGCCGACGCACGCAGGTCCACGACCACCGTCTCCCACGCGATGCCCTTCAGCCCGAGTGCGATGCGCACGCGGTAGGTCGCCGAGCTGCGAAAGTAGCCGTAGAGCTTCATGGCTTACTCCCGTGCCCGGCGACGATGGTGTTACGCAACACCTCGAGCCCCTCGATGCCACCTTCGAGGGTATCGCCGGGCCTGATCGCACCGACTCCCGCCGGGGTCCCGGTAAAGATGAGATCGCCAGCGCGCAACTCGTAGAGCTTCGAGAGCGCCGCGATGATCTGCGGTACGTCCCACAACATCCGGCCGACGTCCGACTCCTGGCGCATGGCGCCGTTCACGCTCAGCCAGATGCGCCCGGAAGTCACGTGTCCGCCGCTCGCCGGCCGGATGGCCGCGACTGGCGCCGCGCAGTCGAAACCCTTGGAGGTATCCCAGGGGCCGCCATGCTCCTTGGCGGCGCTCTGCAGATCGCGCCGTGTGAGGTCGTTGCCCGCGGCGTAGCCAAACACCAGGCCGAGCGCATCCCGCGCAGCGACATCGCGGCCGCCGCGCCCGAGCGCAACCACGAGCTCGATCTCGTAGTGGAAGTTGGCGGTGGCGGAGGGATAGGGCACCGCGGCACCGTTGGCCACCACTGCATCCGCAGGCTTCATGAAGAACACCGGCGGGGCGCGCTCGGGGTCGCGGCCAAACTCACGCACGTGGTCGGCATAGTTGAGGCCGATGCAATAGATGCGATGCACGGGAAAGCGGGCATCGTTACCCGCCACGGCAACGCTTGGCTGAGCAGGTGGAGGAAAGACGAATGCGGACATGACGGGCGCCTTCGGGTCCTGGGTAAGGGAGATTGCCATTGCGCAAACGGCTAGACTAGCTGCGATGAGCATCTGGCGCGTCAGCCCAACACCCGAGGAGCTCACCGCCCGTGGCAAGCGCAGCATGCCGGGCTTGCTCGGCATCCGCTTCACCGAAGTGGGGAGCGACTACCTGCGCGCCACCATGCCGGTCAACGAGCGCACCCATCAGCCCTTCGGACTGTTGCATGGCGGCGCTTCGGTGACCCTCGCGGAGACCGTCGGCAGCGTCGCTTCCATGCTGTGCGTCGATCCGGAACGCTACCTGTGCGTCGGGCAGGAGATCAATGCCAACCATCTGCGCGGCATCTCCTCGGGAAGCGTCATCGCGACCGCGCGCGCCTTTCATCTCGGCGGGCGCAGTCACGTATGGCACGTCGAGATCCGCGACGAGAACGAGCGGCTGGTGTGTGTCTCGCGGCTCACCATGGCCATCGTCGAGCGCCGGCCGCAGCAGGATCGATAGCCAGGACCCGCAGCAGGAGGAGGTGCAGCATGTCGACCCCGACCCCGGCTCCCCCGATCAGCGCCGAAGCGCCCCGTGTCGATGAGTCACTGATCACGTACACGCACGTGATCTACGCGCTGCACTCACTGTCGGTCATCATCGGCATCACCACATTCCATACCATCGTCTTCAGCTTCATCTGGGGTCTGCCCTCGATCATCGCCGTGATCATGAACTACGCGCGCCGCGCGGCGACGAACGGGACGTACCTCGAGTCCCACTTCCGCTGGCAGATCCGCACGTTCTGGTACGCAGTACTATGGAGTGTGCTCATCTGGGTAATATCCGTGCCCCTCATGCTTGTGCTGGTCGGATTTCCGCTGTTCATACTCGGGCACCTGGCTCTTGGAATATGGATTGCTTATCGCGTGGCTCGTGGCTGGCTCGCTCTCAAGGACGGACGCCCGATGTACGTATGAAACCCTCACCGCCCGCTCTGCGGACTGCGCTCGCCGCCTCTGCCGCGCTCCTGCTTGGGGGGTGCGGCCAGAAAGGTCCGCTGTACCTGCCTGAGAAAGGGGGAGCCGTGGTCACGGCACCGACTGAGGGACCACCGCCGGCGGCCGCGCCTTCGGGGCAGCCGCCCACGCGATCGCCCGCTCCGCAGCCGCAAAGCACGCCGGAACCGTCATCACCATCTGGCACCGCGACGCCGCCGAAGAAATCCGGCCCGGACGACGATCAGACCCCGAAGTAGTACGCAGCGGTGCTGCGTCTCAGGCGCGCATCAGTCCGCGCAGCGCTCTTGCGGCAGCGCTGTCGGGGAATACTTCCAGTTCCAGGACGTGCGCTGGAACCGCCAGCTGCTCCGCGAGCACTCCTTTGAGCACCGAGCGCACATCGAGCGTGGGCGCGAGGTCGCGCCCCTGATAGAGCTCGCGCGGTGACAACCCCGGCCAATCGGCGACCACGCGGCCCCCGGCGACCGCACCGCCGAGCAGGAAAGCCGCAGTCGCGGTGCCGTGATCCGTGCCCCGCGTGCCGTTGACGGCCGCGGTCCGGCCAAACTCGGTGAGCAGCAGTACCGCCGTGTCCCGCCACGCCGGCCCAAGCTCCTGGCGGAGTGCCGCGAGTCCTGCATCGAGCTCAGCGAGACGTCCGGCCAGCTGTCCCTGCGCCCCGCCCTCGTTGGCGTGAGTATCCCAACCACTGGTATCGAACACCGCGACCTTCGGGCCCTCCTCACGGCGCAGGAATCCGCCTGCTGCGCGCACCACCTCGGCGTAGCGCGCCTTGCTGCGCGAGCCCGCCGCGGTCCCCGGTGCTGTCATGCTGTCCGTCCCATGCGCACCCGCGGCGATCGCATCGGCAGCCAGTGCATCCGCCAGGCGGGCCGCGAGCAACGGATCACCCGCGTAGAGATCAGTGATGCGCGCCAGGGTGTCATCATCGGGCGGCACGAGTTTCGAGGGCGACCAGGAAGTGACCGCCGCCGGGCCACGCATCACGAGCGGCACGTTCTGCCCGAGCGAAACGCCCGCCTCGCGCCCGCCGGGAGCGGGAAGCGCGGCGAGCGCGCGGTTGAGCCACCCGGTCTGCAGCGCGTGCGGCCTCGTTGTGCCGTTCTCCAGCACGTCCTGGCCATCGAAGTGCGAGCGCTCGCGATAGGGGCTCGCGAGCGCATGCAGCACGATGAGCTCGCGCGCCGCGTAGCATTCATGCAGGAAAACGAGCGCCGGATGCAACCCGAAAAACCCGTTGAGTTGCAGCGCGCCGCCGACCTCGCCGGGTGGATGCAGTGCGAACTCGCGGCGCAGCTGCGCATAGTGGTGGTCGCCAAGCGGCGGCACGGCAGCGAGTCCATCGAGTGCGCCACGCAGGATCACCAGCACGAAACGCGATTTGCGGGTGTCGGGTTGAGCGAACGACAGACGCGCGGAGAGCAGCGTGCCGCCGGCGATGAGTGCTGCGTTCCTCAGGAATCGACGCCGTTGCATCACGATCTCCTCCACTCAGCGCCGCATGAATTCGGGCGCGGCCAGCAGCAAGGTGAGCGCCTGAGCTGCGCTCGAGGCATGCGCGAGGGCCTGCCGGGTCGCTGCGGTGAGATTCCCGCCGAGCAACTGCGGAGCGAGCTCGAGCGCATCGCGCCGGCTGCCAAGCCGCGCGCCGACGGCGTCAGCCCACTGAATACGTTTCATCAACGCCGCCGCTCCGTCCCAATCGGCACTGCGGTCCGGCCAGCCGGCCGGCGATCCCGGCTGCCAGGTCCGCTGGCCGAGGACCTCGAAGGGGGCGAGCGAGGCACGGTCCGCTTCGATCGGTACCACCAGGCCGCGGAAGCTCGATACCACGTAGTCGGCGGGCGTCTTGTACTTGGCGAGGGGCTCGAGCCAGGCTTCGCGCGCATCAAGCAACGCCCCGTACACGGTCGGCAGGTCCCCGCCGCTGCGCGCAAACACATCCGCGAGCCGCGCCACCGCCTGTGGCGGTGGCTCATCGGCGATGAAGTGGCGAGCGAGCTTGGTGGCGATGAAGCGCGCGGTGGCGCGCTCGTGGGCGAGATCGCGCAGTACCGCCGCACCCTGCCCGAAGCCTTCTTCCGCATAACGCCGGCCGAGCACGACCTTCGCGCCCGGCTGGTGCAGCTCGGGACGGAACATGAAGCGGCCGGACTCGCCGGCACCAAAGCGCGCACCCTCGCCAGCGATCGACCATCCGGTGAGTACCTGCGCGAACGTGGTCACATCCTGCTGCGTATAGCCGCCGCCGACCCCCAGGGTGTGCAGCTCCAGAATCTCGCGCGCGAGATTCTCATTGATGCCGGCCCGTGGCGCCTCGCGGCGCACACGCCGTTGCGCCACGATCGAATCCGGGCCGACCGAGAGGAAGTTGTCGAGATACAGCTGCATGGCCGGATGGGTCTCGGCCGCGAGCAGCATGTCTTGGAAGCTGCCGAGCACGTAGGGGCGGATGGCCTCGCGCTCGAAGCTGCCGGCGAGGCCAGCGAGAAAGTGCTTCTCGATGGAGATGGCGAAGTGATTGGTCCAGAACTGCGTGAGCCGCTCGATGAATGGGCGCTCGGTGGACACCGCCTGCCGCAGCCGCGCGCTCACTTCGGCACTGTAGATCGGTCGCAGCAACTGCGGCACGCGCTGTGGCGCGGGCTCGTCGGTCGCACCCGCTGCGGCGGCCACCTTGCGCTGGAGCTGTATCTCCCGGCGCAACTCGAGCGCCTGCGCCAGGATCTGCGCCGAGCTGCGCAGCTCCGCAGCCGCGAGTGCTTCGGGCGGCCCGCGCAACTGCGCGCGCAGCCAGCCGCGCGGGTCAGCGCCGATGAGCGCGAGCTCCCCCGGTCGGGCGCCGAGGCCGAAGCGGTTGGCAGCGATGGCGGCAACAATGGGCTCAGGCATGTGATCGAGTCCCGCTCAGCTGCCTCTAAATAGCGCGGCGCGCAGCGGGGGGTTGACCGCGGCTGCTGCAGCCGCGTCCGTTATACTCGCGGCCCCCCTTTCGATTTAACTTTCCATGGCGACTCCCGACCTCGTTCTCGTCGACGGCTCGTCTTATGTCTATCGGGCGTTCCATGCGGCGCCTGCGGTGGCGCGGCTGTCGACTTCGCGCGGCGAGCCGACCGGCGCCGTGCTGGTCGTGCTCAACATGCTCAACAAGCTGATCAAGGACTACCACCCGCAGCGCATCGCGGTGGTGTTCGATGCGCCCGGCAAGACCTTCCGCGATCAACTGTTCGCGGAATACAAGTCACACCGGCCGGGTATGCCCGATGAGCTGCGCGCGCAGGTGCCGCCACTGCTCGCGATCATCGAGGCGCAGGGATTGCCTCTGCTGCGCGAGTCGGGAGTCGAAGCGGACGATGTCATCGGCACGCTCGCGTGCCGCGCGGCGCGCGCCGGTCAGCAGGTGCTCATCTCCACCGGCGACAAGGACATGGCGCAGCTGGTGAATGACTCCATCACGCTCATCAACACCATGACCGACACGCGTCTCGACCGCGAGGCCGTCAAGCTCAAATTCGATGTCTACCCCGAGCAGATCGTCGACTATCTTGCGCTGATCGGCGACAACATCGACAACATTCCCGGTATCGACAAGGTGGGGCCGAAGACCGCAGCAAAGCTGCTCGCGCAATACGGCAACCTGGATGGACTGATCGCGCACCTCGGCGAGGTGCCAGGAAGAGTCGGCGAGAACCTGCGCGCGGGGCTGGCGACACTCGAGCTCTCGCGACGCCTCGCCACCATCCGCACCGATCTCGAGCTCTCGGTCTCCCTCGAGGAGCTCATACCGCGCCCTCCACAGGTCGCGAAGCTGCGCGAGCACTATCAGCGGCTCGAATTGCGTGGACTGCTGCGTCAGCTCGACGCGGGCGAAGCGGGATTCGCTGGGGACGCACAGGTGGGGGCGCCGCTCGCTACGGCATCGGCGGAGCCGGTGGCGGAGGCTGTACCCATCGAGCGCCACTACCAGACGATCAGCAGTTGGCAAGCGTTCGAGCGCTGGCTGAGCCTCCTGCAGGAGGCGGAGCTGTTTGCCTTCGACCTCGAGACCACGAGCCCTGACTACATGCGCGCCGAGATCGTCGGAATCTCCTTCAGTCTCGACGCCGGCAGCGCCGCTTACCTGCCACTCGCGCATGCCTACCCCGATGCCCCGGAACAGCTGCCGCGAGCGCAGGTGCTGGCACGCTTGAGGCCTTTGCTCGAGGATCCGGCGCGCGGCAAGGTGGGCCATGATCTCAAGTACGTGGCACACACACTCGCGCACGCCGGGATCGCGCTGCGCGGCATGCGCTTTGACACCATGCTCGAGTCGTACGTGTGGAACAGCGTCGCGACCAACCACGAGACGGACTCCGACGCGCAGCGCTATCTCGGGGTGCGTGCCCTCGTCTACACCGACCTCACCGGCAAGGGCGCAAAGCAGATTGGGTTCGAGCAGGTGGCGGTGGAGCGCGCGAGCGAGTACGCATGCGAGCACACCGACCTGACGTTGCGCCTGCACCATGCCCTCTGGTCGCAGCTCACGGGCATCCCTGCACTCGCCCGGCTGTATCACGAGATCGAGCAGCCTCTGGTGCCGGTGCTGCTCGCCATGGAGCAGCATGGGGTGCTCATCGATCGTGAGCAGCTGCGGCTGCAGAGCCGCGAGTTCTCGCGTCAGCTGCAGGAGTTGCTGCTGCAGGCGCACCGTGAGGCTGGGCACGAGTTCAACGTCGACTCGCCGCGCCAGCTGCAGCAGATCCTGTTCGAGCGGCTGCAGCTGCCGGTACGGCGACGCACGCCGACCGGACAACCCTCGACCGCGGAGGATGTGCTCGAGGATCTCGCTGCCAGCTACGCCCTGCCGCGTCTGGTGCTCGAATACCGTGCGCTCGCGAAGCTCAAGTCCACCTACACCGACAAGCTTCCGGAACTGGTGAACGAACGCACCGGACGCATCCACACCAGCTACGCGCAGGCGGTCGCCGCGACCGGACGACTCTCGTCCGTGGATCCGAACCTGCAGAACATTCCAATACGCCGCCCGGAAGGGCGCCGGATCCGCAAGGCCTTCATCGCCGCGCCCGGTGCGGTGCTGCTGGCCGCCGACTACTCGCAGATCGAGCTGCGCATCATGGCGCACCTCTCGGGCGATGAGAGCCTGCGCGCAGCATTTGCCGAAGATCGGGACGTGCACCAGGCCACCGCCGCCGAGGTGTTCGGCGTCGAGCTCACGGCGGTCAGCGCCGATCAGCGTCGCACTGCGAAGGTAATCAATTTCGGTCTCATCTACGGCATGTCCCCCTTCGGCCTCGCCCGCAATCTCGGTATCGAGCGCAGCGCGGCACAGCAGTACGTCGAACGCTACTTTCAGCGCTACCCGGGCGTGCGGCGCTTCATGGACGACACGCGCCTGCAGGCGCGCGAGCGGGGGTTCGTCGAGACGGTGTTTGGCCGGCGCCTGTACTTGCCCGACATCCGCTCCGGCAATCCGCAGCTGCGCCAGTACGCCGAGCGCGCCGCCATCAACGCCCCGATGCAGGGGACCGCGGCGGATATCATCAAGCGCGCCATGATCAGCGTGCATGAATGGTGTCTGGGCACGGGCGCGCCCGCGCGGCTCATCATGCAGGTGCACGACGAGCTGGTGCTGGAGGTGCGCGCGGATGCGGTCGACCAGGTCGCCGCGGCGGTCCGTGATCACATGTTGCAGGCGGCAACACTCAGCGTTCCGCTGCGGGTGGATGTGGGCAGCGGTGCGAACTGGGACGAGGCGCACTAGACGCCTGCGAGCTTTGGCTCAGCCACTGCGCGCCGATGTCATCGGCCGTTGCGCGCCGGCGTTCTTCCCAGGAGCGACGTTCACGATGCGAGGATCATCCATGTGCAGATTCATGCTGCTGGTCGTGCTGGCCTTCGGTGCCGCCGCCGCGCAGGCTGAGAATGGATTTTTCTACCTCGGCGCGGGGGTGGTCCGTAACTCGCTGAGCGACATCACCTCTATCGGTGGACTGCCCGACCTGAAGAACACCTCATGGAAGGCATATGCCGGAGCACGTCCGCTCGATCGGCTGGCGGCGGAAGCGGACTACATCGATCTTGGCAGCAACAGTGGCACCAACGCCTCCGGTGCCAGCGGGACCACCAACGGCAGCGCCTTCGCCGCCTATGCCGTCGGCTTCCTGCCGATTCCACTGCCAATCGTGGACATCTTCGGCAAGGCGGGCTTCGCGCGCTGGAAGTACGACGGCAACGTCGTTCCACCGTCCGGACCCATGGGTGCTTCCGCCTTCTCGATCAGCGGAACCGATTTCGCGTGGGGCATCGGCGTGCAGGCACACATCAGCATGGTCGGGGCGCGCCTCGAATACGAGAATTTCAACGTGCCCAACACGAGTGGAGCGCGGGTGACCTCACTCTCTGTGTTTCTGAACCTTTGAAGCAGCTGAGTGCGCGAGGACGGAACCGCGTGGCGTCCAGGCCGTGGCGACCGGTACGGCAGAGGTAAGGTTCGAGGCTGTGGCGTCAAAGAGACAATCTCTTAAGCAAACTTATGATTTGAAAAGGAATTTTTTCGCGGTTGAGATGGAACTCCGGTACGGCCACAGCGTCGAACCTAACGAGTGCATCGCACTCCCCGCTTCCCTCCCTGAGCGGGTAGACCCGGTTCATGAGACCTGTGCCGGGTTAGTCTGCCCCGGCGGCTACAACCGCCGGGGTTTTTTATTGCCCGCGGAACCCGCAGACGCGACCGAGAGCCACGCCGCGATTTTCTCCTGTGCCTCGCGCACCCCGGTGCCACGCAGTGCCGAGAACAACTGCACGGTGCCGAGGCTGCCGAGCCGTTCGGATGCTGTGCGCAGCGCAGCGGCCGCTTCGCTACGGTTGAGCTTGTCGGCCTTGGAGAGCAGAACATGCAGGTTCTGCGCGCCGCGCGCCCATTCGATGAACGCCTCATCGGACTGCGTGATGCCCCGGCGTGAGTCGACGACGAGGACCAGCCCCTTGAGTGAGCTGCGCACGCGCAGCGCATCGAGGAGTGGCAGCCAGGTCTCACGTTCGGCCGCCGCTACGCTTGCATAGCCATAGCCGGGAAGGTCCACGAGGCGCTTCGCTGGAGCGAGCTCGAAGAAGTTCAACAATCGAGTTCGGCCCGGGAGCTTGCTGGTGCGCGCCAGTCCATGGCGTCGCGTGACTGCGTTGATGGCGCTCGACTTACCCGAGTTGGAACGTCCAGCGAAGGCGACCTCGGCGCCCTCATCCGCCGGCAACTGCGCCAGCGATGCGACGCTCAGGAGAAAGCGTGCCTCGCCAAAGCTACTCATGTTTTCAAGGGGTAACGAAGCGCGGGCACAGCCGTAGTGTACAATCCGGCGCTCTTGCGCACGGGTCGGCCACCGGAAAATACACAATGCGGCAGAGCATGACAGTCTGTTGGGTGCGGTGGCTTGCCACGGCCGCGGCTCTCTCGTTGGCTGCGCTCCCCGGTATAGCCCAAACACCCACTGCGGCTCCTGCCAGCGCAGCCGCTGCGCCCGCGCCCGCGGATGATCCGTTCAAGGACGGCGATGCTGCCCGCGGCACCGCGAAGGCCACGGTCTGCTCGGCCTGTCATGGGCCGAACGGAAACAGCACGAGCCCCGAGTGGCCGCGGCTCGCCGGGCAGAGCGCGGTTTATATTGTCGAGCAGCTGCGCTTGTTTCGCTCGGGCGCGCGCAACAATCCGGTCATGAGGCCGCTCGCGATGTCGCTCAGCGACCAGGATATCGACGATCTGGCCGTGTACTACGAAGCGCAAACTCCAGCCGGACTCGAGGCCGACCCATCCTATTGGCAGGCGGGCGAAGCGCTGTATCTGCGTGGTGACGGTGCGCACGATGTTCCGGCGTGCATCGCGTGTCATGGCCCGGTAGGGCGTGGCAATCTCGCTGCGGGTTACCCGGCTCTGCGAGCGCAGCAGTCGGTGTACGTGGTGAAGCAGCTCAACGACTACGCGAGCGGCGCACGCTACACCGGCGCCAACCCGGCGGCGGCGTCGCGCAACGGCTTGATGATGTTCACCATTGCACGACGGCTCTCACCCGAGCAGATCCGCGACGTAGCTTCCTACGTTCAGGGTATGCGCTGACTCAAGGACCTCGCATGACGATTCGCCCTCTCGCCATGGCGGCGCTGCTGGCTTTGGCTGCCTGCGCACGCCAGGAGCCGCCGCCTGCGCCGGCTTCCGCACAGACTGCACCCGCCGACACACCAGCGGCCGCTGCGCCACCTGCTGCAACGCCGCCGGCTGCTGAGTCGCGGTCACCGCAGAGTGAGACCGAGCAGGCGACTGCGTCGCAGGAGTCCGGGGATGGCGATGGCGAGCGGCAAGCACGCAGCGACGCTTCGCTCGAGAAGATTGCCGGCGCCACCACTGCCGCTCCGCTGCCGGCCGGCAAGTGGCAGGCGGGCGTGAACTACGACCCCGTGGTGCCCGCCCAGCCGACCGGTGTGTCGCCAGGCAAAGTGGAAGTGATGGAAGTGTTCTGGCTCGCGTGCCCACATTGCTACGCCCTCGAGCCGCGGGTGCGTAGCTGGTTGAAGAGCAAGCCCGCGTATGTCGAGTTCGTGAGAGTCCCGGTCATCTGGCAGCAGATGCACCGCGAGCACGCGCGGCTGTATTTCACACTGGAAGCCCTCAATCGCGACGACCTGGTCGGCAAGGCCTTCGACACGATCCACCAGGACCTCGAGAATCGGGTCCCGCCGCTCGTGGGCCAGAGTGAGGAGGAGACTTACCGCCTGCAGCAGCAGTTTGCCGCGCACAACGGCATCAGCGCCGATGATTTCTCCAAAGCCTACAACTCCTTTTCGGTGAGCTCCAATCTGCAGCGGGCCGAGGAGATCACCCAACGCTACCACGTGCAGGGCGTGCCATTTTTCGTGGTGAACGGCAAGTACAGCACCGACGTTGCGAAGGCCGGCAATGAAGCGAAGCTCATCGAGCTGATAAACGATCTCGCAGCTTCCGAGCACACCCATTGAGGCACGTGCCGCGCCACGACGGCGCCTGGCGTTCAATTAGGTTGCTTCGCTGAGGTCTTCAAGTACTGATCAAGGAAGGCGAAGACGTCTGGCTCCCACACCGGGGTCATCAGATGTATGAAGTCGTGTCCCTCCTCGGCGATCGTCCCGACCGGCGGGTAGATCATGAGCCGGTGCGGCTTGCCGACGCGTTCCATCTCGGTCGCCAATGCGCGCCCGGCACCGGTCGAGAAGTCATTCTCGGCGTGAATGAAGAAGGCCGGCGCCGACATCCGCTCGACGGCCGTGATGAGTCGCGCCCGCAGCTCCGCAGAGCGATCCCAACTGTAGCCGGACGGGGCAAACGCGACGATCGCGCGCACCGCGCTGTCGCGCTCGCCCACGAGCACCCGCTGCCGTGATTAAACAAGACCGCGGGGAAGGGTCCTCCATGCTGCGGGCGCCAGAGCACCGCGCGCAGCTCGAGGGTTCCGCTGGGCACGAGGACGGTCTCAGGGCGCTGGGAAATCTGGGCGCCGACGGGTCGCGCGACCGACGCCAGAACGACGATTACCCAAAGGAGCGGGCGGTGGTGAGTCATCAGACGTCTCACAACCTGTTGATCTTGGCGCGCCCGACTGGATTCGAACCAGCGACCTGCAGCTTCGGAGGCTGCCACTCTATCCAACTGAGCTACGGGCGCGTTGGGGCGGGCGATCATAAGCGAGGCTACCCCCACGCGGCCAGCGCGGCGCGGCAGAGCGGGCCGGAGAATTACGCGATCACAGGTCCGAGCGGCTATACTGCGCGGCCATTTCCGGTGGCCTTCCAGCGGGTTACATCGTGAGCAAACAGGACACCCACTTCGTCAATGTCTTCAGCGTCGTGATTGGTCTGCTGGTGGCGGTCGCAGTTGGACTGTTTGCGCTTGCACGCATCGTCGCCAGCCACACCCAGGAGCGGCAGGTGCTGAGCGAGGCCGACTATGCGAAGAACGTCGCCGTGCGCCTGGCTTCGCCGGCCCAGGAAGCCATTGCCGGTCAGGACAATTCCGCGTTGGCTATCAAGGCGCCGGCGACGGCGGCTGCCGGCAGCGCCGCAGCGATTCCGAAGAGCGGCACCGAGCTCTTCGAGCAGACCTGCAGTGCCTGCCATGGGCAGGGCATCGGCGGCGCACCACGCGCCGGGGACAAGGCCGCATGGGCCCCGAGAATTGCCAAGGGCAAGTCGGTGCTTTACGACCACGCGATTCATGGCTTCACGGGGACAGCCGGAATGATGCCGCCGAAGGGCGGCCGCACGGACGTGCCCGATGATCTCGTCAAGCAAGCCGTCGATCACATGGTGCAGATGGCGCAGTAGTCAGCTGCCGGTCCAGTCCGCGTAGCATCAAAGCTTCGCTGATGTGGACCGACGTAATCGACGGCGCGGTTGCGAGATCGGCAACCGTCCGGGCCACTCTCAGCACTCGCTGGCGGGCGCGCCCCGAGAGCGAAAAACGCTCCATCGCGTCCGCAAGCACGCGCTGACCCAGTTCATCCGTGGCACAAACCCGCTGCACCTCGGCATCCCCAAGGCGCGCATTTGCTATCCCTTGACGCGCAAGCTGCAGGCCGCGGACGCGCGCCACCCGCGCCGCGGCCGCAGCGGTAGTCTCGCGCGGTTCGCTCGCGGTCGCCGCGAAGTCCCGCGGCGACAGCCGTGGGACTTCAACCTGCATGTCGAGCCGGTCGAGGAGCGGCGCGGAGATGCGCCCGCAATAGGCACGGATCTGAGCCGGTGTGCAGCGGCACTCTGCCGCAGCATCTCCGTTGCGTCCGCAGGGGCAGGGGTTCATCGCGGCAAGCAGTTGGAACTGCGCGGGGTAGCAGTTGTGCAGCGCTGCACGCGAGACGGCGACGCTGCCGCTCTCGAGCGGCTCGCGCAGTGCCTCCAGCACGGCACGCGCGAACTCCGGCAGCTCATCGAGAAACAACACTCCGTGGTGCGCGAGGCTCACCTCTCCTGGCCGGGCGCGCGCACCGCCGCCGACCAGCGCAGCAGTCGAGCTGGTATGGTGTGGCGCGCGGAAAGGCCGCTGACCGTAGTGCCCAGGTGTAAATCCCGCGCCGCTCGCCGCGGCGATGGCGGCCACTTCGAGTGCCTCGCTCTCGGCTAGCGGGGGCAGCAGGCCCGGCAGACGCTGCGCAAGCATGGTCTTGCCCGAGCCTGGCGGACCGATCATCAGCAGGCTGTGTTCCCCTGCTGCCGCTATGAGGAGCGCACGCTTGGCGTGCCACTGCCCAAGCACATCGGCCAGGTCGAGCCGGGAGATCTCGTCAACACCGCGCGCAGCCTTTCGGCTAACCCTCGGGTGACCACGCAAGCGCTTCGCACCGCTCACGTGCGCGCACACCTCGAGCAGGTGGCTGGCGGCCCGCACCTGAGCGGGGGCCGCGGCGCTCGCCTCGGCGGCGTTGCCGCGCGGCACGATGAGCTCACGAGCGTGCCGCCGCGCATGCACGGCCGCGAGCAGCAAGCCCCTCACCGGCTTCAGCTCCCCCGTCAGCCCGAGCTCCCCATAGAACTCGCGCGGACCGCAGGTCTCGGCCGCCCGCAGTTGTCCGGAAGCGAGAAGAATGCCGAGTGCGATCGGCAGGTCAAATCGACCGCCTTCCTTCGGCAGCTCTGCGGGAGCGAGGCTCACGGTAATGCGGCCGGCCGGGAAGCTGAAGCCGGAATTCGTGAGTGCAGCGCGCACACGCTCCTTGCTCTCTTTGATCACCGTCGCCGGCAGTCCGACGATGCAGAAGGCGGGAAGGCCACTGGCGAGGCTCACTTCGACTTGCACCAGCGGAGCATGCAATCCGAGCTGCGTACGACAGGCGACCTTAGCTACGCCCATGGCAGCCGCACTTTGGTAGCGTGCGACTCACACGGTCGGTGCGCCTCCGCCCGAGTCGCTCTCGAGCACGGTGAGGCGGGCCTCGAGAGTCTCCAGTTGTGCACGGGTTCGCTCCAGCACCCGTGTTTGAGCATCGAACTCGTCGCGACTCACCAGATCGAGCTTGCTTAGCCGCTCGCGCAGCACTGCCCGAAAATTGCTTTCGAGATCCGCCCGCATGCTGCGTAGCGCGGGCGGTACCCGCTCGAGCAGCCGGCGGGCGAGCTCATCAATACGAAATGCATCCATAGCGGCGAGCCTCAGTGTGCGGCTGCCCCGATTTGGGGCAGCGTGAATGCGACGGCTCCAATCTGGTGCAACCCCTGTGGGCCAGCCGATGTAAGTCACGGAAACATCGAGCCTCACGCCATGGCATGGAATCTGCACCCTTACCGCGCGCTTGATCAGCTTAACAAGCCGGCAGCAGTGCGTGCAGTCGGTGTTCATTGCGCAAACGACGGGAAACAGCCATGTCCATCCTTGCCACGCCGCTTCGGCAGTCGGTCGTCTTGGTGGGCGCGCTAGGCGCACTCGCTCCGGGCCTAGGCTTTGCCGCTGAGGTGCCGCTGCCGAGCAAGGGTGATACCGCCTGGATGCTCACCTCCACCGCGCTCGTGCTGCTGATGTCGGTGCCGGCACTCGCGCTGTTCTACGGTGGGCTGGTGCGCACCAAGAACATGCTGTCGGTCCTGATGCAGGTGTTCGTCGGCTTCTCGCTCATCACCGTGCTGTGGTGCGTGTACGGTTATTCGCTCGCCTTTACCGAGCACAATGCCATCATCGGCGGATTCAGCCGCCTGTTCCTCAACGGCACCTTCGATGCGAAGAGCGGCACCTTCGCGCTCGCCTCCACTTTCAGCAAGCACACGCCGATGTACGAGCTGGTGTACGTAGCGTTTCAGGCGACCTTCGCCGCCATCACCTGCTGCCTGATCCTCGGCTCGCTCGTCGAGCGCATGCGTTTCACGGCGGTGCTGCTGTTCCTCGTCATCTGGTTCACCTTCAGCTACTGCCCGATCGCGCATATGGTGTGGTACTGGGCCGGTCCCGATGCCTACAGCGCTGCCGACAAAGTGGAGAGCGCGAATGCCGCCGCGGGGCTCATCTGGCAATGGGGTGCGCTGGACTTTGCCGGCGGCACGGTGGTGCACATCAACGCCGGCGTTGCAGGTCTCGTGGGTGCCTTCGTACTCGGCAAACGCATCGGGCTCGGCCGCGAGCCGATGGCGCCGCACAGTCTCACCATGACCATGATCGGCGCCTCGCTACTGTGGTTCGGTTGGTTCGGCTTCAACGCAGGCTCCGCGCTCGAAGCCAATGGCTCGGCGGCGCTCGCCTTCATGAATACCTATCTTGCGACCGCTTGCGCCGTGCTGTCCTGGATGTTCGCGGAGTGGATGCTGAAGGGTAAGCCCTCCATGCTCGGGGCCGCCTCCGGTGCCGTGGCAGGACTCGTCGCCATCACGCCCGCCGCCGGAAATGTCGGCATTCCCGGGGCGTTCGCCATCGGTCTTGGCGTGGGCGGGATCTGCCTGTGGGGTGTGACGGGGCTGAAGCGTCTCATCCGTGCCGATGATTCGCTGGATGTGTTCGGAGTCCACGCCGTCGGCGGCGCCTTTGGCGCGCTCATGACCGGCATCTTCAATTCTCCCGCACTCGGCGGACCGGGCTCGACGGTCGACTGGGTACAGGGAACCAGCGGCTACCCCGGCATGTGGCGGCAGTTTCTGGCTCAATTTCAGGCAGTCTGCCTGGTGGTGGCCTGGACCGCGCTGGTCGCCTTTCTCGCCCTCCTGATCGTGAAGCTCATCGTGGGTCTGCGGGTGCCCGAGGATGAGGAGCGGGAAGGACTCGACATCAGCTCCCACGGCGAGCGCGCGTACGATCTATGAGCTATGGTGTGAGCCCTGCCAGGGACGGCTCGCTGACGAGTGTGACGGAGTTCAAGGGTTGCCATGGCCCGGAGCGGCCATACTGGCACGCCGGAGGCACCTTATGCTGCGACGCCTGTCCGTTAGCGCCTTGATTCTCGCCGGTGCGGTCACCATCGCCCGGGCGGATGTCTATCGCTGGGTCGATGACCATGGACAGCCGCACTACAGCGATCAATGGATGCCGGGGTCGGAAGTCATCAAGACGAGTAAAGCGCACCCGTCTGGCGCGGACGGCGTTGCCCGTACCGCGGACCAGCGGAACCTGACCGCCGCCAACAATCGGGTCGCGGCGCAGCTCGGCGAGCAGGACAACGCCCGCGCCGTACAACAGGACCTTGCCAGCCGGCACGCGGTGCTCTGCAAGCAGTCCAAAGACAACTACATGAGGGCGATCACCTCGCGCCGTGTCTACAAGGAAGGCCCCGAAGGGGCGCGCGACTACCTCTCCGACGCCGATGCCGATGCTTACCGTGAGCAGCTGCGCAAGCAGGTGCAGGAGTATTGCGGCAGCGTGCCGCAGTTCGATCCCAATGCGCCCGCTCCGGCGCCGCAGCCCATCGAGCCGAAACCGACACCTGAGCCAAAGGTCAATCCGGCGGCTGCAACCTCGCGGTAAATCGCATAGCTCGCAAGTCGGCGAGCCCCGCCGGGGCACGGCGAGCGCGAAAGTCCTATAGTGGTGCCCGCGGCCGTTCGGCCGCCCAGTGGATCCACATCATGCGTACAGGCTTCCTCGGGCTCGGCGCCATGGGCATGCACATGGCGCGCAATCTTCAACGGGCCGGACTGCTGGCCGCCGTGTGGAATCGCACGCGCGGCAAGGCAGAGGCGCTCGCCGCGGAACTGAAGGTGGCGGCTCCTGCGACGCTGCCCGAGCTCGGCGCAAGCTGTGAGGCGGTCGTGTCGTGCGTCTCCGCGGATGCGGATGTGCTCGAGGTGACGCGCGGACTGCTGCCGGCGCTGCGCCAGGGCGCCCTCGTGCTCGATTGCTCCACGGTGAGTGCCGCGACCGCCCGCCAGGCCGCGGAGCTCATCGCTCCGTGCGGCGCGGATTTTCTCGACTGCCCGGTGAGCGGTGGAGTCGAGGGCGCGCGCGATGGCACGCTCGCCATCATGGTGGGAGGAACGGCCGAGGCTTTCGCGCGCGCGCAGCCGATACTCAAGGCTCTCGGCCGCACCATCGCTCACTTCGGCCCCGTGGGCGCTGGTCAGGCCGCCAAGGCCACCAACCAGATCATGTGCGCCGGCATCATCGAGGCGGTCGCTGAAGCCATGGCTTTCGCGCGCGCGCAAGGGTTGCCGCTCGATAAGCTCATCGACACTCTCGGCAAGGGCGCGGGCTCGAGCTGGTATTTCGTGCACCGTGCGCCCAACATGGCGCGTGGCAGCTACCCGGCCGGCTTTCGCGTGCGGCTGCACGCCAAGGATCTCGGCATCTGTCACGACATGGCGGCCCGCTTCGGTGTCGAGCTGCCGGTGGTGGAGCGCATGCGCAGGGAATATGCCGAGCTCGAGGCGCGCGGCTACGGCGATGAGGACATCTCCGCCACCTTCCGCCTGAAGGAGGAGCTCTTCGAGCGCACCAACATCATGCGGGCACCCAACCGCGGCAACGCATGAAGACCGACACTGGAGGGAGCGACGCCCTCTACCTGCCGGATTTCTGCACCTCCCGCGCCACGCTCGCTACGGTGCTGATCGTCGAGCTCACCGCACTTCTGCTGACCCTTGCACGCCAGAGCGCGACCATCGACTTCCTGACGGACCTGGCACGCACCTCCATGTTTCTGCTGTGGATCGGGCTCGCCGGCGCGGCGCTCCTGTGCGCACTGCGTCCGCGGCTCGCCCGCATGACCGTTGCGGCCGGCTCCGCTGCAGTGCTTGCACTCATCGCGACCGTGATCGCCGCAGTATCGCTGTGCGCTTACCTCTTCGGACGCACGCCGCTGGTGGTCGAGTCGGGCGGGGCGGGACTGTTCCCCGCGCGGCCCGGGGTCTTCCTGCTGCGCAACGTGGGCATCGGCCTCATCGTCACCGCACTCGCGCTGCGCTACTTCTACGTCGCGCATGAGTGGCGCAGGAGCGTCGAGCTGCGCGCCGCGGCGCGCGTGCATGCATTACAGGCACGTATCCGCCCGCACTTCCTGTTCAACAGCATGAACACCATTGCGGCGCTGACGCGTAGTAATCCGTCGCGTGCGGAAGCTGCGGTGCAGGATCTCGCCGACCTGTTCCGCGCCACACTCGCGGACAAGGGCGATACGATCACCCTCGCCGAGGAACTCGAGGTGGCGCGCACCTATCAGCGCATGGAACAGCTGCGCCTCGGCGCGCGTCTGCAGGTGGAGTGGAGGACGGATTCGCTGCCCGCCAACGCGCTCGTGCCCGGGCTCATGATCCAGCCCTTGCTCGAGAATGCGATCTACCACGGCATCGAGCCGCGCGCCGAAGGTGGTACCGTGACCATCAGCGGCGAGGTCTCGGGCGATCTGGTTACCATCGTGGTGCGCAACCCGCTCGACCCCATCCCGGGGCTGCGCGAGGGCAACCGCCTGGCCCTCGCCAACATCCGCGAGCGGCTCGGCCTGCTCTATGGCGAGCGCGCACTCATGAAATCGGGGCGTTTCGACGCGGAATACATCGTCACGCTGCGCTTCCCGCTCATCGAGAGGCCGGCTCGACTCGCCGCTGCCGCCAGAGCCTGAGCTCCATGGCGGAGGCAGCCCTACGGCTCAAGGTCCTCATCGTCGACGATGAGCCGCCGGCGCGCGAGCGGCTGCGCGGGCTGCTCGCCGAGATCGGCGATGTCGATGTGGTGGGTGAGTCGGCCACCGGCGCCGAGGCGCTCGGCCACACACACGACCTTGCGCCCGATGTGGTGCTGCTCGATGTGCGCATGCCGGGCATGGACGGGCTGGAGGCGGCGCGTCATCTGAATGTGCTCGATGAGCCGCCGGCGGTGATCTTCACCACCGCTTACGACCAGTACGCGGTCGAGGCGTTCGAGGCGCACGCGGTGGGCTATCTGCTGAAACCGGTCCGCAAGGAGCAGCTCGCCGCCGCGCTCGCCCGCGCCGGTCGACTCACGCGCGCGCAGCTGCAGACACTTGCCGCAGCCGGCGCGCACCGCAGTCATATCGCGGCGCGCCGGCGCGATGGACTGCGGCTCATCCCGGTCGAGGAGGTGCAGTACTTTCTCGCCGATCAGAAGTACACGACCGTGCACCATCTCGGTGGCGAGGATCTGATCGAGGACTCACTGCGGCTGCTCGAGGGAGAGTTCGGTGCCTCCTTCGTGCGCATCCATCGCAATGCACTGGTGGGTGTGAAGTATCTCGAGCGCATTGAGCGCACGGCGGAAGGCCAGTACTTCGTGCGCCTGCGCGGCTGCGAGGCCCCGCTGCAGGTGAGTCGGCGCATGGCAGGCGAGCTCAAGGAGCGCTTCAGGATCTGAGCTACTCGAGAAGGTGCGAGGCTGTCTTGCGATGACCCGGGGCAGCTTTAAAAACAAACGGCCGGCTTCTGCAGGCAAGCCGGCCGATGAAACGCCAGGCGGCTCCGATCAGGCCGCCTCGGTCCTCAGAAGCTGTAGCTGCCGTACAGTCCGTAGGTGCGCGGCTGGTTGGTGAGATAGCCGAGTCGGGCCGTGCGGCCGCGCTCGTAGTCGAGCGCCGTGTGCGCCGTCTCGTCCCACAAGTTGTTGATGTAGAACGCAGCCTGCCAGCGGTCGCTCTTCAGGCCGAGTCGCAGGTTACCGATCGTGTAGCTCGGCAGCTCGGGATCGAACATGAACGAGCTGGTCGACAGCGGACCGCCGAATGCGTCGAGGCGCGCAGCATACGGGTTCGCCGCGGTCGGACACCCCGTGCAGATATTGCCGAAGCCCGGCTGCTCATTCTCGAACTGCGAGAACGATGAGCCGACGTACTGCACGGTGAAGTTCGCGAAGAAATCCCGCTGGCTCGCCACCGGCATCGTGTAGCCGAGGTAAGCGGCGGCCTGAGTCTTCGGCGCCGTCGGCAGGCGATTGCCATCCTGCAGACCACCGACCACCACCGTCTCGCCGGTCGGCAGCGTCGAGGTCACCGACGAGGTCAGCTTGGCGTCGATGTAGGAGGCGGTGACGCCAAAATCCCAGTTGATGTTGGGTCTGGCGAAGAGCTCCATCTCGACACCCGCGCTGCGCGCGGTCGGCACATTGAACACGACGCGCGAGGAACAGGTGCCGGCGGTCGTGGTGGCCTGTAGATCCTTGATGTCGGAGTAGAAGACATCGAGGTTGAAGGTCAGCCGTTTGTCGAGCCACTGAGTCTTGGCCCCGAGCTCGTAGTCCCAGGTTTTTTCGTCTTTCCAGTTGGGATTGTTGCCGAACACGAGCTTGTCCGTCGGTGAGCACAGCAGCAGGTTGATGGGGTCGTTGATGCCGCCGAGGCGGAAGCCGCGCGCTGCCTGCGCGTAGAGCTGCGCATCGTCCGTGGGCTTGTAGCTGACGATGAAGCGCGGCGAGGTGCCGCTCGAGTCCGTCGAGGCCGGCGTCACCTGCGGAACGCAGGTCGGTAACGGCGGTTGCCCCGTCCCTGTAGCACAAGTCTGGCCGGGGACCCCTTCAGGGACCACGCCAAAGGCGCCGCCGAACAGCAGGTTCTTGTCCTCGGTGTACTTGTAGTAGCGCAGTCCTGCGGTGACTGCCCACTGGCTCGTCATGTGCCAGGTGGCCTCACCGAAGGCCGCATACTGCTTCAGCCGGTAACTGAGGTCGGAATAAAACGGCGTGTCCGCCGTCGGCGTGCCGAAGTCCTGGCTCGGCAGACCGACCAGCGCGTCGTACCCCGGGGTCGGCAGGTTCTGGCCGTAATGACGGTCGACATGCTGGAAGAAGCCGCCGACCAGCCAATCGATGTTCTGGTTTCCGTTCGATGCGACCCGTACCTCCTGGGAGAACACGTTGAGCCCGGTGCGGTCGTAGAGGGGGGAGGTCAGTCGCACCGAGGCCTGATCCGGGATGCCCAGAGCATCGAAGGTCACGCTGCCGGTGAGCTGCGTCGCGTCGCGCAGCACACGCACGTCGCGATGCGTATAGGAGGTGATCGAAGTGAGCGTCGCGGAACCTAAGTTCCAGTTGACGTCCAGGTCAGTCAGCAGGAACTGATCGAGCAGGCTCTCGCGCTGCTGGGTGTACTGCTGCAGGTTACCGATGGTGACGGGTGCAACCGTCGTGTAGGGATTGGCAAGGATGTTGTACTGATCGACGCGCGGGAAGCCGTTGGTGTCGAGGTTCTGATACACGACCCGCGGGGTGATCGACAGTTGATCGTTCGGTTTCCACAGAAACGACAGCCGCACGCCCGTACGATCGCCGTCGTTGACGTCCTGCTTGACGCTGCCGTCGGGCTGAATGGCATCGATGAAGCCCGGCAGGTGATGGTAGTAGAGGACCAGTCGAACGGCGGCGGTATCGCCGAGCGGTGCGTTGAATGCACCGCGAACACTGCCACCCCGACTGCCGAATTCGACCGACTCGTAGGAGGCATCCGTGAAGGCCTCGAACCGGCCGAGATCCGGCTGGTGCGTGATGTAGCGGACCGTGCCCGCTTCCGATCCGGCGCCGAACAGGGTGCCCTGTGGCCCGCGCAGCACCTCGAAACGATCGAGGTCGAAGAGCTCGAGATCGGGGGTGAAGAGAGCGACCGAGATCGGTGATTCATCGAGATACACGCCGACCTGCTCCTTCACACCAGGCTGGTCGCGGATGACCTGTCCGGAGCTGATGCCGCGGATCGCCATCTGGCTCTGGCCGGGGCCTAGGTCAGCCACCGTGAAGGAGGCGATATTGCGCGCCAGGTCGATGAGATTCTGCGAGCCTGAATCGATGATCTGCTGCTGACTCGTTGCGGACACGGAAAAGGGGACGTCCTCGATGTTGGCCGCACGCTTCTGGGCGGTGACGACGACCTCCTGAAGCGCAGGCTGCGTGCCCTGGTCCGTCTGTTGCGCAGTCGCTACAAGTGGCCCCGATAGGGAACAGGCCAGTATTACGGGGGGTGTCAGGCTCCTTACGAGATTCGGCCGGGCAGGCGACATCATGGTTCTCCCTCCTGAGAAATACGGGGGCGGCAGCGCGCAGGCTGCATTCCCTGATTCCTCATTCTGTGCCGCCGGACCGTCAGCGGCTTACAGGATGATACACACAGTCGTTTGTTTCATGCCACAGGCTGGCGCATGTAGAGATCAGCCGGTCGAGACCCTGGGGTGCCGAGTACGTCGGGGGCCGAGTACGGTGGAAGTATCAAACATGTTGATACCGCCAGGTATCAGCATGTTTAGGCGCTTTGCAGGATGTTTATGCGCTCTGGCGGATTTGTGCGCTCTACAGGATGTAGCGGCTCAGATCCTCATCCTGCACGAGTTTGCCGAGGTGGGCGTCGACATACCGTCCGTCGACGGTCAGCGTGCCCTTGCCGTTGCCCGCGTGCTCGGCCGCCTCGTAAGAGACGCTCTCGAGCAACCGTTCCATGACGGTGTGCAGGCGGCGCGCGCCGATGTTCTCGGTGCGCTCATTGACATGGCAGGCGATCTCGGCGATGCGCCGCACGCCATCGACGGCGAACTCCACCTGTACGCCCTCGGTGGCCATGAGCGCCCGGTACTGTGCGGTGAGCGAAGCATCGGGCTCGGTGAGGATGCGCACGAAGTCACCGACCTTGAGCGAGTCGAGCTCCACACGGATGGGCAGGCGTCCCTGGAGCTCGGGGATGAGGTCGGAGGGTTTCGACAGGCTGAAAGCACCCGAGGCAATGAACAGCACGTGATCGGTCTTCACCGGTCCGTACTTGGTCGCAACCGTCGAGCCTTCCACGAGCGGCAGCAGGTCGCGCTGCACGCCTTCGCGGGATACGTCGGCGCCGAGCGTCTCCTGGCGCCGCGTCACCTTGTCGATCTCGTCGATGAACACGATGCCGTTCTGCTCGGCGTTGGCGAGTGCCTGGATCTTGAGCTCGTCCTCGTTGATCAGTTTGCCCGCCTCCTCATCGGTGAGCAGCTTCACCGCCTCGCGCACCTTCACCTTGCGCGTGCGCGTGCGGTTGCCGCCGAGGTTCTGGAACATTGCCTGCAGCTGCTGCTGCATCTCCTCCATGCCCGGGGGCGCCATGATCTCGACGCCTGCGGGCATGGCGCGCAGCTCGATCTCGATCTCGCGATCATCGAGCTCGTGTTCGCGCAGCATCTTGCGGAATTTCTGGCGCGTCTCGCTGTCGCGCGCCGCCGCCGGCTCATCCGTGGAAAAGCCCATCATGCGCGGCTTGGGCAGCAGGGTGTCGAGCACGCGTTCCTCGGCGGAATCGAGCGCCCGCTCGCGCACCTTCGCCATCTCCTGCTCGCGTGTCATCTTGACTGCGACATCCGCGAGCTCCTTCACGATCGAGTCCACGTCGCGGCCGACGTAGCCGACCTCGGTGAACTTGGTGGCCTCCACCTTGACGAAGGGAGCGTTGGCGAGCTTCGCCAGGCGGCGCGCTATCTCGGTCTTGCCGACACCGGTCGGGCCGATCATGAGTATGTTCTTGGGAGTGATCTCCTGGCGCAGGGGCTCCTGCACCTGCATGCGCCGCCAGCGGTTGCGCAGCGCGATGGCGACCGCGCGCTTGGCTGCGTCCTGGCCGATGATGTGCTTGTCGAGCTCCTGCACGATCTGCCGTGGTGTGAGCGATGACATGAGGCTTACGCTCCCGCGCGCTTGTGCAACTCCTCGATGAGGATGTTGCGATTGGTGTAGATGCAGACGTCGGCGGCGATGTTGAGAGAGCGCTCGACGATGCTGCGCGCATCGAGATCGGACGCCTCGAGCAGAGCGCGCGCGGCGGCGAGTGCGTACTGCCCGCCGGAGCCGATGGCGGCTACATCGTACTCGGGCTCGATCACATCGCCATTGCCTGAGATCACGAAAAGCTTCTCCGGATCTCCGACCAGCAGCAGCGCCTCGAGACGCCGCAGGTAGCGATCGGAGCGCCAGTCCTTGGCGAGCTCGATCGCGGCACGGGTAACGTTGCCATACTTCTCGAGCTTGCCCTCGAAGCGCTCGAACAGGGTGAAAGCATCGGCAGTGCCGCCGGCGAAGCCCGCCAGCACCTTGCCATCGGCGAGACGGCGCACCTTGCGTGCGTTGCCCTTCATGACGGTGTTGCCGAGTGTGACCTGGCCATCACCCCCGAGTGCGATCGCGCCATTACGGCGCACGCCGAGGATGGTCGTACCGTGTGGATCAAAAGAGGGTCGGTCGTTCATGGATGTCCCTAAGCTTGGCGTGGCTCGCCGCGTCGGCCGGGGAGTCACAGGAAGGGAGGGCCGGCCCGCGCGCGGGCTTAAGCCTTACGACGCGCCCGCGGGTGGGCAGCGTCGTAGATGCGGGCAAGGTGCTGGAAGTCAAGGTGGGTGTAGATCTGCGTGGTCGAGATATCGGCATGCCCCAGCAGCTCCTGCACGCCGCGCAGCTCTCCCCCCGACTCGAGCAAGTGCGACGCAAAGGAGTGGCGGAAGAGGTGCGGATGCACATGCACGCCGAGGCCCTGCCGCCGCGCCCAGAACGCGACGCGTGCCTGCACCGCGCGCGGTCCGAGCCGTACGCCGTTGCGGCCGACGAAGAGGGCATGCTCATCGGGCCGGGCGAGCGCCGCGCGCTCCGGTAGCCAGCTGCGCAGCGCTCGCAGCGCCATGCGTCCCACGGGAACGATTCGTGCCTTGCGACCCTTGCCGAGCACGTGCACCACGCCGTCCTTCAGGTCGAGGCTCGAGACATCGAGCCCCACCAGCTCGGCGAGGCGCAGGCCCGAGGAATAAAGCAGCTCCATGAGCGCCCGGTCACGCGCACTCAAGCGATCGCCGCCGGGCGGCAGCTGCAGCAGTCGCGCCATCTGATCCGCATCGAGTGTCTGCGGAAGGCGGCGTGCCGACTTGGGCGCGCGCACTTCGGCGGCTGGATTCACGGTCACGCGTGCACTGGCTCGGCGCCCGGCGCCGCGAGCTGTGCGTGGCCGCGCCATCGCGGTCCTCGCGGTCTCCGCTGCCGCCTCGCGCAGCAGAAAAGCGAAGAAGCTTCGAATCGCCGACAGGCGGCGCTGGATGCTGCGCGGGGCGAGACCGCCCTTGTGCGAGTAGGCAGCAAATCGGCGCACGTGCTGCGCATCGAGTGCACTCCACTCGAGGACACCCTCGCGATCGCAAAACTTCTGCAGCGCCGCAAGATCGCGGGCGTAATTGCGGTCAGTGTGCGGCGAGAGCCGGCGCTCGCTGCTCAGGTAACGCCGGAAGCGCGCAAGCCACTCGAGCGCGGCAGGGCTCACCGGCGCTCAGGCGCTGCGCTCACCACGCAGCGAGTCGGTGAGCAGCTCCGCGAGGCGTGTCAGAAACTCGGTGCTCATCCCCGGGTGGAACCGGTCACGGTCGGGGCTGCCGAGCGCGAGCAGGCCGAGGGAGCCCTTCTCGCCGAGCGGCACGAGCGCCACGGAACCGAGCTCGAGGCCCTCCGGACCGAACAGGAACTCACGCTGCGAATCGCGGGCCTGACCGCAGCGCGGCTTGCCGGTCGCAAACAGCGACTCGAACGATTTCAGGTTTGGATCATCCGCGCGCACGCTGCGCACGAAACGCGGGGTACTCGGGTCCACCACCACATCGATCAGCAGCAGTGCGGCGTGGAAGGCATCGAAGTCCTCGCGCAGCCCCGCCTCGATGCGAGCCAGCGCCTCGGAGCGCGGCACGACGCGCAGCAGGCGCCGTGTGAAGCGATGCAGGCGGTCGGAAATGGCGTCGTTGGCCCGCGCCACCCGCACGAGCTCGGCCAGCTTGCCCTCGAGTTGCGCCTGTTTGTCGCGCAGCACCTCGATCTGCCGCTCGACCAGCGAAATGGTCGAGCCACCGCGCGCATGCGGGAGCTTCAACCGCGCAAGCAATGCCTGGTGGCGCTCGAAAAACTCGGGATGGCGCTGCAGATAGCCGGCGATGCTTTCTTCTTCGCTGTCCGCCGCGGCAAGACCGCGAGCCTCTCGTGTCGTCATAGTGCTCTAGACCTCAACATGCCCCTGAAATGATGTTTGTGCCGGCCCGCTCAGCCAGATGTGCTCCCCCGCGCCCGCCCAGTTTACCCGCAACTCGCCACCCCGCACCTGCACGCGCACGGCTGCCTCGAGGCGCCCGCGGCGCCGCGCGATGGCGACTGCGGCGCACGCGCCAGTGCCGCAGCTGCGCGTCTCGCCGGCGCCGCGCTCATAGACGCGCAGCCGCACCCGATCGGGCGCCACGATCTCGAGGAACCCGGTGTTCACGCGCTTCGGGAAGCGCGGATGCCGCTCGATCCGTGGCCCGAGCCGCTCGAGCGGCGCACTCGCGACCGAATCCACGGTCAACACCGCGTGCGGGTTGCCGAGCGACACCGCTCCGATCTCCACGCTCTCCCCCCCCAGCTCGAGCGTGTAGCTTTCCCGCTCAGCCGGCGCATCGAAGGGAAGCGAGCGCGGATCGAAGTCCGGTACGCCAAGGTCGACCGACACCTCACCGTCCGCGGCGAGGCGCGCACGGATGAGTCCTGCCGGGCTTTCGAGCGTCATCGCACCCTCAGGCGCAAGTCCGCGGCGCTGCAGGAGCGCGGCGATGCAGCGCGCGCCGTTACCACATTGCTCGACCTCATCGCCGTCGGCGTTGAAGATGCGGTAATAGGCGGCGCTGTGCGCGCCTCGCGGGGGCTCGAGCAACAGCGCCTGATCGAAACCGATGCCGGTGCGGCGGTCGGCGAGCGCGCGCACCCGCTGCGGGGTGAGGAGGGAGTCGGGGACCGGCGCCTCGAAGACCACGAAGTCGTTGCCCACCCCGTGCATCTTCGTGAATTCGACGCGCATTGCCGCGGAGCATAGCTGAAACGCCGCGCGCGCGGGCTTCGTTGGGCGCTAACGCAGCGCGGCGCGCAGCAGGCTCGCGATCTGCTGCGGCGGGGGATTGCGGAACATGGCTCTCCGTAGCTTCGGCCGCGGGCTGCGACTAGTCTAGTCCACGCGCATGACCGGACGAGGACAGTGAGCGCCAAGGAACACACGGTACGCATCGAGCCACATGCGCGCAGCTTGCACGTGCGCGAGGACCAGCCCGTGCTCGAGGCAGCGCTCGCCGCGGGGCTGAATCTGCCCCACAGCTGCAAGTCCGGGCACTGCAGCTCCTGCCGCGCGCGGCTCGTGCAGGGCGAGATCCGCTATCCCGGCACCCGCCCGCCCGGCATCACGGCCGAAGAGGAGCGCGGCGGAAACATTCTCCTGTGCCAGGCGCGCGCACTGACGGACCTCACGATCGAAGCGCGGCTCGTCGCGAGCGTAGCCGACGTCGAGATCAAGACGCTCCCGGCGCGCATCGCGGGTCTCGACCTGCTCGCCCCCGATGTCATGCAGGTACTGCTGCGGTTGCCCTCGGTCGAGCGGTTGCGCTTTCACGCCGGACAGTACCTCGATGTGCTGCTGCCCGGCGGCAAGCGACGCAGTTTCTCCATCGCCAGTCCGCCGCACGACAACGACCTCATCGAGCTGCACGTGCGACGCGTGAGCGGCGGTGGCTTCACCGAGCGCCTGTTCGGCGCTCCGGGCGCCAGTGAGGCGCCGCTCACCATCGGATCGCTGTTGCGCATCGAAGGGCCGATCGGACAGTTCTGTTACCGCGAGGGGAGCTCGCCGATCCTGATGCTCGCAGGCGGCACCGGCTTCGCGCCGCTGAAGTCGATCCTGCGCCATGTGCTCGAGACCGGCCGCCGGCGCGACATCCACCTTTATTGGGGTGCGCGACACATTCACGATCTGTATGAGCAGGCGCGCGTGCTCGAGTGGGTGCGGCATGAGCCGCGGCTCTCCTTCATCCCGGTATTGTCGGAAGCGACCGGAGCCGAGGCCGCGCGCAGCCGCATCGGGCTGGTGCACGAAGCGGTGCTCGCCGATCATGCGGACCTCGGCGGCTTCGAGGCGTATGCGGCGGGTCCACCGGCGATGATCGAGGCGATCCGCGCGGAGTTTCCACGCCGCGGACTGCGCGCCGAGCGGCTGTACTTCGATTCCTTCGATTACGCGCCGGACTCGAGACGCTAGTCAGCGTGGCTCGGGCACGTACTGGCAGAGCTCATCGGCAATCCGCCGTTCATGGCAGGTCGCCGAACTCCTCGAGATAGTCATCCACGGCGGCGCGAATCACCTGCGCCGCAGCCTCGAAACCGTAGCGGCCGCCGACGCTGATCTTCGGCGGCTCGGCGCGAACCAGCTTGTAGGTGGAGAAGTAATGCTCGATGCGCTCGAGCAGCGCGGGCGGCAGCTCGCTGAGCTCCTGCGCCTCGCCCCACACGTAATCACCCTCGAGCACCGCGATGATCTTGTCATCGGCCTCGCCGCGATCGATGATTTTGAGTCCTCCCAGCACGCGTGCGCTGAGCAGCACCTCGGAGTGATTGATGGGGCGCTCGCTGATCACGCAGATATCGAGCGGATCACCATCGCCACGCTCGCAATCGGGCGCGAGCCGCCGCACCCGCTCGCCGCAGTAGGTGCGCGGAATGAAGCCGTAGAGTGCGGGCGGCTGCGAGGAGGTGCGCTGCGGTCGATCGACCCGCAGGTAACCGGAGGCCTTGTCCACCTCGTACTTCATGAGATCGAAGGGAGTGATCTCGATGTAGGCATTGACCAGGCGCGGCACGTTCGGCCCGGGGTCGAGGCCATGCCAGGGATGCGGCCGCCAGCGCGAGTACGAGCTTGAGTCCGGCACACTGCGGATTGTAGCCCGCGACTGCTATTCTTACCGCATGACCCACGCGGCGATCACCGGCTGGGGTAAATGCCTCCCACCGGCGGTGCTCACCAACCAGGATCTGTCCACGATCCTCGATACGAGCGATGAGTGGATCCTCAGCCGCACCGGGATCCGCGAGCGGCGCATCTCGCACGTCGGGCTGGAAGAGCTCGCGTATGTCGCAGCGGCGCGTGCACTCGCCGCGGCGGGTCTCGCCGGAAGCGACATTGAGTTGATCGTCTTCGGCAGCTGCAGCTACGACGACCAGGTCCCCAACATGGCCTCAGGTGTTCAGCTGCGCATCGGTGCGCACTCCGCCGCGGCGGTCGACCTCAACACGGCCTGCACGAGTTTCCTCTACGGCCTCTCGACCGCGAATGCGCTGATACGCACCGCGGTGGTGCGCAATGCGCTCGTACTCGGTGCCGAGCTGATCTCGCCCTTCATGGACTGGAGCGACCGCGACGTGGCGGTGCTCTTCGGCGACGGCGCCGCTGCGGTGGTGTTGCAGGCGACCGATGAGGAGGAGGGCCTGCTCGCCGAGAAGCTCGGCTGCTACGCGGACTCGCGCGAGACGCTGCGGGTGCAGGGTATGGGTGGTCGTTATGCCAATCGCGGCGTCCTCTATGGGGTCACGCGCTGGCAGTTCGAGGGACAGGAGATCTTCAAGCGCGCGGTCCACGGCATGGCGGGTGCCTGCGAGGAGGCGCTCGCGCGTGCGCGCTTCAGCGCCGCCGACGTCGACCTGCTCGTGCCGCACCAGGCGAACCTGCGCATCATCGAAGCGGTTGCGCGGCGCGCACGCGTGCCGATGGAGCGCGTCTACGTCAACGTCCAGCGCTACGGCAACATGTCGGCCGCGACCGTACCGGTGGCTCTGTGCGAGGCGCTGGAGGAAGGGCGTGTGCGTCCCGGAGCACTGCTGCTCATGCCCGGGTTTGGCGGCGGCTTGAGCTACTGTGCGCACCTCGTGCGCTGGGGAGCCCGCACCACACCGCTCGGCTCGAGCGATGTGCAGTTGCCGCCCAACGACGCTTCAGCGCTCGCCCTCATCCGCGAATGTCGCGAGCGCAAGATCCGCCCGGCGCCAGTCGCGGCCGCGGAACCCTTCGCGCACGCCTAGCGGCGTGCAGGCGTACTAGCGCTTGCCGCTCTTGCCAGCCTGACGCTTGTTCTTATCCGGGTCCTTGCGGCGGAACTTGCCGAAGGAGCCCCGGTAGATCTTGCCGCGGCGCGTTCTTTGATCGCCCTTACCCATGAGAACCTCTACGGATGTGCCATGCAAAAGGCCGGCCGGCGCTGCCCGCCGGGCAGCGGCACGCCGGCCTCGAGCAACTACACGAAGCTTACCAGCGCTTCGGTGCGCCGCCGCCGCGGTTGCCGCCAGCGCTGCGCTCCTGAGCCTCGTTGACCCGCAGCGGACGGCCGCCGAGCTCCTTGCCATTGAGGTTCTGGATGGCACGCGAGGCGTCGGCGCGCGACATCTCGACGAAGCCGAAGCCGCGCGGACGGCCGGTATCGCGATCGGTGATGATGCTCACCGACTCGACCGTGCCATGCTGTGCGAACAGCTCACGGAGCTCGGCGTCGGTAGCGGAAAAAGGCAAGTTGCCCACGTAAATTCTGGTCATGCAAACAAACTCCTGAAACGAACGGTATCAGCAGGAGCGCATGCCGAAAATCGGGGACTCATCGGCGCACACACTGCCACCTGGTCGGGAACGATTCGGCTTTTCAGACTCGGAAGCCAACTCGCGGTCTAAGGTGCGGGCGGCAGGCGGCAGGAAAGGGAAAGGTCACGAACCGGCGCGGACGATACCGCATGCGGCCGGCGTGGCACAAGCGGGCCACAGTGCTTTTGCAGTATCAGGCGCAGCGGGGAGCGCAGCGCTGCTGGCGCCGGGTGCCGCGCAGGCGCGATCGAGGCACACGGTGAGCACCGCCACGGAAAGCCCGGCGGCGACCGCGCGGAACGACCGGCTGAATATGAACATGGCTGCTGCTCCTCCGCCTGGACCGCGTGGGCGGTCCGGATGCGCAGACACTAACCCGATGTGTTATCTGCAAAAACGGTCTAATGACGAAATCATTGTTCGCGATCGGCATACAATCCCGGGATGGATCAGCTCGCCTGCATGCGCAGCTTCGTGCGCGTCGCCGATCTGCACTCCTTCACCAAGGCGGCGGAGGCGCTCGGCCTCTCCCGTGCCGTGGTCAGCACCCACATCGCGGAGCTCGAGAGCCACCTGCGCTGCCAGCTCCTTCACCGCACGACCCGCCGCGTCGGGCTGACCGCCGACGGTGCCGAATACCTCACGCGTTGCCAGCGGATCCTGACCGAGCTCGAAGCGGCCGACGAGTCGGTGCGCCGCACCCGGCTCTCGCCGGAGGGCCGGCTGCGAGTCGATGTGCCGGTAGAGTTCGGCCGCGCGCTGCTGATCCCGGCACTGCCACAGTTCACCGCGCGCTATCCCGATCTGCAGCTCGAGGTGCAGTTCAACGATCGCGTGGTCGACCTGATCCGCGAGGAGATCGATCTGGTCGTGCGTGTGGGCGCGGTGCGCGAGCCGCATCTGATCGCGCGGCGCGTGGTGAGCACGCGGCTGCTGACCTGCGCCTCACCCGAGTATCTGCGCACCCATGGCACACCCACATCCCCCGAAGACCTGCGCCGTCACAAGCTCGTCGGTTATCTCCCGACCGGTACCCGCCGGCCGCACCGCTGGGTGTTCGAGCGCGGTAGGCAGCGCATGCGGCTCGGTCTGCCATTCAACATTGCCTTCAACTCCGCCGAGGCGGAGATCCGCGCGGCGATCCGTGGTGCCGGGCTGGTGCAGGCCATGGACCTGATCGTAGCGGAAGCTCTCGCCCTCGGCCGCCTGCAGGTAGTGCTGCCGGACTGGTCGGCACCCGGTAAGCCGATCTCGGTCGTCTGCCGTGCGGCGCTGCGCGATTCGCCCAAGATCCGCGTGTTCGCGGAATTTGCCGCGGAACTGTTGCAGCGCTACCGCCAGCGCGTCGATGCGCTGCTCGATTTACCGGGTTGAGTGCGTGCGCCCGGCGAGTTGATCGAGCGCACGGATCTGCCGCACGGTCGAATCGGAGTCGGGCAGGACCTGGTTGGCCTGACGGACGAACCCGGGAACCTGGGCAGGAGCGAGCGGTGGGCTGATGAGGTAGCCCTGCGCGAAGTCGCAACCGAGGCGGCGCAGCAGATTCCAGGCGGCCGCGTTCTCGACGCCCTCCGCTACCACTTTCAATCCCATGCTGTGACCGAGCTCGATGGTCGAGGTGACGATGGTGACCGCGCCTGCGTCCTCGGACGACATGAAGGAGCGATCGATCTTGAGCTCATCCACCGGCAACACCGACAGCTGCGACAGCGAGGAATGCCCGGTACCGAAGTCGTCGATCGCAAAGCGTATGCCGGCGATGCGCAGCCACTGCATGTTGCGCACCGCGACCTGAGGGTCACGCATCACTGCGCTCTCGGTGATCTCGAGCAGCAGTGAGGTGGAATCGACCTGATGACGGCGCAGCAACCGCAGGATCTCATCGCTCAGGTCCGGGTCGAGTACATCGGGTGCCGACAGGTTCACCGCGAGATCGAGCTCCAGGCCCTGCCGGCGCCACTCACCCATCTGGCGGATGGCGGCGCCGAGCACCCAGTTGGTGAGCTGCCGCGAGCCCCCGGTGCTCTCCGCGAGCGGCACGAACTCCGCCGGTGAGACTGCGCCGAGCTCGGGATGCGTCCAGCGCACCAGTGCCTCGAGGCTGCGCACCGAGCGGCTCGCCATGGCGACCTTCGGTTGGTACATGAGGCTCAGCTGATCCTGGTCGATGGCGCGGCGCAGGTCGGTAACAAGCGCCAGCCGGCGGCGATGCTCCTGATCCTGTCCGGGGCGGTACAGAGCAACGCGAGTGCGCGTCTCCTCGGCATCCTCCAGCGCTACCTGCACACGCTGCAGCAGTTCATCGGCGCTCTCCCCGTGCAGCGGAAACAGGCACACGCCGCACGCCAGCCGCACATCGAGACTCACGCCTGCGAGATGGAAGCCGCCGCGAATCACCGCAGCCAGCTGCCCGGCGTACAGCGGCGCGCGCTCGGCGGTGCACCCCGGTGCGATGACGAGGAACTGCATCTCCCCGAGCCGCGCGACGGTCTCGCTGGCGGCGATATTCTGCTGCAGCCGTCGCGCCGCCTCGCGCAGCACCTCGTCCCCGACCTGCAAGCCGAGCGAGGCGTTGATATCGGCCAGGTTGCGCAGCTCGATGAGCAGCAGCGCTACACCCGGCTCACGAGCCCCGCCGCCAATGAGACCCTCGAGCGTGCGTTTGGCGAGTGCCCGGTTCGGCAGCGCGGTGAGCGGATCGTGGTAAGCGTGGTAGGTGATGTCCGCCTCACGCGCCGCGATGTTGCTCTGCATGACGTTGAAGGTCGAGGCGAGGCTGCGGAACTCCTCACCGCCCGCGACGTCGACGGCAATTCCGTACTGCCCGCGCTCGATGCGCTGTGCGGCGCGGACCAGCTCTCCGATGGGACGGCTGGCACTGCGGCCGAGCACTGCGCCAACCACTGCGGCGAGCAGCAGCGCCACTCCGTCGATGAGCAGCATGGCGTCACGCAGCTCCCGGTAGGGGGCAAGCACATCCTCCAGAGGTTTCAGCAGGATCACATCGACCGAGTCGCCGCGCACGTCCAGGCGGCGCGCAAAGCTCAGATAGTCCGCCGCTGCGAGCCGGGTGATATGCGGCAGCTCGCTGGCCGCCGGAAAGAGTGCGGCTGGCGCTGGCGGCAGCGTCGAGGCAATGCGCGTCATGCCGGCGGCGCCGTGCGTGACGATCGCAACCTCCGAGCCGACCAGGTCGCGGATGCGCGCGGCGAGCGCCCGATCGGCCACGAAGCCCATGGCCACCCAGGCGATGGTCTCCGGAGTGCGCACCGGAGCGAGGAAGAACTGGTAGGAGTGCGCACCAAACACGCGGAAGTTCGGCTGGTCGCGCAAGCTGGCAGCATCTTCGAGGAGCCCGGCGGGGGAGCCCTCGGCATCCTCCGCCGCTGCCGCCGTCGAGGCGAGCAAACGACCATGGGTATCGAGCACGAGCACCATGTCGGCGCCGATGCGTTGCGCGTGGTTGCGTGCCGCGGACAGGATGGTCGGCGTGTGTCCGCTCGCTACCGCCTCCCGAAAGCCGAAGTCGCCGGCCAGGACCCCCACACCGTTCGCCAGCTGACCTGCGCGAAAGCCGATCAGGTGCTCGGCGAGCGTTCCCCCCGCTCGCAGCTCCTCCGCGGCCCGTGCCTCGACCGTTCGGCGGGTGCTGAGCAGCACTGCGGCAAGCGTCACAGTTTGGGTGACGATTACCAGCCCAATGATCAGCACGAGAAGCCGGTTGCGGAAACTACCCATGAATGCCGCTCGAATAGGCCGCCCATCGTAAGAGCCCGACCGTCATCAGCGCGAGGATCCGAGTGCGGGAATGAGACCTCCGGCACGAGCCTGTTGCCATCGATCGGCCGCCGGAGCGGCCCGGTCGGTCCTTGCGCTGCTGGCGCAGCTCGTACTGCTGGCCGCGGCCGGCACAGCATCTGCCGCGACGTTGGTCGTGAGCGTGCAGACGCCTGACGGGCATGCGCTGGCGGGAGCCGTGGTCACGGTGCGTCCGCTCGAGGGTCCTCCGCGGCACGCCGCGCCGGTGCACGCGGTGATGGACCAATTGAACCGCAGCTTCGCGCCCGACCTGCTGGTGATTCCGGTCGGCTCGACGGTGGAGTTTCCCAACGGCGATTCCGTGAGTCACCAGATCTACTCCTTCTCGGCCGCCAAGCGTTTCCAGCTGCCGCTCTACCGCGGCAAACCCTATCCGCCCGTGCACTTCGACCAGGCGGGCATGGTCACGCTCGGTTGCAACATCCACGATGAGATGCTCGCCTATCTCCTGGTCACGGACGCGGCGTGGTACGGACGGACGAACGAGGCCGGCAGCTGGTCGGCCGAAGTGCCGCGCGGCCGCTATCGCGTGGAGCTGTGGCACCCCCGGCTACGCGACAGCGAGACGGACCTGGCGCGGGAGCTCACGGTCGGTGAGGGCGATCGGGCCGAGCTGACGCTGCGACTGACGCGCGGGTTACAGCCAGCACCGCTCACTGGCCGGCCGCATTCCTGGGATTACTGAGGCCATCATGAGGCGCTCCACGAATCGCTTTACGTTGCCGCTCATACTGCTGACGCTCAGCACCGCGAGCCGGGCCACGGATTGGGAGGCGAGTGTCGATATGCGCCTCCTCAGCTCGGATGCCTACCCGTCGTACATGGACGGCGGCTTCGGCACCGTGCGATTCGGGAGCGACGATTCGGGAGTCAAGCTCGGGCGCGCACGCTTTGCCGTGACTCAGCCGATCGGAGAGCTGTGGAGCGCACATCTCGATGCCTCGGTGTTCGATGACAAGGATCGCAGCGCGCTCGGGGTCACCGAGGCCTATCTGCTGCTGCGCCCCTATCCACACGCGGGCTACCGCTTCCGGCTGAAGGCCGGCGGATTCTATCTGCCGCTATCGCTCGAGAACCGCTCGGCAGGTTGGGAGTCCCCCTACACGCTCAGCTACTCCGCGATCAACAGCTGGCTCGGGGTGGAGGTGCGCACCATCGGACTCGAGGGTCAGCTCGACTGGCTCGGGACCCGTAGTGGCCATGGCTTCGACCTGGGAGTGACTGCCGGGGTGTTCGGCTGGAACGATCGCGCCGGGGTCATGATCGCGAACAATGGTTTCGTGCTCACCGACCGGCAGACACCGCTGTTCGGCCGTCTTGGACAGCCCGGCGTCCAGCCGCTCGATGGCGCCGAGCCCTTCATGGAAATCGATCATCGCGTCGGCGCTTACGCTGGACTCGAGGCACGGTACCTCGATCGCGTGGTGCTGCGTGTGCTGCGTTACGATAACCGCGCCGATCCGAGCGCGCTCGACACCATCTCCCACGTCCTCGCCTGGGACACGCGCTTCACCAGTGCCGCAGTGCGCTTCGAAGCCGACCACGGCTGGACCGCGATCGCGCAGTGGCTCGGGGGCGTCACCACGATCGCTCCGCAGTCGATGACGCTCAACTGGCCGTTTCAGGCACAGTTCGCACTGCTTTCGAAGCGCTTCGGACGCAGCACCGTCAGCGCTCGCTACGACCGTTTTGCCGTGCAGACCAATGTGTCGGAATACTACGGTGCCCAGGACGGGCACGCATGGACGGCCGCTTACCTGTTCGACGCCGATGCACACTGGCGCTTTGCGCTCGAGTGCGTACGGGTCGTGAGCAGCTCCGTCAACCGTCAGGAGCAGGGCGGTCCCTACTCCGCGACGGAGACACAATGGCAGCTCGCGATCCGTTATGCGTTAGGCTCGGCAATCCGCTGAGGGCGCTCACCCCGGCTCAACGGTAGCGCGCCAGCACCTTCTCGAGGCCCTTCGACCCGGGCGAGAGCACCTCGTAAGGCAGACTGTTGAGCGGTGCATCCGGCGTGCCGTTCACCTGGTGGAACTCGTTCTGCGAGGGCTCCAGGTAAAGGAGCCCCGTAAGGTACTCGCCCCCCTTCATGCGTTCCTGGATCTGCGCAGCAGCCCGGCTGCGATCGGTCGGGTCGTAGGCCGAGTCGAGCTTGCGCAGCACGATGCGGCTGCCATCGTGGAGCACCACCGGCAAGGCCTCGCCTTCCTTGTAGTCGGCGGTGATTTCGCGCTCGAGTGGAATGAAATCGGCATGCACCGCCGGCTCGTAGTGCTCGCGCGTATAGGCGTAGCTCTTGGTCGAGCCCTCGTGGTCGTTGAAGGTCACGCAGGGCGAGAGCACATCGATCAGGGCGAAGCCCTCGTGCTTCAGGCCCGCCTGGATGAGCGGCACCAGTTGCTGCTTGTCACCGGAGAAACTGCGCGCCACGAAAGACGCACCGAGCGTCATGGCGAGCAGCACCGGATCGATCGGCGGCTGGAAGTTGGTCTCGCCCTTTTTCGCCCTGGTGCCGATGTCGGCGGAGGCCGAGAACTGGCCTTTGGTGAGCCCGTAAACGCCGTTGTTCTCGATGATGTACAGCATGTTGAGATTACGGCGGATGGCATGGCAGAACTGCCCGAGCCCGATCGAGAGGGTATCGCCATCTCCGGACACCCCGATGTAGCTGAGGCTGCGGTTCGCGGCGTTCGCGCCCATGGCGATCGCCGGCATGCGGCCGTGCACGGAGTTGAAGCCGTGGCCGCCACTGACGAAGTAGGCGGTGGTCTTCGAGGAGCAGCCTATCCCCGAGAGCTTCACGAGATTCTGCGGCTCGAGCCCGACCCCCCAACTCGCTTCCACGATGGCGGCGGTGATGGAATCGTGCCCGCAGCCGGCGCAGAGTGTCGACAGCGCGCCTTCGTAGTCGCGCCGCGTAAGCCCAAGCGCGTTCTTAGGCAGCGACGGATGGGCGATTTTGGGCTTGGCGATGAAAGTCATGTGAGCCTCTCAGGCAATTTCAGCCGTGCGCCGCTCCGGGCGACAGGACGCGCTGACCCGGCTGCAGCTCCGCGAGCACTCCTTGCACGATGAAGCTCGAGGAGATGGGCAGCCCGCTGTAGTGCAGCAGCGAGCGCAGCTTCGACTTGTCCACGGCGGTCTCCAGCGTGAGCAATGCGCGCAGCTGCGCATCGCGGTTCTGCTCCACCACGAACAGCAGCTCGTGCGCGGCGAGGAATTTCTCCACGTCCTCGCTGAAGGGAAAGCTGCGTACGCGCATGTAATCGAGCCCAACGCCGCGCTGCTTGAGCACATCGAGCGCCTCGCGGATCGCACCGTCGCAGCTGCCGACGGAAACTAGCCCGAAGCGGCTGCCGGCGGTGGCATCGATCACCGCGCGCGGTACGACCCGCCTGGCGGTCGCCCACTTCTTCATCAGCCGATCGAGCACGATCTGGTAGTCGGCCGCGTCCTCGGTGTAAGCGCCGTACTGCGTGTGGCCCGAGCCGCGGGTGAAGTAGGCCGCCTTCGGATGCACGCCCGGCAGCGTGCGGTAGCCGATGCCATCCCCATCCTTGTCGAGAAAGCGATAGAACTTCTCGAGCTTGAGGATCTCCTCAAGGCCGAGCATCTTGCCGCGGTCGGGACGGTAGTTGTCGTCCCACTTGAGGTCACGGCACAACCAGTCGTTCATGCCGATGTCCAGGTCCGACAGCACGATCACCGGGGTCTGCAGGCGCTCGGCGAGGTCGAAGGCCTGCACGGCCATGTAGAAGCATTCTTCGGGGTTCGCAGGGTAGAGACACACATGGCGCGTGTCGCCGTGCGAGGCGTAGGCCGAGAGCAGCAGATCACCCTGCTGCGTGCGCGTCGGCATGCCGGTGGAGGGGCCGACACGCTGGATGTCGAAGATCACGACCGGCACCTCGGCATAGTAGGCAAGCCCGAGGAACTCGTTCATGAGCGAGATCCCCGGACCCGAGGTGGCGGTGAAGGCCCGCGCCCCATTCCACATCGCGCCGATCGCCATGCCGGCTGCGGCAAGCTCGTCCTCCGCCTGGATGAAGGCGAAGTTGCGCCGCCCGGTCTGCGGATCGATGCGCATGCGTTCGGCGAACATCTTGAAAGCGTCCATGAGCGATGTGGAGGGAGTGATCGGGTACCACGCCGCTACCGTGGCGCCGGCAAACACACACCCGAGCGCCGCGGCGGTGTTGCCATCGATCATGATGTGGCCCGCGGTATGCGCCATCTTCACCACGTGCAACGGCAGCGGGCACTCGACATGCGCGCGCGCATAGTCGTAGCCGAGCTGGATCGCCTTCATGTTGCTCTCGACCAGCTGCGGTTTCTTGGCGTAGGTCTCCGCCAGCAGCGCGCGGATCTGCGCGAGGTCGAGATCGAGCAGCGCAGCCAGCACACCGGCGTAGCAGATGTTCTTCATGAGGATGCGGGTGCGCACACCGTTGAAGTTCTCGTTGCACAGCCGCGCGAGCGGCACGCCAAGCACCGTGATGTCCTCACGTTTGAGGAGCGCCGGCCGCGGCCAGGTGGAGTCGTACACCAGGTAGCCGCCCGGCGCGACCTCCTTCACATCGCGTGCATAGGTCTCGGCATTCATGGCCACCATGATGTCGACCCGGCCGGAGCGCGCCACGTAGCCATCCTTGGTGACGCGGATCTCGTACCAGGTGGGCAAGCCCTGGATGTTGGAGGGGAAGTAGTTCTTGCCCACCACCGGAATGCCGCTGCGGAAGATCGACTTCATCAGCAGAGCGTTGGCGCTCGCCGAGCCGGTGCCGTTCACCGTGGCGATCTTGATGGTGAAATCGTTGATGCGTGTCGGATCGGCTTTCGACATAGGGTGCTTCGCTGTTGGATCGCTGCTGGCTGGCGGTGGGCCTGGAAGTGCGGGCCCTCAGGCAATCTTTGGCTTGCGCGCCTCGAGCGCGCCCGCCTCATCGACCGCGTGCGGCCAGTGCAGCTCGGATTTCTGCATGTCCCAGGCGGCGGTCGGACAGCGTTCCGCGCATAGTCCGCAGTGCACGCACAGGTCCTCGTCCTTCACCATCACCCGACCGGTCTGCGCCAGCCCGGCCGACACGTACAGCGGCTGGCTGAGATTCACTGCCGGCGCCTTGAGGCGCGTGCGCAGCTCCGCCTCCGTGCCATTGTGGGTAATGGTGAGACAGTCGACCGGGCAGATGTCGATGCAGGCGTCGCACTCGATGCAGAGCTTCGCGGTGAACGCGGTCTGCATGTCGCAGTTGAGGCAGCGCTGCACCTCCTGCTCGACCTGCTCCGCAGTGAAGCCGAGCTCCACCTCGATGTTGAGTTTCTTGAAGCGCTCTTTAAGCGATACGTGCGGCATCAACCGCCGTTCGACCGGCGTGTAGTCGTTGGCATACGACCACTCGTGCATGCCCATCTTGCGGCTTTGCAGGTTCATGCCGGGTGGCAGCCGCTCGTGCACCGCTTCGCCCTGGCAATGGCGATGGATGGAGATCGCCGCCTGGTGGCCGTGCTCGACCGCCCAGATGATGTTCTTCGGGCCGAAGGCCGCATCGCCGCCAAAGAACACCGCCGGCAGCGTGGACTGAAAAGTGCCCGCATCGACCACCGGCACGTCCCACTTGCCGAACTCGATGCCGAGATCACGCTCGATCCAGGGGAAGGCGTTCTCCTGCCCGATGGCGAGGATCACATCGTCGGCGGGCAGGAACTCCTCTCCCACGATGCGCTCGGCGCTGATGTTGCCCCGGGCGTCGAGCTGATACTCCATCTGATCGAACCGCATACCGGCGAGGCGGCCGTTCTCGATGACGAACGCCTTGGGTGAGCGGTTGACGATGATCTGCACGCTCTCCTCCTCGGCGTCCTCGAGTTCCCACGCGGACGCCTTGAAAAAGCCGCGTGGCTTGCGCGCCATGACTTTGACGCTCTCGGCTCCGAGCCTGAGGCTGGTGCGGCAGCAGTCCATGGCGGTGTTGCCAACGCCGATGATCAGCACTCGTCTGCCGACCTTGTCGATGTGCCCGAAGGCGACCGACTCGAGCCAGGCGATGCCGATGTGGATGTTGGCGGCGCCTTCGTCTCGACCGGGAAGCTGGAGCTCCTTGCCCTGTGGGGCACCGGAACCGACGAACACCGCATCGCAGCCGCCCTCAGCGAGCAGCTTGCGCATGCTCTTCACCGGACTGTTGAGCCGGAGGTCGACCCCCATGTTTACGATCATGGCGATCTCCTCGTTCAGCACGGCGGCCGGAAGACGGAACGAGGGAATATTGGTGCGCATCAGCCCGCCAGGCTCGCCGTACTGCTCGAAGATGGTGACCTCGTAGCCGAGCGGCATCAGATCGTTCGCCACCGTGAGGGAAGCGCAGCCTGCACCGATGCAGGCAATGCGCTTGCCGTTCTTGAGGCGCGGAATTTTCGGCAGGCGCGCGCTCACATCCTCACGATGGTCCGCGGCGACGCGCTTCAGGCGGCAGATGGCCACCGGTTTCGTTTCGATGCGCCCCCGCCGACAGGCCGGTTCGCAGGGCCGGTCGCATACGCGCCCGAGAATCCCCGGAAATACATTGGAGTGCCGGTTCACCATGTAGGCATCGGTGAAACGGCCCTGGGCGATCAGGCGGATGTATTCGGGTACATCGGTGTGAGCCGGGCAGGCCCACTGGCAATCCACAACTCGATGGTAGTAGTCCGGATGGGAGGTATCGGTCGGTTCCATTCAGTGCTCGGGCCTCGTGCCCTCGAGCCCTCGAGCCCTCGAGCCCTCGGGCGGTAACGGGGATGGTGAGTATAGGGTCGTGCGGCGGTTTGTCATCGGCGTTCATCGTGGAACGTCGTTTCGCGCACGGCCGATGACCCCCATATATTGCGCCGCAGCAATGTAAGCGTCCAGTCGCACCCTATACTGCACTGAGCTTATGTCCGACCCCGTAGCGACCGAAATCCGACTGCGGCGCACCTCGCGGCTGCTGGAGGTGAGCTTCAGCGACGGCAGCCGCTTCGAGTTGCCCTTCGAGTACCTGCGCGTTCATTCGCCATCCGCCGAAGTCAAAGGTCACGGCCCGGGCCAGGAGGTGCTCGTGCTCGGCAAGGAGCAGGTCGGCATCACCGCCATCGAGCCGGTGGGCCAATACGCGGTGAAGCTCGTGTTTGACGATGGCCACGACACCGGGCTCTACACTTGGAAGTATCTGCACGAGCTCGGACGCGAGCGCGCCGACAAATGGGCGCGCTACCTCGCGCGTAAGGCACAAGCGCGCAGCTGAAAATTCCGCAGCCGCTGTCCACTGCCGGCGCGAGCAGCGGCCACTGCTGCGGCCACGTGCGGCGCAGCGTGCTCCGGTGTTATTGCATCGATGCGGCGAGTGTCTCCTGCGCTCGGTGCCTGCGCATGCGGCCGCTGCGCTCGCGTTGCGCACGATTTGCGCGCGGCGCTCATCGCACCACCTCGGTGCGAATACCGCACGAAATGTTCGCCCATGAAAACATGCTGCGCGAGGCATGGAAAGCAAAACGGGCCGGACATCGCCGTCCGGCCCGCTTCGCCATGCAAGACCCCCCGTAACGGCCGCGATTCTGCGCGTGACAGTGGAAAAAAATCAACAGTGATCGCAGCGGGCCGGCGGGCGCGATCGTCTAGAATGCGTCTGAATGCCCACCACCGACTTCGGCTTCGAGCGCGTGCCTCTTGCCGAGAAGGCGCGCCGCGTGCGCGGCGTGTTCGACTCGGTCGCCGAGCACTACGACCTGATGAACGACCTGATGTCAGCCGGCACACATCGGTTGTGGAAGCGCTTCACGCTGGCGCTCGCGAATCTGCGCGCGGGCCAGCGCGCACTCGATGTCGCCGCTGGCAGCGGCGATCTCGCTGCGGGACTTGCACGACAAGTCGGCCCGCGGGGCCTCGTCGTGCTGAGCGATATCAATGCCGCGATGCTCGCGCGCGGGCGCGACCGGCTCATCGATGCCGGCATAGTCGGCAACGTCGCTTTCGTGCAGGCGGACGCACAGCGATTGCCGTTCTCCGAGCGAACCTTCGACTGCATCACGATCGGCTTCGGTCTGCGCAACGTGACCGACAAGGCGGCCGCGCTCGCGGCCATGCGGCGGGTGCTCAAGCCTGGCGGACAGCTGCTGGTGCTCGAGTTCTCGCAGCCACGCTTGCCGGGTCTGAAATCCCTCTACGATGCCTACTCGTTCCGGGTGCTTCCGTGGCTCGGCAGGACCGTGGCGCACGATGAGGCCAGCTACCGCTACCTCGCAGAGTCGATCCGCATGCACCCAGATGCGGACACGCTGCTCAGGATGTTGCAGGAGGCGGGACTCGAAGCCTGTCGCTACCATTCCCTCGCCGGCGGTATCGTTGCGGTCCACCGCGGTTACCGATGCTGACCACGACGCTCGAGAACCTGCTGAACCGTGGTCTGCCGCGCTCACCGCGCGCGCGGCAACTGTGTGCGGCGCTTGCCGGCCGCAGCGTGGCGATCGTGGTACCGGAACTGCTGCGGCTGCGTGTGACCTCGACCGGCCAGACTCTCGCCGTCACCCGCGATGATGCGGCAGCAGACGCAACGATAGCCGGTGGGCTGCTCAGCCTGCTCGCCCTCACGGGCGATTCCGCGCAGCCGGTGATCCAGCGCGGCGATGTCTCCATCACCGGTGACAGCGAGCTCGCACAGAGCTTCCGCGAGCTCGCGCAGCTGCTGCGCCCCGATCCGGAGGAGGAGCTGTCGCTGCTGATCGGAGACGTCCCGGCCCACCAGCTCGGCCGCCTCGCGCGGCTCGGTGCCTCGCTCGGGGTGCGAGCGGCGGACACGACGCTGCGGAACCTGGCCGAGTACTGCGCGCACGAGCGCGGCGACCTGGTCGCGCGCAACGAGGGCGAGCAGTTTCTGCGCGGCGTCGATGCGCTGCGCGAGGGTGTCGATCGACTGCAGGCACGCCTCGACCTGCTCACGCGGCGCCGCGGCGCCTCGTGAGGCTGAGGCCGCCTCCGTGAGGCCGCGCGTGCTGCTGCGGCTGCTGGAGATCCAGCGCGTGCTGCTGCGGCATGGGCTGGACGACTACGTCCGCGCGACGCACCTGTATCGCCCGCTGCGCTTCCTGTTCTTCCTCTCCCCGCTAGTGTGGTTCGAGCGTCACCGCCGGGTGAGCCGCGGCGCACGTCTGCGCCATGCACTCGAGGAGCTCGGTCCCATCTTCGTGAAGTTCGGGCAGGCGGTCTCCACGCGGCGCGATCTGCTGCCCGCCGATATCGCCGATGAGCTCGCGCAGCTGCAGGACCGGGTGCCGCCGTTCCCCGGGGCGATCGCGCGGGCGCTCATCGAGCGCACGTACGGTCGGCCGTTGGCACAGGTGTTCGACAGCTTCGAGGAGAGCCCGCTCGCGGCGGCCTCCATCGCCCAAGTGCACGCTGCGCGCCTGCCGGGTGGGCAGGAAGCGGTGGTCAAGGTGCTGCGGCCGGATATGCGCGCAATGATCGAGCGCGATCTCGAGGTGCTGTACGCGCTCGCCGATCTCGCGCACCACTACTGGCGCGAGGGCCGGCGGCTGCGGCCGCGCGAAATCGTCGCCGAGTACCAGAAAACCGTGCTCGATGAGCTCGATCTGATGCGGGAAGCGGCCAATGCCTCGCAGCTCAAGCGCAACTTTGCGGGCTCGGAGCTGCTGTATGTGCCGGAAGTGTACTGGGATTACTGCCGCAACGATGTGCTGGTGATGGAGCGCATCCATGGGGTACCAATCAGCGATCGCGCGCGCCTCATGGCGGCCGGCACCAACATCCGCCAACTGGCCGAGAATGGGGTGCGCATATTCTTCACCCAGGTGTTCCGGCATAACTTCTTCCATGCCGACATGCACCCGGGGAACATCTTCGTGCTGGTCGAGGATCCGCTGCGGCCGCGCTACGCGGCGGTCGATTTCGGCATCGTCGGCACTCTCGATCCCCGCGATCAGTACTACCTCGCCGAGAACTTCATGGCGGTGTTCGAGCGAAACTACCGGCGCGTTGCGCAGCTGCACCTCGAATCGGGCTGGGTGCCACCGCAGACACGCATCGATGAGATGGAGTCGGCCGTGCGCACCGTATGCGAGCCGATCTTCGATCGGCCGCTGAAGGACATTTCCTTCGGACGCATACTGCTGCGGCTCTTCGAGATCTCGCGCCGTTTCAACATGCAGATCCAGCCGCAGCTCATGCTGCTGCAAAAGACACTGCTGAACGTGGAGGGACTCGGGCGCGACCTGTACCCGGATCTGGACGTCTGGGCCACCGCCACTCCGATCCTGCGCGAATGGATGCGCGAGCGCACGAGCGTGCGCGTGCTCGCGCGCGAGCTGCGCGCCCGCATGCCCGGGCTCATGGAGGCCGCGCGCGGCCTGCCGACGCTGCTCGGCAGGCTGCTGGAGACAGAGCTCGCCGGCATACGCTCGCCGGCCCCCGCCGCGGACAACCTCGAGCTGCGCAGCGCGCTTGCGCGCGCCGCACGCCGGCGCGATGCGGTGACGGTCGGCGCCGCCTTGCTGCTCGGCGGCCTGGTGTGGCTCGCGGTGTCGCGCGAGCCGGCCTGGATCGGATGGGGCCTGCTGGTTGCGGGAGCTGCCGGCGTCGTCTACGGGCTGTGGCGCTCTAACTAAGTGCAGCGTTCACTCACCGAAGGTTCGATACCGGTCGGCCTGTTCCGCTTCGCACTCCCGATCCTGTTCGCCAACATCCTGCAGTCGCTGAATGGCTCGGTGAATTCCATCTGGGTCGGACGCTTTCTGGGCGAAGCCGCACTGACCGCGACCTCCAACGCCAATACGGTGATGTTCCTGCTGATCGGCGCGGCCTTCGGCGTAGCGCTCGCGTCCACCATCCTCATCGGTCAGTGTATCGGCGCCAACAACCTCGCCGAGACCAAGCGCGTCGTCGGCACCAGCGCGAGTTTTTTCGCCGGCATCTCGGTGGCGATGGCCATCGCCGGCCTCCTGTTGTGCCGCCCGCTGCTGATCGCCATGAGCACGCCGGCGGACTCGCTGCCGCTCGCGGTGGCGTACATGCGGGTGATTTTCCTGGCACTGCCGTGGCTGTACATGTATGCCTTCGTGATGGGCGTGCTGCGCGGTGCGGGAGATTCCAAGACCCCTTTCTACTTCATGCTGCTGTCGGTGGGCATCGACATCGCGCTCAACCCGCTGTTCATCTTCGGGCTGGGGCCCATTCCGCGCCTAGGGATCGCCGGGTCTGCGCTGGCCACCTTCGTCGCTCAGGTGGTGAGCCTCACCGCCTTGATCCGCCACCTCTACCGCCGGCACCACATCCTCTGCCTGCACCGCCGGGAGCTGCGCTTGCTCAAGCCCGACGGAGCTCTGGTTGGCACGCTGCTGCGCAAAGGAATTCCAATGAGCGCACAGATGCTGGTGCTCTCGCTCAGCGGCGTGCTCATGATCACCCTCGTCAACCGCTTCGGCGTCGATACCACCGCGGCGTTCGGCGCCGCGCTGCAGATCTGGAACTACATCCAGATGCCCGCCTTCGCCATCGGTATGGCGGTATCGGCCATGACCGCGCAGAACGTCGGCGCGCACAAGTGGCATCGGGTCACCACCATCGCGCGCGTCGGCACGCTGTACAGCGTGCTGCTCACCGGATCGGTCGTGCTAGCGATCGAGCTCCTCAACAGCTGGGTGTTCGCGTTGTTCCTGCCGGCGGCCTCGAGCGCGCTTGCGATCGCGAGTCACATGAACCGCATCGTGACGCCCTCGTTCATTTTCTTCGGCATCTCGCTCACGCTCTTTGGTGTCGTGCGTGCCACCGGAGCCGTCATCGCCCCGTTGATCATCCTGACCATCGCACTGCTGGTGGTGCGTTTTCCGTTCGCCGAAGCGCTCCTCGGGCGCTACCAGGTCGACGCGGTCTGGTGGAGCTTTCCCGTGTCGTCGCTCCTCGCCGCGGTGCTGGCAGTGCTCTACTACCGCTACGGCGACTGGCGGCACGCACAGATGGCTGTGGCGGCACGCGCATCCTGAGGTGCAGTACGCTCGATCCGGAACGCCTGCATAGGAGTCCATGGCGATACTCGACGAAATGGTGAAGTGTTGCCCGCGAGACATGTAAAACCGCCTGTCATGTGCGTCGGCCGCGCAGCCCATCGGGCGTCTGCCATCTGCTGATGCCTTACTTTGCCGGCAGCTCGCTCACCGTCGCGCGCGGCTCGATCCACATCGCCCGCGCCCGGCCGCAGAGCTCGCCCTTGCCATCGAAGAGGGCCGTACCCGCCTCGTGCTTGCGACCGTCGCTGCCGAGGCGCCAGCCGATGAGCGTGCAGGATTCACCGATGTGCACCCGCCGGTCGACGTGTGCGGTGAATTCGGCGAGCAGCATCATGCGATCGTCGGGGGCGACCGCGTAGTAGCCCGGGCAGTCGAGGGCGGCCGACATGAATTCTGCCCGCACCTTGCCGTCGCCGGCATCGAGTGAGGCGTC
>DASQYM010000035.1:0-16441 GCA_035639195.1 Steroidobacteraceae bacterium
CGCCCGACCAGCTCGGCTGCAAGGTGCTGTGCGTCCGCCGCGCTGCCACCGTTGCCGCAGGCGAGAATCTTGCCGCCGCCGCGCAGGCACTGGTGCAGTGTAGCGACGATCTGCTCGAGCACTGGCGGCAACTCGAGTGCCGCGCGTGCAGTAACCGCCGCGTGATCGGCGAACGTGTCAGCTATCGCCATGACTCACTCCAATGATGGCGCGCGCCAGCTGCGGCAGATCGTCGTAGACCCGAACAGCCGCATCCTTCAATACCTCCTCGGTGCGACGCCCTTTGCCGGTGCGCACGAGCGCCGCCGCCACCCCCGCACGCCGCGCCGCTTCGAGATCGCGCTGATCGTCGCCCACCATGATGCTCTCACCTGCCGGGATACCGGAGCGCGCGACCGCCGCCGCAATCAGTCCGGGTGCCGGTTTGCGGCAGGAGCACTGCTGCTCGGGCGCGTGTGGGCAGTAGAGTACCGCATCGAGCGCAGCGCCATGAGCTGCGGCTTCGGCCTGCATGCGCGCGTGGACGGCGGCAAGCTGCTCGAGGCTCACGACGCCGCGTCCCACGCCCGCCTGATTGGTGGCCACCGAGAGTCGCAGCCCCGCGCGGCGCAGCAGCGCCAGGCCCTCGAGCGCACCGGGCAGCCAGCGGAACTCGGCCGGCTCACTCACGTAGCTGCCTGGAGGCGCGTCGTAGTTCAATACTCCGTCGCGATCGAGGATCACGTGGCGGATGCTCATGGCGGCGGCCGGCGGCTACAGGTACGGATCAGGTTGCGCGAGATAACGCTGCACGTAGTCCGCCACGCCGTCCTCGAGTGAAGTGAAGGGGCTGGTGTATCCGACCGCGCGCAACCGCTGCATGCGCGCCTCGGTAAAATACTGATAGTGCGCGCGCAACGCCGGCGGTGTATCAATGTAGTCGATGTGCGCGGGCCGTTGCAGCGCCGCAAACAGCGCCCGGGCCAGATCGGCGAAGCTGCGCGCGCAGCCGGTGCCGAGATTATAGAGGCCATTTACCCCGCGGTGCGCGAGCAGCCACTGCACCACCGCGACACAGTCGCGCACGTAGATGAAATCGCGCTTCTGCCCGCCATCGGGCACATCGTCGCGATGCGAGCGAAAGAGCGTCACCGCTTGGCCAGCGGCCGCGAGTGGGTACTTGTGCGCAATGACGCTGCGCATCGTTCCCTTGTGATACTCGTTGGGCCCATAGACGTTGAAGAACTTCAGCCCCACCCACTGGGGCGGGCTCGGCTCGCCCGCGGCGAGCGCCAGCGCAACCCAGCGGTCGAACAGCTGTTTGCTCCACCCGTAGGCATTGAGCGGGCGCAGTAGCGACAGGCGCCGCGGATCATCGTCGAACCCCTGCTCGCCCGCGCCGTAAGTGGCCGCTGATGAGGCGTAGATGAGACGCTTGCCCTCGAGTGCGCACCAGCGCCAGAGCGCCTGTGAGAGGCGGAAGTTCACGTCCACGATCAGATCGACGTCCCGCTCGGTGGTGGAGGAGATCGCTCCCATGTGCACGACCGCCTCGATGTGAGCGGCATGCGCCGGCAGCCACTCGAGCAGCGCCTCCGGCGCGATGAGCTCGGACGGTGCCACGCGGCTCAGGTTGCGCCATTTATCGGCCTGCCGCAGCCGATCACATACGGCGATCCGCTCATCGGTCGCGCCAAGGGCGGCGACTATATTGGAGCCGATGAAGCCCGCACCTCCGGTGACGACGATCATGCTGCAACGATACAGCGAGTTGACTGGGGAGCCCATAGCGGCAGCCGCCCGGGATGCTGCCTTGACGAGTGCAACGGTGCTTTCCGACAATGGACCGTGGCTCTCCGCGCCATCCTGACGACACGCCACGACCGGACGGTCGTCCTCATACGGCTGATGGTGGGCCTGGTGGTGTTTTTCCCGGAGGGCCTGCAGAAGCTGCTGTTTCCGGCGCTGCTCGGCGCCGGCCGGTTCGCGGCGATCGGGATTCCCTGGCCGCAGCTGCTAGGTCCTTTTGTCGGGGTCGTGGAGACCGTGTGCGGTGCGCTCATCATCGGCGGGCTGTTGACACGGCTCGCCGCGCTGCCGCTCATCATCATCATGATCGTGGCGATTGTGTCGACGAAGGTTCCGATATTGCTCGGCCGCGAGTTCCTGGGCTTCAGCCTGCCGCATCTCGGCCGTTACGGGCTGTGGAGCATGCTGCACGAGGCGCGCGCGGATCTCTGCATGCTGCTCGGAGCGATTTACCTGCTGCGCGTGGGTGGGGGTGCGTGGTCGGCCGATGCGGCATTGGAACGCCGTCTGCGTGCGCGCCCGCCCTCGGTCCCGCCCGCGGGCGCGGATATCTGAGCGGCTCAGACCGCTCAGGCCGCTCCGGCCCGCCGCCGCGCGACACGGGGCGATTTGAACCAGCCGCGCTCGGTGAGGTCCTCGCGCCCTGCCGGTCCGCTCCACAGCGCAGCGCGCCGCGCGACGAAGGAGCTGTGGGAGAGTTGTTCCAGCGGTCCTGCCGGGGCGAACAAGAACCCCTGCCCTGCGACGCACCCGAGTGCGAGCAATGCCCCCACCTGCGGCTCGAGCTCGATGCCTTCCGCTACCGTTTCCAGACCGAGCGTCTCCCCGAGGGTGATCACTGCGCGTGCCAGTTCCGGTCCGTTGTCCGAGTTGGTGAGACGGCTCACGAAGGAGCGGTCGATTTTCAGAATGTCGATCGGGAAGCGGTGCAGATACGAAAGCGAGGAGTAGCCGGTGCCGAAGTCATCGATCGCGAGCCGTACGCCGAGCGCCTTGACCCGATGGAAGCGCTCGAGGTTGGCGTCGGTATTGTACATGGTGGTGCTTTCGGTGAGCTCGATCACGAGGTTGTGAGGCTCGAGCCCGGATTCGTGCAGCGCGTGTGCGACATCCTGCACCAGCTCGCCGTGCTGCAGGTGGCGCCCGGAGATGTTCACCGCAAGGCGCAGTCCCGCGCCCGCCGCCACCGCGCTGCGCCAGGCGCAGAAATCGTGGCACGCCTTGCTCAACACCCAGCGGCCAAGCTTACCGATCTGGCCGCACTCCTCCAGCACCTGGATGAAGCGCACCGGCATCAGCACTCCTGCATCCGGGTGGCGCCAGCGCACCAGGGCCTCGACGCCGAGGAGACTGCGTGTGCCGAGATCCACGATCGGCTGGTATTCGAGGAAGAACTCCTCCTGCGTGAGCGCGCGGCCGATATCCGCCTCCAGCCGCAAGCGCTCCTGCAACATATCCTGCATCTGGGGCTGGAAGCTGACGTGGCGGTTCTTGCCGGCGGCCTTGGCGTGGTACATGGCAATGTCGGCATTGCTGAGGAGTGTCTCGGCACTGCCCTCGGCGGTCGACAGCGCGACACCGATGCTCGCGGTAACGCGCACCTCGATGCCATCGAGTGTGAATGCCAGATTGAGAGTGTCGATGAGCGCATTGGCCAGATGCTCCACGTCACGCTGCGAGGCGATGCCCTCGACCAGCACCGCAAACTCATCACCCCCGAGACGGGCCACGGTGTCCGAGGAGCGCGTGGTCTTGACGATGCGCTGCGCGACCGCCTGCAACAGCCGATCGCCGGCGTCGTGCCCGAGGGAATCGTTGATGTTCTTGAAGTTGTCGAGATCGAGGAACATGACGGCGACGGAGCTGCGACCGCGATGCGCGAGCGTGAGCGCGTGCTGCACCCGGTCGCGGAACAGGTTGCGATTGGCGAGCAGCGTCAGGGGATCATGGAACGCCAGCTGTCGCAGCTGCTCCTCCAGTGCCTTGCGCTCGCTGATATCGCGAAAGTTGAGCGCGAGACCCTGCACGGCGGGATCCTCGGTAAGGTTGCTGCCGACGCTCTCGAGCACACAGCGCCGCGATCCGCGCTCGAGGCGCAGCTCGACCGGGCCCACGGTGCCCGCGGGGACGGCGGCCAGATCGGCGAGGAACTTGCGCAGTTTTTCGGCATCCTCCCCCGACCACAGCTCCGCCAGGCTCTGCCCGAGGATGAGCTCGGGCTTCAACCCGAAGGTCCGTTCGACCGCCGGCGAGGCGAAGCGCAGCGTGCCGTCCGCGGCCACGATCATGATGACATCCGCAGCGTTCGCAATGAGTGAGGCGTAGCGATCCTCGACGAGCCGCGCCGCCTGCCGCTCGCGCACCAGCGCCGCTCCGCGCCACGCGACGCTCTGGCGCACCATGAACAGCAGCGTCAGCGCGAACACGATCATGGTCATGACGGTTGCGGGGCCGGCGACATCGCCGCGCGCGAGATACACCAGCACCAGGAATGCCGCGAGCATCGCGGCGTAGGGAAGCGAACGTGCGAAGGCATCGGAGCGCGGCGAGGGCGTGCGCGCGGGCGCCGACAGGGCTCGCATCTGCTCCCGGCCGGCCGCGGCGAGCGGCACGTAACACGAAAGATACAGCACGTCCTGGAAACCGCCCGGCAGGTAGTAGCCGCGGACCTTGGCGAGGGACCAGATGATGTCGGCGAGGAACGTCGCCGCGAACCCGCTCAGCAGAAGCGCCGGCACGCGCCGTCCACCGGCGGGCCCGCTGCTCGTGATGAGCAGCACACCCAGCATGAGCAGCAGCACGCAGTCGAGCCCGAGGTAGGCGACACTCAGTGCCTCCTTCAGCAGGTCGACCCCCGCGCCCGCCGCCACCGGCCGGATGACCAGGAACCAGAAGAATGCTCCGAAGCCTACGACGAAGATGGTGGCATCGAGCGCCAGCTGCACCCACGCGACCCGCACCGCGTATGCGCTGATGAATGCGAAGGATGCCGCGGCGAGCGCCGGGTAGAACGCGCAGTAGAAGATGTCGGCGGGCCCGGGAAAGGGATCCTGCTGCTGCAGCCAGGAGCTCACCCCAATCGCGGTGCCGATGAAATACAACCCCTGCGCGACGGCGAGGGCGACCCAGGCGCTGCGCAGCGCACCGCGCGCGCTGTGGCGCGCAGTGGCCGCGGCGATGACGATGCTGATGAGCGCGGCCGGCAGGTCGGACATGAGTCCGACGTAGTGCGTGACGGTCGGTCCGCCGAACCCGCACAACATCCAGACCGTCACCGTGCTCGCATAGATGACGAGTGCGATGAACAGTCCGTTGACCCAGCGGGGCGCCGTTCCGAAGTGCATTGCCTGCCCGGGTGCGCCTGGGTCCACCTTCGATTGTTGTTGTGCCCGACTGCGGCGGATCATGGCCTCGAGGATGCCGTACTCGCGGTGCCGAAGCAGCAAATTTGCAGGCAAATCAGTGGGTCGGCCAGCGGAAAATGCACCGGCGTGACGCAGTTCTCGTGCCTCGAGGGGGAAGTGTGCGCTGACCCCGGTTCCGCGCGTCTGTGGGGCTGCAGGCAGTTGGCAGCGCGCGGCCGTGCATGCAAGCTACCTGTGCACTGCCCGCGAGCCCTGCGATGTCATTTGTCCGAGGACTGCTCGACCGATTGCTGCTGCTGTGCGCCGTGGTGGCAGGCGGTCTCGTGCCGGGCTTCATCGCCCAGTACCGCCAGCGTCTCGGTGGCCGGCTCGATCAGGCACGGTTGGATCTGGCGCCCTGGCAGCGACTGGCCGAGCAGTACTACCACGGTGATCTCGAACAGCTCATCCGCTATCACCTCGAGAGCAGCGATCCGAAGTTCCATGCCGAGGGCGCGATCATCCGCTCACTGCTGCTCACGGTGCAGCAGCTGCAGAGCGCAGTGGAGGCACTGCAGGGGAGCCTGTTCCGCCAGGCCGGGTATCTCACGCTGCACGCCGACCCGGGCCTCGTGAGCGCGACGCTGCGCGACTGGGTACCGACCTTCGCGTTGTCCGCGGAGGGGATCGCGTTTGCACTCGCGTTCGCCGTGGTGGTGTGGCTCGCGTTTCAGGCGCTGTGGCTGCTCATTGCCTGGCTCGGCTCGCGGAGGGCACGCGCGCACGCGCCGCGGATGCGCCGCTCGTGAAAGCGGGTGCGCCCGTTATACTTTGTCCATGTCCCGGAACGAGAGCCCCGATATCGCGCGGCGCGGCTTCATCGCCGCCGCCGCGGCGGCTGGCATCGGCTCGCTGCTCGCAGGGCGCCTCCGGGCCGCCGAGCCCGAAAGCGTACTGCCGCTGATCACGAAGCCGCTCCCCTCGAGTGGCGAGCGGGTGCCGGCCATCGGTCTCGGCACGGATTCCTTCGGCGAGTCCGCCCGTGAGGAGATCGGCGCCGAGCTTGCACGCCTAGCCGCCCTGGGGGGCACGGTGATCGACACCGCCGCCGCCTACGGCGACAGTGAAGCGCTGATCGGTGCTGCCTTGGCGCAGCTCGGCACTCGAGCACGCATGTTTCTCGCGACCAAGCTGGTCGCTTCCGGTGGCGCGGAGAGTTTCGCGCGCTCGCTCGAGCGGCTGAAGACCGACCACGTCGATCTCCTCCAGGTGCACAACCTGAATGGCGTCGCCACGATACTGCCGGCGATGCAGCAGTGGAAGAAGGAGAAGAAGATCCGTTATATCGGCGTGACGACCTCCAGGGTGAGCCAGCACTCGGAGATGATCGCTACGCTGCGCGCCTACCCCCTCGATTTCATCCAGGTGGACTACTCCATCGCCAACCGCGATGCTGCGGTCACGCTGCTGCCGCTCGCCGCGGAGCGCAAAGTCGCGGTGCTGGTGAATCTCCCCTTCGGACGCTCCTCGCTCTTCCGCGAGGCGGCGGGCCGCACTTTGCCGCCCTGGGCGGCGGATATCGACGTGCACAGCTGGGCACAGTACTTTCTCAAGTACGTCATCTCGCACCCGGCGGTCACCTGCGCCATACCCGGCTCGACCCAGGTCAGCCACCTGATCGACAACCAGGCAGCCGGTCGTGGGCGGCTGCCGGATGAGTCCATGCGCCGCCGCATGGAGCAGTACTGGGACAACAAGTCCGCATAGCGCCCACGGATGACAGACCAACGCATCGGCTTCATCGGACTCGGCAATGTCGGCAGTCAGCTCGCCGGCAACCTGCTGGGGCACGGCGTCGACCTGACGGTTCGCGACATCGACCCCGAGCGTCTCGCACCGCTCGTGGCGCGCGGCGCCCGCGGCGCCGCCTCGGCGCGGGAGCTCGCCGCAGGCGTGGATGTGGTCATCACCTGTCTGCCCTCGCCCGCCATTTGCGCCGCAGTCATGGAGGAAGCCGATGGTGTGCTCGCGGGCCTGCGGCGCGGGGCACTGTGGCTCGAGATGAGCACCACCGACCATGTGGAAGTCTGCCGCCTGGCTGCTCGGGTCGCCGAGCGCGGCGGCACCGCGCTCGAGTGTCCGGTGTCAGGGGGCTGCCATCGTGCGGCGAGCGGCAACATCTCCATCTTCGTGGGGGGCACGCGCGCCGCCTTCGAGCGCGCCCTGCCGGTGCTTGCCATTCTCGGCCAACGGATCCTGCATACCGGTGCGCTCGGCACCGCCTCGCAACTGAAGGTGCTGACCAACTACCTGTGTACGGTGCACCTCGTGGCGCTCGCCGAGGCACTCACCGTGGCGCGTGTCGCCGGGCTCGACCTGAACACCGCCTACGAGGCGATCCGCATCTCCTCCGGCAACTCCTTCGTGCACGAGACCGAGTCGCAGGTGATCCTGAACGGTAGCCGCGACATCAACTTCACCATGGACCTGGTCATCAAGGATGTGGGTCTGTTCGACGCCCTCGCCCGGCGGCTCGGTGTGCCGCTCGAGCTCTCACCGCTGGTACTCGAGATCTTCCGCGACGGCGCGCGCCGCTTCGGTGGCCGTGAGCTCTCACCCAACATCATCCGCCGACTCGAAGAAGCCTGTGGCGTACACGTTCTCGGCACTGGTTTCCCGGCGCAGCTCGTCGATGAGGACGTGAAGGTACCGGGGTACGAGGTCGTGCCACGCCGGACCTAGCGCTAGTGCCGCGCAGCAGCGCGCTCGCATTCATAATGTTGGCACCATAATATAAAAGGCCGCTGACCCCGGCTCGCAGCCAGCTCATGGGAAACGGCACGTTCATCGAAACGCGCTCGATCGATTACGTGCCGCTCGCCGAGCGCCACGGCAAGGTCTGGCATCTGTGGCCCGTGTGGTTCTCGGGAGATGCTCATCTCGCCACACTCGCCGTCGGGGTGCTGGGCGTCACCCTCGGCGGCAACCTGCTGTGGACGGCGATCGCGGTGATCCTCGGTTGCCTCCTCGGCACCTTCTTCATGGCCTTCCACTCGACCCAGGGACCGCAGCTCGGGCTGCCGCAGATGATCCAGTCGCGGCCGCAATTCGGTTACACGGGAGCGCTGCTCGTCTGGGGCGTCGCCCTGGTCGCCTACATCGGCTACAACGCTTTCAACCAGGTGCTCGCCGCGCAGGCGATCCACCAGCTCATTCCGGCCGTCCCGGCTGCCTCCGGCATCACACAGGTGCTGTTTGCAATCGTGGCGCTCGCACTCGCGATCGTCGGCTACGACAAGATCCACCTCGCGCAGCGCGGCGTCGCGTACCTCATGATTGCGATCCTCGCGGTATTCTCCAGCGGAGCGCTCTTCCGGCTGCCGCTGCCGCCGCTGCAGTGGCGCGCGGATGGGTTCCGCGCCGTGCCATTCCTCGCGCAGCTGTTCGCAGCCGCTTCCTATCAGCTGTCCTGGTCGATCTACGTCTCCGACTACTCGCGCTATCTGCCGCGCGAGGTCGGCGTGCGCGAGTCCTTCTGGTGGACCTACCTCGGGGCCTTCGTCGGCGGCGCCTGGATGATGCTGGTGGGCACGGCCGCCGCCGCCGCGGCGCCGAAGCTCGATGTCGCCGCCGCCATGGAGAACGCGGCCGACGCGGTGCTGCCGGGCCTCGGCAGGGTGCTGCTGTTCTGCGCGCTGTTGGGGCTCATCACCATCTCCTCGCTGAACTTCTACGGCGCATCGCTCACGCTGCTCAGCGTCGCTGACACCATCAAGCCGCTGCGCTGCACCGTCGGCAAGCGCCTCGCAAGCCTGCTGCTGGCATTTGCCACGAGCTGCATCATCGCGGTCAGCTCAGCGAGCGACTTCGTCAACCGCTTCGAGGATCTGCTGGCGATCCTGCTGTATCTGTTCACACCGTGGACCGCGATCAACCTGGTGGACTTCTACGTCGTGCGCCGGGGCCACTATTCCATTCGCGAGATCTTCAACCCGCGCGGCATGTACGGACGCTGGAACTGGCGCGGCCTCACGGCCTATCTCGGCGGCTTCACCGCCATGGTTCCGTTCTTCAGCACCACGCTCTACACGGGTCCGGTGGCGCGTGCGCTAGGCGGCGCGGACATCGCCATGCTGGTGGGACTGCCGGTGTCGGCGGGCATTTATCTGCTCGCCTGCCGCTCGATCGACCTCGAGCAAGAATGGCGGCGAGCACGCGCGGCGGACGTGGGCCTCGATCCGCAGGCGCCGGCCACGCAGCCCTCATCTGAGGCGCGGTGACATCCGCCTATGCCCAAGGTCGTCGATCATGCTCAGCGCCGCGATGAGATCGCGCTCGTCGCCTGCCGGGTGGTCGCCGCGCACGGCTTCGAGCGTGCGAGCATGGTGCGCATTGCGCGCGAGGCCGGTTACACCACCGGCATGCTGGCGCACTACTTCAACAGCAAGCAGGACATCATCATCGCCGCGCTGCGCCTGATCCTGCGGCGGATCGATGAGCGGCTGAGGCGGCCGGCGCCCGACGCGGCCCGGCCCGAGCTGCTCGAGCTGCTGCAGGAAGCGCTGCCCATCGATGCGCACCGGCACATCGAATGCGGCTTCTGGGTAGCCTTCTGGGGTCAGGTGACGGCAGACAGGCGCCTGAAGCGTATCAACACGTGGGTGCACTGCGAATACCTGCGCCTGTTCGAGCGCTGTCTCGATGTCTCTTGGGCGGACTGGGGGCACTGGCAACCGGCGACGCGCGAGCAGGTGCTGCGCTCACTCGTGACCTTCATCAACGGTCTCACCGCCAGCGCGGTCGCGAATCCCGCGGACTGGCCGCCGCCGCGGCAGATCGGGCAGCTGCGCCTGCAGCTGCAGCTGCTGCACAGCTGGGCGACACGTGCCAGCCTTGCCGCGCGGGCCGCCGGCGCCTAGGCCACTCGGCTACTTACTCGCCGTGCGCGCGGCGCCGATGGGAAGGGAATCGAGCCCCCGCATCTCGGCGTCCGCAAAGCTTTGCGGCTGCCCGAGATAATCGAGGGCCATGTCGAAGGCATCGTGTCCCCAGAACAGCTCCTCACCGATCAGCAGAGTCGGCACCCCGAAGACACCGCGCGACCTCGCCCAGAGCGTATTGTCGCGCAGGCGCTGCTTCACCACTGGATCGGCGAGCGCGCTCTGCGGATCGGCGACCCCGAGCCGCGCGGCAAGGTCTGCGATCACCGCCGCATCGGAAAGATCGCGTCCCTCCCCGAACGCTGCCTGCAGCACGGTCGCGGCCGCGCGCAGGTCGCTGCCGGCGGCAATCACCAGGCGCAGCGCCGCGAGCGGATTGAAGGGATGGGCGGGCGGCATGCGCAGCGGCAGGCCGAGCTTGCGGGCGCGCCAGAGAACGAAACGGTACGTGAAACGGCGCTTGGAGGGGATCTCGGCAGGACCGCGCTGTCCAAAATGATCGAGGAGCGCGGCGAGCAGCACCGGCACGACCTTCAATTCGACGTCGGGTGGCAGCTCGCGCAGGCGCGCGCACGCCAGATACGCAAAGGGCGAGATCACATCGAACACCCAGGATACCGGCGAGCGAATAGCGGCAGCGGCGGCCATGGGCCTCAGTCCCTCGAGACGCGCACGATGAGCTTGCCGAAGTTCTCGCCCTGCAGCAGCCCGATGAGCCCGCGCGGGGCGCTCTCCAGTCCCTCGATCAGCTCTTCACGGTAGCGCACGCGCCCTTCGCGCAACCAGCCGCTCATGTCCTGCTGGAATGCGGCCATGCGCCGATAGTGATCGAAGATGATGAAGCCCTGGATCTTCACGCGCTGGCGCAACGTGGCGAGCAGCAACTGCGGCGTGCGATCGACACCTTCGGGCAGTTTGGCAAGGTTGTACCAGGAGATGAGACCACAGAGCGGCACGCGTGCCCCGACATTGAGCAGCGGAATGACGGCGTAGAGCACTGCCCCGCCGACACTCTCGAAGTACACGTCGATCCCCTTTGCACAGGCCTCTGCGAGACGCTGCGGCAGCTCGGGCGAGTGATGATCGAGGCAGTCATCGAAGCCGAGCTCCCCGCGTGCATAGGCGCACTTGCGCGTGCCGCCCGCGATCCCGACGACGCGGCAGCCTTTGATCTTTGCAATCTGCCCGACCACTGAGCCCACCGCGCCGGTGGCAGCCGGCACCACCACCGTCTCGCCCGGCTGGGGCTGACCGATGTCGAGCAAGCCGACATAGGCAGTGAGACCGGGCATGCCCAGCACCCCGAGCGAACAGCTGGGCTGTGCGAGGCTGGGATCGATCTTCACAAGGTCGCGCCCGTCCGAGATGCCGTAGTCTTGCCAACCCACATTCGCCACGACGAGATCGCCGGCGGCGAAGCCTGGAACCGCGGACGCTTCCACCACGCTCACGGTCTGGCCGGTCATGACCGCACCGAGCGCGACGGGTGGGGCGTAGGAAGGACCTTCGTTCATCCGGCCACGCATATACGGGTCGAGCGAGAGATAGCGCGTGCGCAGGAGTACCGTGCCGGACCCCGCGCTCGGAACCGGATGCGTCTCGAGCCGGAAGTCTTCGGGCACGGGGGCACCCTGCGGACGGCGTGCCAGCACGATGCGGCGATTCATCGCATGAACTCCACCTGCACCCCCGGCGGCGCAGGCGATGTAGCGTCTATGAACAGATCCCCGAGCAGCGGGCTACCGGGCACCACGCTATAGGGGGTGAAGTCACGCACACCGGCTTCGTACAGCACGCTGTCGTCGATGAAGAACTGCCCGGTGCACTCGCGCGCCGGGCGGTCGACGATGACGTACGCCGCGTCGGCGACGATCTGCGGTTTTCTCGAGCGGCGCATCATCTGCGCTCCACCGAGCGCGAACTCGATGGCCGCGGTGGCAATCGTGGTCCGCGGCCACAGCGCGTTGCAGGCAATTCCGGCCGCGCGGTATTCCTCGGCAAGGCCGAGCATGCACAGCGACATGCCGTACTTCGACAGCGAATAGGCCAGGTGGCCGGCGAACCATTTCGGGCGCAGATCGAGCGGCGGCGACAGGGCGAGGATGTGCGGGTTCGGGGACTTCTGCAGATACGGCAGGCAGGCACGTGAGACGAGGAAGGTGCCGCGAGTGTTGATCTGCTGGAGGAGGTCGTAGCGGCGCATCTCGATCTGCTGGATCGAGCCGAGATTGATGGCGGAGGCATTGTTGATGCAGATATCGATGCCGCCGAAGTGCTGCGCGCTCTGGCGCACCGCGGCGAGTACCGCGGCTTCATCGCGTACATCGACGGCGAGCGGCAGCGCACGCCCACCCGCCTGCTCGATCTCGTGCGCCGCCGTGTAGATGGTTCCGGCGAGCTTGGGATGCGGCTCGGCGGTCTTGGCGGCGATGGCGATGTTGGCGCCATCGCGCGCGGCGCGCAGTGCGATGGCCAGGCCGATGCCGCGGCTCGCACCCGTTATGAAAAGCGTCCGGCCGGCTAGACTCACTGCGCCCTCCCCTGCGAAATACGCAGTGTACCGCGCCGCCGCCCGCCTTCCCGCCGCATGCTGGTCTTACTTCGCCGACCGTGCCGCCTTGAGCTCCACATGGTTGCCGTCCGGGTCTTCGATATAGAACGAGCGGCCCGCGCCCTGCGCGCCGTAGCGGGAGCCTGGTTCCCGCGCCGCGACGCCGCGCGCGCGGAGCCAGGCGATGAGCGCGTCCTCCTCGAAGGGAGCGATGGTCAGGCAGAAATGCTCGAGGTTGCGGCCGGCGCCGGGCGGCGCGCCGGCACCGAGCGGTCCATCGAGTGTGACGAGGTCGATGAGGCTGCTTCCCGCCCGCAGCTGCGTGAGCCCGAGCTCCGCCTGCTCCCGCTCGATGGTGCAGCCGAGCAGGTCGCAGTAAAAAGTGAGCGACCGCTGCAGCTCCCGCACCCGCAGCACGATGTGGTCGATCCCCTGCACTGCGAATGGATGCTCCGCCATCGGCCTCTCCCGACTTGCATGCGCGCGAGGCGCAGGTATAGCGTGCCACGAGCAGGAGGCATACCGGGAGTGCGCGATGCGCTGGGACGATCTGCGTGAAAGCACCAACGTCGAGGACGTACGCGCCAGCACGGGCGGGGGCGCGGGTCTCAAGCTCGGCGTCGGCGGTACACTGCTCGCCCTCGCCGCCTCTTATTTTCTCGGAATCGACCCGCGGCTGCTGTTGGGTTTGATGAGTGCCGTACCGACGCAGCAGTCCGCACCTGCGGCGCACTACGGGACGCCGCAGGATGAGCAGGGACGGTTCATCGCCGCGGTGCTCGGGGAGACCGAGGACACCTGGAGCGCGATCTTTCAGCAGGCGGGGCGGGAGTACATCCCGCCGAAGCTCGTGCTCTACCGCAACGCGATGCCGACCGCGTGCGGGACGGGCAGCGCGGCCGCCGGACCCTTCTACTGTCCGCTCGACCGCAAGGTGTATCTCGATCTGAGTTTCTTCCAGCAGCTCGCCGATGAGTTTCAGGCACCGGGCCAGTTCGCCGAGGCGTACGTCCTCGCCCACGAGGTCGGGCATCACGTGCAGAACCTGCTCGGCATAGCGGACCGGGTGCGCGCGACGCAGGAACGCAGCTCCCAGGCGCAGGCCAATCAGCTCTCGGTGAAGCTCGAGTTGCAGGCCGATTGTTTTGCCGGCGTGTGGGCGCGTCACGCCGATGAGACCAAGCACATCCTCGAGGAGGGGGACGTAGACTCCGCGTTGCGAGCGGCAAGCGCAGTCGGCGATGACACGCTGCAGCGCCGTGCACAGGGCTACGTGGTCCCGGAGTCCTTCACCCACGGTACCGCGGCCGAGCGCGTGAGCTGGTTCAAGCGCGGAATGGCCGGAGGCTCCGTAGACAGCTGTAACACCTTCTCGGCGCCGACGTAGCGGTCAGCCGCTCTTACCGGAGTAGTTCGCGTCGAGGTAGTCGAGAATCTGCTTCGCTTCCTCATCGGTAATCGGAGCGCCAAACCGATCCTTCATTTTCTGGATAGTCTTCTGCCAGGCGGCGCGATTCATCGCCGGAGCATTGCTCGGGATGTACTCGACGCTGTGGCAGATGATGCATCGGCCGATGGTGAGATCTTTGCCCGTACCCTCGCGCAGCTCGGTCACCTCCGCCGCCGCGGCCTGTGTGCTGGGCACGTGGCTCGCCGCGCCGGCAAGGAGCGTTGCCGAGAGCGAAATCAGCGCACGCCTGAGCAGACATCGCATCAGCTCACCTCCACGCGGGCGGTCTGCACGAGGTTGTCGTGATAGCCGCCGGGGTTGGGCGTGAGCTTCTCCGGTTGAGTCGCGCCATTGCGGCTGCGGGCTCGCACGGAGATCTCGATGGGGCCGCTGTGTGAGGTATCGAGCGGCAGCTCGAATTCCCGCCAACCAAAGCGCCCGAGGTCGCGCCCGAGCTTCGCCTCGCGCCAGGTCTGGCGACCATCCACGGACACCTCTACAGCGGTGATGCCAGCACCCCCATCCCAGGCCTTGCCGCGGACATGCAGCGGCTCCCCACGCCGCACACGGGCCGAGGGAGCCGGACTCGTGATGAGCGAGTTGACGACCATCTCGGTGATCGGCGTGTTCTCGGGGGTCTCCTGGCTGGCGAAGCGCGCCGTCGCGAACGCGCCGGTTGGAATCCGATAGGCCGACTTCATCCAGTAGCCATCGAAGGCCGTCGGTTGAACGCGGATCTCTGTGAGATGCTTCATCCAGTACGTCCCGGTCCATCCCGGCACGACGAGCCGTGCCGGAGCGCCATTCCAGTGAGGCAGCGGCTGGCCGTTCATCTCGAAAGCGATCAGCGTGCCGTCATCGAGCGCGCGGTCGATGGGCAGGCTCTTCACGAAATCCGGTGTCTCGGGTAGCAACGGCACGTCCGCACCGTTGAAAACCACCTCGAGCGCATCGGCCGCGACACCGGCTTTGTGGAGAACATCGCGCAGCCGCACTCCCGTCCAGAGGGCATTGCCCATCGCCCCGTTGGCCCACTGCACCCCGGGTACGCGTGGCGTGAACAGTCCCCGACGGTTGCCGGAGCACTGATTTACCGCCGTTACGCTGACTTTCTCGAACGCGCTCTTCAACTCGTGCAACGACAACGCCAGCTTGCGTTGTGCGCTCGCTCCACCCACCTGAAGCTGCCAGCGCGCGGCATCGACAAACGGAATGGTCGGCAGGTGATAGCGCACGAAGAACACGGAGTTGTCGGTGTAGAGCGGCGCGAGCCCTGCAAGCGGGGTCTCGAAGTTCGGCGGCCGGAAGGCCCGTTGGATGAGCGGCTTCTTTCCGGGAAGGGCCCCAAGGAGCTCCTCTCCACCGGCCGAACCGGTGGAGAGGTTTGGTTCCGCGCTCGCCCGGGTGGCGAGCCATCCTGCGGCGGCGCACAGCACCTCACGCCGTGTCAGCACCTCAGGAGCAGCTCTTGCCGTATGCGGCGCGCGCGCCGGAGGCCTTCGCAGCCGCCTCGGTCATGTACTGCCCCTGCTTGGTCTTGCCGTACCACTGATCGCCCTGGCAGTGGTACACCTTGCTGTCGGTGTTCACCCACACCTGCCCGGGACCGCCGCCGGGTGCCGGCTGCGCGGGCGGCACATACTTCGGCCCCGATCCCGCCGGCGAAGTTGCCGCAGCGCCCGTCGCGGCAGCCGTGGGAGCCGCTCCTGTTGCGCCTGCAGCGGGAGCCGCCGCAGCCGCACCGCCGCTCGCGGCCGCCTTGTTGATTCCGCCGTGTCCGCTGCAGGCACCTCGACCGCCGTGCGGCGATGTCGTGCCGTCCTTACAGACCACCGGTCCACCACCTCCGGAGGAGGAGGAGGAGGGCGAGCCGCTCGCCGTAGCAGGGGGCGCAGCCGCCGATGGCGCCGCCGCGGGCGCGGTGCCGCCGCTGGAGGCGGCCTTGTTGACCCCTCCGTGGCCACTGCAAGCGCCTCGGCCGGAATGTGTCGAGGTCGTGCCGTCATTGCAAACCACCGCTCCAGCGCCGGCCGAGGGAGAGGAGGTTGCCGTCCCGGAGGTTGCGGAAGCAGGCGCGGTCGCTGGCGCAGTGGCTGAGCTTGCGGAGGCCGACTTGTTGATGCCGCCATGTCCACTGCAGGCGCCACGACCGCCATGCGGCGAGGTTGTACCGTCGTTGCATACGACCGGACTGCTGGAGGCATCCTGGGCGGATGACACGGCCGGTGCAGCAAGCAACGCGGCAGCGAGCACGGCACCCACGGCGAGGGCGTGCAGTCTTGTTGTTGCGAAATTCATGACGGCTCTCCGTTCGGGCACGGCGGTATCGGGGTAGCGAGAATACTCTATTACACCCCGCCCCAGCTAA
>DASQYM010000036.1:0-42500 GCA_035639195.1 Steroidobacteraceae bacterium
ATCGAGCGTCGCACTCACGCCGAACTCGCGCGCTACCGCCGCGCAGGCGCCCGGCTCGCTTTCGCCGACGCTCAGCCGTGCAGCGGGCGTCCCGGAGCGCAACAGGCCGCCGATGAGCGCGCGTCCCATGTTGCCGGCTCCGAGGATGCATAGGCGGCTGTTGGCCATCGGCCGGATTGTAGGCTACGACGGCCGTGCACCAAACAGTACCGTGCCGAGCCGCACGATGGTCGCGCCTTCCAGGATTGCCGCCTCGAAGTCTCCGCTCATGCCCATCGACAGCGTATCGAGATCGTGTCCGGCAGCGTTGAGTTCGTCCCTGAGGACGCGCAGCCGCGCAAACCAGGTACGCTGACGTGCCGGCTCCGTTTCCTCCGGCGCTATGCACATGAGGCCGCGCAGCCTCAGATGCGGCAGGCGCGCTACCGCCGCCGCCAACGCCGGCAGCTCGGCCGGCGCAACACCAGCTTTACTGGCTTCGCCAGCGACGTTCACTTCCAGGCAGAGGTTGAGCGGCGGCGCGTGCGCCGGGCGCTGCGCAGCGAGCCGCTCGGCCACCTTCAGCCGGTCGAGGGCATGCACCCACGCGAAGGTGGCGGCGATGGGACGGGTCTTGTTGGCCTGGATGCGGCCGATGAAGTGCCAGGTGAGCGCGCGCTCCTGTAATACCGCAACCTTCGTCAGCGCCTCCTGCAGGTAACTCTCGCCAAAATCCGTGACACCACAGTCGGCGGCCGCGGCCAGCAGCGCGGGCGGCTGTGCCTTGCCGACCGCGAGGAGTGTGACCGAGTGCGCACTACGGCCGGCGGCCGCCGCCGCCTGCGCGATGCGCGCACGCACCTCGCGCAGTACGGCGGGCAAATTCTGCGGACCCATTAACATATTGGACGTGTGACCCCTCCGCTATACTGCCGAAGCGCTTGCGGCGCAGGCTTAGCCCGCGCGCTTCCTGTCCTCCGCAGGCTTAGCTTCGGGAGCATCAATGGCCGTCGATATCGCGCAACTCCTGGCATTCGCCGTCAAGAACAATGCTTCGGACCTGCACTTGTCCTCCGGCGTGCCGCCGATGATCCGCGTCGACGGCGACATGAAGCGCATCAATATGCCGGCGCTGTCGCACAAGGAAGTGCACTCCATGGTGTACGACATCATGAACGACAAGCAGCGCAAGGCCTACGAGGAGTTCTTCGAGACGGACTTCTCCTTCGAGATTCCGAAGCTGGCGCGCTTTCGCGTCAACGCCTTCAACCAGAACCGCGGTGCCGGGGCGGTGTTCCGCAACATCCCCTCGACCATCCTGTCGCTCGACGATCTGAACGCGCCCAAGATCTTTCGCGACCTGTGCATGCTGCCGCGCGGGCTGGTGCTGGTGACCGGTCCCACCGGTTCGGGTAAGTCCACGACCCTCGCCGGCATGGTCAACCACTGCAACGACAACCGCCCGGACCACATCATCACCATCGAGGACCCGATCGAGTTCGTGCACGAGTCGAAGCGCTGCCTGGTGAACCAGCGCGAGGTGCATCGCGACACGCTCGGCTTCTCCGAGGCGCTGCGCTCGGCGCTGCGCGAGGACCCGGACGTCATCCTGGTCGGCGAAATGCGCGACCTGGAAACGATCCGTCTCGCGCTCACCGCCGCCGAGACCGGCCATCTGGTGTTCGGCACGCTACATACTTCCTCCGCCGCGAAAACCATCGATCGCATCGTCGATGTGTTTCCGGGCGAGGAGAAGGACATGGTGCGCTCCATGCTGTCGGAGTCGCTGCGCGCCGTCATCTCGCAGACGCTGCTGAAGAAGAACGGCGGCGGGCGCGTGGCCGCGCACGAGATCATGATCGGCACCCCGGCGATCCGTAATCTCATCCGCGAAGGCAAGATCGCGCAGATGTACTCCTCTATCCAGACCGGCGGCGCACAGGGCATGCAAACCCTCGACCAGTGTCTCACGGAGCTGGTGGCGAAGGGCCAGGTGAGCAAGGAAGAGGCGCGCTACAAGGCGCAGAACAAGGATACTTTATGACGCGCTGCGCGCGGGATTTAACGGGGTTCGCGCAGCGCCAACCCCGTTCATTGAGCGGGGTAGCGGAGGCGCCAGTGGAAGCGACGCAGGGGCGGCAGCATGGACCGTGACCAGGCCATCAAGCTCATGCAGGACCTGCTGCGACGGGTCACCGAGAAGAAGGCGTCGGACCTGTTCATCACCGCCGGCTTCCCGCCAGCGATCAAGGTCGACGGTGAGATTCGACCGCAGTCCGAGCGCGCCCTCACCGCCGAGCAGTCGGCGACGCTGGTGCGCGCCATCATGAACGATCGCCAGACCAAGGAATTCGACGCCACCAAGGAGTGTAATTTCGCCATCGCGCCGCCGGGCATCGGCCGTTTCCGTGTCAGCGCCTTCGTGCAGCAGGCGGCGATCGGCTGCGTCATCCGCCTGATCAACGCCAAGATTCCCACCTTCGAGGAACTCGAGCTGCCGCCGATCCTCAAGGAGGTGGTGCTGTCCAAGCGCGGACTGGTGATCATCGTCGGTGGTACCGGCTCGGGTAAATCCACCACGCTCGCCGCCATGGTCGGCTACCGCAACGAGAAGACCCGCGGGCACATCGTCACCATTGAGGACCCGGTGGAGTACGTGCACACCCACAAGGGCTGCGTCATCACCCACCGCGAGGTCGGCGTGGACACCGACTCCTGGGCGGCCGCGCTCAAGAACACGCTGCGTCAGGCGCCCGATGTGATCCTGATCGGTGAGATCCGCGACCGCGACACCATGGAATACGGCATCCAGTTTTCCGAGACCGGGCACCTGGTGCTCGCCACGCTGCACGCCAACAGCGCCAATCAGGCGCTCGACCGCATCGTCAATTTCTTCCCGGACGAGCGGCGCGATCAGCTGCTCATGGACCTGTCGCTGAACATCCGCGCGCTCATTTCGCAACGGCTGATCCCACGCGAGTCCGGCGCCGGGCGCATCGCGGCGATGGAGATCATGCTCGCGTCACCCTTGATCCAGGACCTGATATTCAAGGGCGAGGTGGCGAAGATCAAGGAGGTCATGTCGCGCTCCAACCGGCTCGGCATGAAGACCTTCGACCAGGCGCTGTTCGAGCTGTACGAAACCGGATTCATCTCCTACGAGGATGCACTGCGCAACGCCGACTCGAAGAACGAGCTGCGCTTGCGCATCAAGCTCGACAGCAAGCGTGAGGCGAAGAACATCGACGACGGCGGAGTACTCAAGATAGTCGAGGAAGAACAAGGCCGCACTCTGTGAAGCCGGCACAAGAGATGAAGGGACGCGCGGATCTCGAGACTACCGGTCCGAATCCGACGCTGCTCGGGGACGCGGTCACCGGGGCGGTGGGCGCGCGGCACCCCACTCTCAACACCAAGCCGCTGTTCAAGCTGATGGTGGAGAAGAAGGCCTCGGACCTGTTCTTCACCTCCAATTCGCCCATCAAGATCAAGATCGAGGGGCAGATCCTGCCGGTGAACAAGCAGGTGTTGAGTCCCGAGACGGTGCGGCAGACCGCTTTCGCCATCATGTCCCCGGAGCAACGCGAGCACTTCGTCAACGAGTGGGAGCTCGATTTCGCCGTCTCCGAGCCCGGGCTCGGGCGCTTCCGTGTCAACGTTTTCATGCAGCGCGGCTTTCCGGCAATGGTGATGCGCTACATCACCGCCGACATGCCGCGCATCGACTCGCTCGGTCTGCCGCAGGTGGTGAGTGAGCTGACGCTGCTCAAGCGCGGCCTGCTGCTGATGGTGGGCGCGACCGGCTCGGGCAAGTCGACTACGCTCGCCGCGATGATCAATTACCGCAACGAGAACGCCTCCGACCATATCGTCACCATCGAGGACCCGATCGAGTTCCTGCATACCAACAAGCGCTCGATCGTGAACCAGCGCGAGGTGGGTCTGGACACGAAGAGCTACTCGCGCGCACTGCGCGGAGTGGTGCGCGCCGCGCCTGATGTCATCCTCATCGGCGAGATCCGCGACAAGGAAGGCATGGAGGCGGCCATCAACCTCGCCGGCACGGGGCATCTGGTGCTCGCCACGCTGCACGCCAATAACTGTGCCGAGTCGCTCGACCGCATCATCAACATGTTCCCGCGCGAGCAGCACAACCAGATCTTCCTCGACCTGTCGCAATACCTGCGCGCGATCATGGCGCAGCGCCTGGTGATGGGTAAGGACAACCGCCGCGTAGCGGCGGTGGAGATCATGATCAACACCCCGCACATCGCCACGCTCATCAAGAAAGGCGACGTGGTGTCGATCAAGGAAGCCATCAACACCTCGAGCGACAGGAGCATCCAGAGCTTCGATACCTCGCTGCACGAGCTCTACAAGCGCGGTAGCGTCGGCCTCGAGGAGGCGCTCGCCAACGCCGACTCGCGCGCCAACCTCGAGGCCAAGATCAACTTCGGCTGACCGATCTCTTCAATCTGCTATGGCTTCGCGCGCCGGCCCGCCGCGTTCCTTGCCCTCAGCCTGGGCGCCGAACTTCAGCTCGAGAAGCGTGATTTGCCAGAGCGTCGTGGGCCTCACGTAGCACGAAACCCGAGAAGAGCGGAGCCGCCAGCAGGCTCGCTGCCAGTGCCAGCGCATATGTCGGGGACAGTCTCGCGCTTTCGCACGGTGGCGTCGGCGGCGTGCGCACGGGGGTGTCAGGGGCTGGCGGCGGCATGCGTGGCGAGTCTGTAGTCCGCGATCACTTCTGCGCCGGCAAGGCGCCTGTGGCTGTGGCTGGATGGGGCGGGTGCACAGCGCCTCCTTCCGCAGCAGCGCCTCCCGCCGCAGGAGCCGTCGCAGCCGACGCGACATTCCATGCATCGATGAACTTCCAGATCTGCGCGTCGATGTCGTGCCAATGCGGCAGGTTACGCGCCTGCGCGCGCCAGGCGATCCGTACTCCGCCGTAGCGCCGGGAAAAGTAGTTGGCCTTCATGGTCGCAAGCCCGTCCGGCGTTGGCGCGGCCACGGGTACATACAGCAGGATGTCTTCGTGCGCGGCAGCATCGCGCACGCCGTAGCAGGCGAGCCGGTCCGTGAGGATGCGGCCGCGGTAACAGCGCAGCCCGTACATGTCCTTGTAGCCGCGCGGGTCGAGCTGCTCCTGCAGCGAACGTTTCAGCATATTGGGCGGGTATTCACCCGGTGCACCCGGTTCAGCCTCGTGCGGGTCGCCGGCGTGCAGGTACACGACCTCGACCTTGCTCGGATCGGAATCGTTGCGGTAGTTCTGCAGCGTGTAGCCGCTGAAATCGGGCAGGAAGAAATCGAACTGCGCTTCGGCGCGTCCCGCGACGCCGCGGAACGGCGAGTGCGGTGCGTGTGCATCCTCGATTGCGGAGCGCTCGTACTGCAGCGGAATCGCGAGCGCCAGAGTGTCGGTTATCTTCAGCGGCGCGGTGCGGCCCTCGGGCCAAGCGGTGCGCGGGGGAGTAGCGGGCACACTCGGCGCAGGCTCGTGCTGCTTGCGCGCGCACCCGGCGACCGCGAGAACGCTCACTCCCAGCACCGCCACGGCGCGCACAAACATCTCAGAACACGCTGTAGGCGTCGAACACTGGCCCATCGACGCACACGCGCTTCATGGCGGGACCTTCCGGTGTGCGTACTTGTACGGTGCAGCCGGCGCAGCCGCCGACCGCGCAGGCCATGAACTCCTCGAGCGACACCTGGCAGGGCACCCCGTAGCGGCGCGCGAGCGCTGCGCTCGCCTCGAGCATCGCTGTCGGTCCGCAGGAGAAGATCTCGACCTCGTCGATCTCGGCCTGGCCGAGCGAAGCGAGCCAGGTGTCGGCGAGCTCGGTCACGAAGCCGGCAAAGCACCCCGGGAAATCGCTGCAGCTCGCGAGACGGCTCGGTACGCCCCACTCCTCCAGCAGCGGCATGCAGGCGAGCGAGCCGGCCGGCACCCCGGGCAGGATGATCTTGGAGGGACGGGTGCGGAAAGGAAAAGGCACCTCCGACCCCATGAGCACGAGTGGCTTCCAGGTAGTCGCGCTCGCCTCGCCCGCGCTGCGCGCAGCGCGCTGCGGCGCGCTCAACCGCTCGGCGAGGAACACCATCGGCGGAATCCCGACACCACCGCCGAGCAGCAGTGTCCGGGGCCGCTCGGGATGTGGCACGAACGGCTTGCCAATCGGGCCGAGCACGCTCAGCTCCTCGCCCGCCTTGCGTGCGGCGAGCGAGTGCAGCCCGATGCCGACCACCTTGTAGAGCAGCTCGATCCAGCCCTCGCGCCCATGCGCGCGCATGATCGACAGCGGCCGGCGCATCGGAATAGAGGCGTCGCAGGTGAGGTGGACGAAGGTGCCGGGCTCGGCACGGGCAGCGCACTTGGGCGCGGCGAGGCGCAGCACGAACTGTTCGGCGTCGTAGGCGAGCTGCGAGATGACGCGTGCTTGCTCGAGGAAGATAGTGCCGCGGGCGGATCTCATGCGCTACCGCGTTCCCTGCTCAGCTCGCGCGCCCGCCATCCAGCACTTCCGCCAGCACCGCCATGCGCACGGCGACGCCGTTGCGCACCTGATCGCGGATCACCGACTGCGGGCCGTCGGCCACATCGGACGCGATCTCGATGCCGCGATTCATGGGCTGCGGATGCATGACGATCGCATCGGGTCGCGCGTGTGCGAGGCGCTCGCTCGTGAGGCCCCAGGAGGAGAAATATTGCTCGCCGACCGGCAGATCGGCCTCGCTGATGCGCTCTCGCTGGATGCGCAGCATCATCACCACATCTGCGCCGGTGAGTGCACTGGCGAGCTGGGAGTGCCGGGTGCAGCCGGCGAACTCCTCACGGTCGGGCATGAGCGCCGGGGGTGCGGCGAGGCGCAGGTCGCTCACGCCGAGCTTGGAGAGAGCGTGCCAGGCGGAGCGCGCCACGCGCGAGTGACGGATGTCGCCGACGATAGCCACCGCGAGTCCCGCGAAGCGCTGCTTGTGCTGGTACACGGTCAGGGCATCGAGCAGCCCCTGGGTCGGGTGCGAGACGTGTGCCTCACCGCCTGAGAGCACGCTCACGTGCGGTGCGACGTGGGCCGCGACCAGCCCCGGCACGCCCGCCTCCGCATCGCGGATGACCAGTGCGTCGACGTGCAGTGCCTGCAGCGTGTACACGGTGTCGAGCATGCTCTCGCCCTTGACGCGCGAGGACAGCTGCACCTCGAGTTGCACGACCGTGGCGCCGAGACGCTTGGCGGCGAGCTCGAAGCTCACGCGCGTGCGCGTCGAGGGCTCGGTGAACAGATTCGCCACCGTCGCACCCTCGAGTAGCCGGCCGCGAGGCGCTGGCTCGCCGAGCGGGCGCACGAAGCTCTGCGAGCACTCGAGCAGGCGCTCGATCTGGCTGCGGGTGAGTGTCTCGAGCGTCAGCAGGTGGCGCAGCGATCCGTCGGGTCGCAGCTGCTTGGTCATCGCTTCATGTTCCTTCGCCCCCGCCTTGAAACCAGCGCCCGAGGATCACCGCGGCCGCCGCACTGTCGATGTCCTCGTGCTTGAGGCGCCGGCGCCGCTCGCCGCTCGCGCGGCGCTTCTTCAGCACCTCGTTCGCCTCGAGCGAGGAGAAGCGCTCATCGATGAGCTGCACAGGTAGGGCGAAACGGCGTTCGAGCTCGGCGGCAAAGCGACGCGCGGCAGCCAGCAGCGTCCCGCCGCTGCCATCGGCATTATACGGTGCGCCCACCACCAGCACTGCCGGCGCGAGCTCACGCACCTGACGTGCAATCGCCGGCCAGTCGGGGGCGCCGCGCAGCATCGCCGCGGCCGGCCGCGGCGCGGCCTGCCTTGTGACGGTGTCGCCGCAGGCGATGCCAATACGTTTGAGTCCGAAGTCGAAGGCGAGGACGGTGTGCGCGCGGGTCATGCCCTGCCGGCGGCGGCGGGGTCCCCGTGAAATTGCGCATCTGGTCTGACGGTGACTGCTCGCCGGCAACGGCGGGCGCAATTTCGCGGGGTGCCACTAGGCATGGCCGGCCTCGGTGCTGAGCCGATCGACATCGATGCCCATCAGTCGCCAGGCACCGGCCCAGCGGTCCTCGAACGGCAGCTCGAATACCACGCGTGGATCGACGGGCATCGATGCCCAGGCATTCTCTTTCATCTCGCGCTCGAGCTGCCCCGATTCCCAACCGGCGTAGCCGAGGGCGATGAACGCGTCCGACGGTCCTTCGCCGCGCGCCATCGCCGCCAGCACATCGCGTGAGGTGGTGACCTGGATGGTGTCCGACACGCGGTGCGTGTGATCCCATTGCCCCCCGGGCCGATGCAGCACGAAGCCGCGATCGGTGTGCACCGGGCCGCCGCGCAACACCGGCTGTGCCGCAATGTCCGCGTTGGTCGGCTCGAGCTTCATCTGCGAGAGCACGTCCGAGAGCTTCATCGGCAGGGGCTTGTTGAGCACGATGCCGAGTGCCCCCTTGTCGGTGTGCTCGCAGATGATCGCCACGGTCTGGGCGAAGTTCGGATCCAGCAGCTGCGGCATCGCGATGAGCAGGTGATTGGTGAGACTGCCGCCCTGGGCATCGGCGAATCGCGGCGGGGCCGCCGAGGTCGCCGATCCGCTCACGGAGGTGTGCTTGCCGGCCATGCCTCCAGTATGGGCATGCAGGCGGTGAGTCTCAAGGAAGTGTTGACAATGCACCGCCTGCACGGCCACCACTGAACTGCCACTCGTAGGCAAAGTGCAACACGCGGTAGCGTGCAGCGAGATCGGGCGGGAACGCGTCGAACGGGCTTGCCAGCTTCAGCGTGGCGAGCGCCGCTTGATCGAGCGCGGGATCGCCGCTGCTGCGCCGGATCGCCGCCGACTCGACCTTGCCGTCAGCGGCAATGGCCACCGCCACGAGCGGGCTGGTGGTCGCTCCGGTGGTGCGCGCCACCGCCGGAAAATTGAGCGTCCCGATGCGCTCGACTTTGCGCCGCCACGCATCGAGGTAAGGGGCCAGCAGGGCCATGCGCGTATCGGGAGTGATCCACAGCTCGTCGCGATTCGGACCGCGCAGTTCCGCAGGCCCTGGATCATCCTCCGGTCCCGGCTGCGCCGCCTGAGGCGCATCGAGGAGCAGTGGCCGGTCGAGCGTGCCGCCTGTCGTGCCGAGGTCGGCAAGGTAGTGCACGCGCGTGCTCCAGCCGCTCGTGGTGAGCACGCGCTCCGCGGCGGTTCCCGACTGGTCGGCGCTCGATGTGAGCGAGTTGCCCTCGGTGCTGCCGGGATGGTGGATCGCCGCTAGTGTGGAGGCACGATTGTGCGGTTTGACCGGCCTTTTCCTGTTACCGGAGCCCATCTGGGTACGCTGCGCCAGGTATGTCGCGGTCGGATTCTGATCGGCCTCCGGCACCTCATCGGAGACCAGCAGCACCTCTAGTCCCGGGGCGCTGTCCTTGTCGCTTGCGGCGGCATTGAAGGTGAGCCCAAGAATGATGAGGCCGTGGAACAGCCCCGCGAGGAAGAGCATGGTGAGCAGACGCTCCCACACCGGGGCCTTGCCCTCCCGCAGCATGAGCGCCCGGCGAGTCATCCGCCCCTCTCCAGTCAGCCCGGCAAGCCGGCGGAGGCTGCGAGGCGTTGTTCGATGGCGGCAATCAGCTGGTCGCCGATCGACGTGCCGCACTGCTTGTCGATCTCACGGATGCCAGTCGGGCTGGTCACGTTGATCTCGGTGACGAATCCGCCGATCACATCCAACCCGACGAACAGCATTCCCCTTGCCGCAAGCGTGGGGCCGATCTGGCCCGCGAGCCAGCGGTCACGCTCATTGAGCGGGCGGGCGACGCCGCGCGCACCGGCGGCGAGGTTGCCGCGGTGATCCTCGCCCGAGGGGATGCGCGCGAGCGCGTAGGGCACCGGCTCGCCATCGACCAGCAGCACCCTTGAGTCGCCCGTTTGCGCGATATCCGGGAGGTAACGTTGGGCGATGGCGAAGCGCTCGCCGTACTCGGTGAGAGTCTCGAACACCACGCGTGCATTGGGATCGCCGAGGCTCAGCACGAAGATCGAACGTCCCCCCATGGTGTGCAGCGGCTTCACTACGATCTTGCCGTGCTCGCGCAGGAAGGCGGCCATCTCGCCCATGTCGCGCGTTACCAGGGTAGGCGCGCAGCACTGTGGAAAGGCAGCCGTATAGACCTTCTCGTTCATATCGCGCAAACCTTGCGGGCGATTCACCACCAGGACACCTGCCGCTTCCGCGCGCTCGAGGATGTAGGTGGTGTAGATGTATTCGGTATCGAAGGGCGGGTCCTTGCGCATCAGCACACAATCGAGATTCGCCAAAGGGACGAGGGACGGCTCGCCGAGGGTGAACCAGCCGGCCGCATCGGCACGCACCGTGAGCGCGCGCAGCCTGCCCAGCGCCACACCATCGCGCAGCAGCAGATCGCGCTGCTCGAGATAGGCGAGCTCGAAGCCGCGCGCCTGCGCCGCGAGCAGCATCGCGAGTGTCGAGTCCTTCGCGTAGCTGATGGCACCGATTGGGTCCATCACCACGCCCAGCCGTTTCGAGAGGGTCATCCGGGCCAATTATGCTCGTCGGCGGCACGAATATGTCTGCCGGGCGCGTGGGCGCCACGCGCCGCTGCGGCGACCTTCGAAAAACGTGACGTGCATGGCATAGCAGGGGGTGTACCGATATGTTAAAACCGCGCTGCGCTTACCGGTGGGCAGGGGGCCCGTGAAACTACGCAGCTTGTGTGGAGCGCGCGCCGCCGTCGGTGCGCCTTGGCGTTGCTCCGCGAAGCCCATCCGATCCGCCGCGCAGCACGCGTGGCATTCGGCCCGGTACGGCTGCTACGCCGCTGAGGCTTGAAGGAAGGAGTCCACTGACCGTGAACGGCAGCAACGCGAAGCTCCAGGGCCTGAAGGTACTCGTCATCGACGACAGCAAGACCATCCGCCGCACCGCCGAGACACTGCTCGCCAAGGAGGGCTGCGAAGTGTTCACCGCGATCGATGGCTTCGACGCACTCGCCAAGATCGCCGACCACCAGCCCGACATCGTATTCGTCGACATCATGATGCCGCGCCTCGATGGCTACCAGACTTGCTCGCTCATCAAGCACAACAAGGTGTTCCGCTCCATCCCGGTGATCATGCTCTCTTCCAAGGACGGGCTGTTCGACCGGGCACGCGGCCGCATCGTTGGCTCCGAGCACTATCTCACCAAACCCTTCACCAAGGACGAGCTGCTCTCTGCGATCGAGACCCATATCGGGAGATGATGGTCATGCCCCTGATCCTGATCGTTGACGATTCGCCGACCGAGCTGCACGTGATGCAGAAGGCGCTCGAGAAGCACGGTTACCGCACGGCGGCCGCGGCGGACGGTGCCGAGGGTGTGCGGCTCGCGCGCGAGATGAGTCCCGACCTCATCTTCATGGACATCGTCATGCCCGGCATGAACGGTTACCAGGCGACGCGCGCGCTCGCCAACGATCCGCGCACCCGCACCATCCCGATCGTCATGGTGACTTCCAAGGGACAGGAGACCGACAAGATCTGGGGACTGCGGCAGGGGGCCATCGACTACATGGTGAAACCGGTATCCCCCGATCAGTTGGTCGCCAAGGCGCAAGCGACCCTCTCCGCGTGAGCTGCGCCCGGGTGTCGCTGTTGTACCCATCCAGGCCATGAGCGAGCCGTCCTCAGCCACAGAAGTCGAGCTGAAGTCACTGCGCGACCGGCCGTTCGAGCTGCTTGCGGAGCTCGAGCGCCGTGGGCGCGCCGTGTCCGCGCAGCTCAGCGAGCAGGCCGATGCCGGTCGAGAGTGGGTCGGCGTTGCGCTGCGCATGGCGGGGGACCTGTACCTCGTGGCGCGTGAGGAGACGCGCGAGGTGCTCGGGGTGCCCGCGAGCGGCACGCGCGTGCCGGGCGCCAAGCCCTGGATCAAAGGCCTCGCCAACGTACGCGGGCAGCTGCTGCCGATCATCGACCTGCGGCAGTTCCTCGGCAGCGGTATCACGCCGATCACGCGCAATACCCGCGTCGTGGTGGTGCATCATCGCGAGATCCCCGCCGGGCTGCTCGTGGATGAGGTGCTCGGCTTCCGCCGTTTCGCCGACAATGAATTCACCGGCGATGCGCCGCCGACCGTGGCGCGCTGCGAGCGCTACCTGGCGGGCGCCTTTCGCCGTGGACAGGAGCAGTGGCCGGTGCTGTCGCTGCGCGCGGTGCTCGAAAGTCCGGCCTTTGCCGAGGCGGCTGCATGAGCGGCGTGGGCGTGCCCGGACGGCTGACGCTGCTGCTGACGCTCGCGGCGCTGCTGCTTGCCGGCAGCGGCGTGAGCTACTACCTGTTGCAGACGAAGATGGAGCCGAGCACGCCGGCGGTGCCCATCGAAGCGCTCTACGAAGCAGCGCTCGATGCCGGTGCCGCGGCCGCGGGTGAGCCGCAGGCGCTCGCGCGCTTCCAGCAGAGCCAGAAGACGCTCGAGGATGCCGCTGCGCACGATGCCAATGCGCCCTTCGCGACCGACGCGCGCTTTACGCGCCTGATGAGCAATGGCACCGCCGTGCTGCGTGCGCGCGCCCCGCTAACCGACGCCGCCGCGGCTGCGCACGACACCGCGACACTCGTGCCGCGGCTCACCGCGGAGGCACGCGCCCTCGAGGCGAGCCTGCCGCCGCCGGGAGCGGGTGCGGCGGGCGGCACTCTGGAGCGGTTCGAGGCGCGCGCGCAGCGCCTGCAGCTCGATGTGACCGCACTCGCGCAGGGGAGCAGCGACCCCGCGCAGGCCGCACAGCGCATTGCCGAAAGCAGCGAGTACCTCGGCCAGGTGATCGCGGGCTTCGCCGGTGGCTCCTCGACGCTGGCGCTGCCGCGTGTCACTGCGCCCGACTCTGCGAAGCACCTGAAGAATCTCGACTCGATCTACAGCGAGCTCGCGGCGGCCGTGAAGCGTGCCGTCGCGGCCGCTCCTGCCCTGCCTGCCGCGCAGACGGCGGCGCGCGCTATCGTCGCGGACGCGCGTGACCTGGCCGCAGGCGCGGCGCGGCCCGCGCCACCGGCAAGCGCGCACGTGCTGCGTTGGTTGCCGCTCGCGCTGCTCGCGGTGGGATTGGCGCTGCTGCTGGCGGCGCTCGTTGCCGCGTTGCGGGTGCATCGCACGCTCCAGCGCCAGCGCACCTCGGCCGAGACCCAGCGCCGGGAAAGCGACCGCAACCAGCAGGCGATCCTGCGCTTGCTCGATGAGCTCTCGAGCCTCGCCGACGGCGATCTCACGGTGCAGGCCACGGTGACCGAGGACATCACCGGCGCAATCGCAGACTCGATCAATTACGCGGTCGACGCGCTGCGCGGACTCGTCACCACCATCAATGCATCGGCGATCCAGCTCGACTCCGCCACCCGCCAGACGCAGGCGCTGTCGCAGCATCTCGCCAAAGCCTCCGGCGCGCAGTCGAAGCAGATCGCTTCGGCCACCGAATCCGCCGCCAGCATGGCCGCCTCGGTGGAGGAAGTCTCCGGCAACGCCGAGCGCGCCGCCGACGTTGCGCGTCACTCGGTGGAGGTGGCACACAAAGGCGGCGATGCGGTGCGCCGCACCATCGACGGCATGAACACCATCCGCGAGACCATTCAGGAAACCAGCAAGCGCATCAAGCGCCTGGGAGAGAGCTCGCAGGAGATCGGCAACATCGTCGAGCTGATCAACGATATCGCCGAGCAGACCAACATCCTCGCGCTCAATGCATCCATCCAGTCCTCCATGGCCGGCGATGCCGGCCGCGGCTTCGCGGTGGTGGCGGACGAGGTGCAGCGCCTCGCCGAGCGCGCCGCGAATGCCACCAAGCAGATCGAGGTGCTGGTGCGCACCATCCAGACCGATACCAACGAGGCGGTGGTGTCGATGGAGCGCAGCACCACCGATGTGGTCGGCGGCGCGCTGCTCGCCGAGAATGCCGGCGCCGCGCTCGGCGAGATCGAGCAGGTATCCAATCAGATTGCGAGTCTCGTGCAGAACATCTCCGGTAGCTCGCGCCAGCAGACCGGCGCGGCGCAGAACATCGCCCGCAACATGAAAGTGCTCAAGGAAATCAGCGCCCAGACCGCCGAATCGACCCAGGCAACCTCCATCGCGATCGCCAAGCTCGCGGAGCTCTCGGCCGGGCTGCGCAAGTCCGCGGCCGGCTTCCGCCTGCCCGGCGGCGCGGCCGCCGACCGGGCCGGCGCGAGCGGCATGGTGCGGCGGCTCGAGGACGCCACGCTCACCACCGCCAAGGTGCGGCAGATCGCCACCCTCGGCGGCTCCTAGCGCTCAGCTCGCGAAAGCACGGCATGCCTGAAGTCGCCTCCCAGACATTCGAGCTCGTTGGTCGCGAGGTCAACGTGACGCTCGCCGCGGCGCGCGCCGCGCTCGAGAGCTACGTCGAGCAGCCCGACAATGCCGCATTACTCGAGCAGTGCACGCAGGACCTGCACCAGGTGCAGGGAGTGCTGCGCATGTTGGAGATCTACGGGGCGGCGCTGCTCGCTGAGGAGATGGAGCACGTGGCGCAGTACCTGCTTGCGACTCATTCCGAGCGCAAGAGTCAGGCGGAGAGCCTCGATGCGCTGATGCGCGCCATGGTTCAGCTGCCCTCCTATCTCGAGCGCGTGCTGGCCGGAGGGCGCGATCTGGCTCTGGTGCTGCTGCCGCTGCTGAACGATCTGCGCGCGGTGCGCGGCCACGCGCTCCTCAGCGAAGGAACGCTGCTGCTGCTGAACCTCAAGTCGGACAAGCAGGCGCAGCCGATCGCGGCCACCCCGGGCGAGCCACCGCTGACGGTCGAGCAGTGGGCGCGGCGGCTGCGCGCGCGCTTTCAGACCGGACTCATCGGCTGGATACGCGGCGAGCGCATCGTGCAGAATCTGGAGATCCTCGCCGCCGTGGCGCGCAAGCTCGAGCAGATCGCCACCCGACAGCCGGTGTTCCAGCTGTGGTGGGTGGTGGGCGCGGTCATCGAGTCGCTGCAGGAGAACGGGCTCGAGAGCGGGCAGTCGGTGAAGCGCCTGCTCGGCCTCGCCGATCGCGAGATCCGTCGTCTCTACGAGCAGGGCGAGGCGCGCTACGCGCAGTCTCCACCAGTGGAGCTGCTCAACAATCTCCTCTATTACGTCGGCCGCGCGGAATCCTCGGGCGGACGCGTGAGTGCGGTGCGCACCTCCTTCCGGCTCGCGGAGCTGCTGCCGGTCGATGAGAGCATCGAGCAGGAGCGTGAGAGCCTCTCGGCGCCGTCCGTGAAGCTCATGCAGACCGTTGCCGCGGCGATTCGCGAGGACCTCGGCAAGGTGAAGGACGTGCTCGACATCTTCGTGCGTCGCGGCGCCGGGCAGCCACAGGAGCTCGCCTCGCAGGTGGAGCTGCTGCGCAAGATCGGCGACACGCTCGGGGTGCTCGGGCTTGGCGAGCTGCGCTCACGGGTGCAGTCGGAGACCGAGCGGCTCGGCAAGATCGTGGCAGGTACGCTGCGCGCCGATGAGGCGACGCTCGTGGATATCGCCGCGACTCTGATCGGCGTTGAGGACAAGCTCGACGATGGTCTGGTCGGCATGATCCTGCCGCCGAAGGATGCGGGCCTGCCGCAGCCGGAGTCGGACACCGAGTTCCAGCAGGTGCAGGCGGCGGTGCTGCGCGAGTGCATCGTGAATCTGCAGCGCATCAAGGAGGCGGTCGTGCAGAGCGTCGGTGGTACGCTCGACGCCGCCGGCCTCGACAGCTGGCAGGATCTCATGCGCGGTATGAAGGCGGGTCTGCTGCTGCTCGGCAAGGCCCGCGCCGTCGAGATCATCGAAGCGATCACCAACCAGCTGCGGCGCGTGATGCAGCCCGGCGTACACGTATTGCCGCCGGGCTTCGTCGACCGTCTGGCCGATGCCATCGTGAGCGTCGAGTACTACATGGAGACGCTGCAGGCCGGGCGCGCCGATCCCTGGTACATGCTGGACAATGCACAGGCCTGCGTGCAGGCCCTCGAGCAGCAGCCGACTCCCACGCCGCCGACGGTTCCAGCGCTCGAGCCGGGCACCTACGCCAAGACCGTGCAGATCCCGAGCGTTGCCATGGGAGCGGCGCCGCAGCCCGATGCGCAGGCGGTCGGTGCTGCGGCACCCACGCTGGCCGCCTCTCCACCAAAGGCGCCCGTCGAGCTCGCCGACCCCGAGCTGATGAAGCTGTTCATCGAGGAAGCCCACGAAGAGCTTGGCAAGATCCAGCAGGGGTTCCCGGTGTGGGACCAGAATCCGCTCGAGCGCGATTCGCTGGTCACCGTACGCCGCTCCTTCCATACCCTGAAGGGCAGCGGTCGCATGGTGGGGGCGCGCGAGTTGGGCGAATTCGCCTGGTCGATCGAGAACCTGTTGAATCGCCTGCTCGATAACACGCTCACCCGCTCGCCCGCAATTCTCGAGACGCTGCGCGCAGCGATGACGGCGCTGCCCGAGCTCGTCGATCAACTCCAGAACGGTACGCCGCTGCACGCGGACATCGCCGGCATCTCCTCGCGGGCGCACGCCCTCGCAGCCGGCCGCGGCAGCGCGCGTGCCATCGAAGCGGAGGATGAGGGCGCGGCAGAGCCAGCGCCAGCTTCGACCCAGGTCCTCCCGAACGGACCGGCTGCTCGCCGCGCCCGGCCGATACCCGCAGCTGTGGCGGCCACACCGGCGCAGGCACCGACCGCGGAGCCCGCAAGCGCTAGCTCCGGCGTCCACCCGCCATCCGCCGACTCAGCGGCTCGCTCCCTGCCGGATGAGACGCTGCGCGATATCTACGCCCGTGAGACCGCGGCGCACGTCGTGACGGTGCGGGCTTTCCTCAAGCGCGAGGCGAATCTTCCCGAGCCGCATCTCCTTCCGGAGGAGGTCTATCGCGCCTGTCACACTCTTTCAGGCAGCTCGAAAATGGCGCAGGCACGCCACGGCATCCGCCTCGCCGAGCCGCTCGATCACTGGTTGCGCCGCGCATTCAGCAGCAGTGCGGGCCTCACCGGTGAGGAGCTCGTCCTGATGCAGGATTGCATGGTGGCGATGGAGTCCGTCGCGACACATCTCGATGAGTCCACCGGCTTCTTCGTCAATCACTGGCAGCTGCTCGAGCGCATCGAGCGCGCGGACAAGAGGCTCGATGAACGCATCGCGGCGGCGCAGGCTGCCTCGGGCGCAGCGCCAGCTGCTGCCGGCGACGCCGAGACCGTGGCCGCGGATGAAGCGGTGGATTTCGATCCGGAGGTTGCCGCGATCTTCACCGATGAGGCCACCGAGCTCATCGATGCCGCGGAGCATGCACTCTCGGACTGGCGGTCGCAGCCCGAGAGCGGCGAGTATCGCCTGGCGCTGAAGCGGCCACTGCACACGCTGAAAGGCGGTGCGCGCATGGCTGGCATCACCCCGATGGGCGATCTCAGCCACGAGCTCGAATCGCTCGTGCTGCTGGTCGACACCGGCAAGCTGGGAGCCGACGACGCGCTCTTCGATGCCATCCAGGCGAGTCTCGATGAGCTTGCGCGCATGCGCGAGCAGGTGGCGACTGGCCAGCGCGTCACACCAGCGCGTGCCATCGTTGCGCGGCTGCAGAGCCTCGCGCATCCGGGCGGCGGCCGCACGCCTGCGGCCAGTGCTCCGGACACCTCCGCTGCGGCCGCCCCTGCGGCGTGGGCGGCGGACGCCAGCGACGCTGACGCCGCCCCCGCTTCCATCGAGCTCTCAGCGGATGAGCTCGAATTCTCGGAACCCCTCGGCACCGGCACCGACACCGCGCTCGCCAAGCTGAATGCGGAGCTGCTGCTCGCGAGCGATGCCGGCCAGGAGGAGACTGCGCGCAGCGCGACGGCATCGGCTGCCGTAACGGTGGCACTCGCTCCCACGCCGGCGCGCGAGTCTCAACCCAGCCCGCCCGCCTCGAGCTCGACTGCCGAGGCCACGACTGCCCACGCCGCGCCGATGGCTTCTGCAGCGGTACCTGCGCCGCTTCCCGTACGCATCGGGGGGGAGTGGACCTCCGCGGCAGCCCTCGCCAGCGCCTCTCCGCTGGTGCGTGCACGTGGCGACTCGCACGGTGATGAGGTGCTCGCCGCACCGCAGCCGGTGCCCCCGGGGCGCGAGCCGGTAAGTGGCGGCGAGCGCCAGGAAATGGCCCGCGTCGATGCGGAACTGCTCGATCAGCTGCTCAACGTCTCGGGGGAGGCGAGCATTGCGCGCGCGCGACTCGAGCAACAGCTCGGCTCCTTCGATTTCAATCTGGGCGAGCTGTCCCGTACGGTCACGCGCCTCAAGGAGCAGCTGCGCAGCCTCGAGATCGAGACCGAGGCGCAGATCCTGCACAAGCACGAGGACGAGAGCGTTCACCGCAGCGAGTTCGATCCGCTCGAGCTCGACCGCTATTCCTCCATCCAGCAATACTCGCGGGCGCTCGCCGAGACCGCCAACGACGTGGCGAGCATCCAGCAGCTGCTCGAGAATCTCGCCAAGGACACACAGAGCCTCCTGCAGCAGCAGGCCCGTACGATCACCGAGCTGCAGAACGGCCTGATGCGCACCCGCATGGTGCCGTTCCAGCGCCACGTGCAGCGCCTGGCGCGCATCGTGCGCCAGGCCGCCGCCGACACTGGCAAGCGCGCCGAGCTCACGGTCGAAGGCGCCTCGGGGGAGCTCGATCGTCAGGTGCTCGAACGCATGCTGCCGCCCTTCGAGCACATGCTGCGCAACGCTGTCGTACACGGCATCGAGAAGCCCGAAGAGCGTATCAAGCGCGGTAAACCCGACACGGGCCACATCGTGCTCGAGCTGCATCGCGAAGGGGCCGAGGTCATGGTGCGCCTCACCGACGATGGTGGCGGCATGAACCTCAGGGCGATCCGCGACAAGGCGCAGACCCTTGGGCTGCTCGGCACGGGGCAGACGCTCAGCGACGAAGAAGCCATGCAGCTCATTCTCGAACCGGGTTTCTCCACCGCCGGCGCGATCACGCAGCAGGCCGGCCGCGGCGTGGGCATGGATGTCGTGGCTACGGAGATCAAACGCCTCGGTGGCGCTCTGCACATGGAGACCAAGGCGGGCGAGGGCACCGTGTTCACCATTCGCCTGCCGCTCACGCTGGCGATCAGCCACGCGCTCGTCGTGCGCACCGGCGAGGAGTACTACGCTCTGCCGCTGCCGACCGTCGAGGGCGTGCTGCGGCTATCCAAGGCAGAGGTTGCCGCCCATCTCGGACGCGAAGCGAGCGCCTTCGACTACGCCGGCCAGAAGTACCGCTTCCAGCATCTCGCGACCTTCGTGGGCCTCAGCCCCTCCGAGCTTCCCGGGCAGGACGTCACCATTCCGGTGGTGCTGGTACGCGCGGGTGAGCACTCCACTGGAATCGTGGCGGATGAGCTGGTCGGCAGCCGCGAGATCGTGGTGAAGTCGGTCGGGCCGCAGATCTCCGGAATCCGCGGCATCTCGGGCGCCACCATCCTCGGTGATGGCCGCATCGTCATCATTCTCGACATCGGCGCCCTGGTGCGCGCCGAATGGCGCACCCGCATCCAGGCGCCCGCGGCCGTGCCGAAGGACCGCGGTGACCGCCGCATCTTCGCCATGGTGGTGGACGATTCCATCACGGTGCGACGTGTGACCCAGCGGCTGCTCGAACGCAACGGCATGCGTGTGCTGACGGCGCGCGATGGCATGGACGCCGTGGCCCTGCTGCAGGACAACGTCCCGGATGTGATCCTGCTCGACATCGAGATGCCACGGATGGATGGCTATGAGGTCGCCGCGCATGTGCGCAACGACCCGCGCCTGAAGGAGGTGCCGATCATCATGGTCACCTCGCGCGTCGGCGAAAAGCATCGCGCGCGCGCTATCGAGCTCGGCGTCGATGACTACCTCGGCAAGCCTTATCAGGAGGCGCAGCTGCTCGATGCGATCGCACCGCTCGTCGAGCGGCGGCGCGCCGCCGCTCGCACCCAGGCGTACGGTAGTTGAGCCGTGGCCGAGCGCGTCGCCGAAATCTACAGCCTGCTCGTGCCACTCACCGAGGGCCGGCTGATCATTCCGCGCTCCTGTGTGGCCGAAGTCGTTGGCTTCCAGACACCCTCGGAGATGACCGGTGCGCCTCCGTGGTACATCGGCACGGTGCCGTGGAACGGCAAGGCCGTACCGTTGATCTCTTTCGAGGGCGCCTGCGGTCAGACGATTCCACCGCCAAGCGGGCGCACGCGTATCGTCATCCTGCACGCACTCGGCACGCGCGTGGAGGGCGGCAATTTCGCGCTCGTCTCGCAGGGCTTTCCGCAGCTGGTACGCGTCAGCTCGGATGTCGTGCGACCCGACAACTCGCGCGTGTTCCCCGAGCGCACCCCGGTTATCTGCCAGATCCGCATGGTGAACGAGACGCCCTTCGTGCCGGACCTCGAGCGCCTCGAGGAGATGATCGCGGACGAGACCAGCATCGCGAGCGCCTGATCCGAAGGCGCGCGGCGCGCTTCCCTAGTGAACCTCGACGGGCACCGCCAGCTGATGCCGAAGTTGCACCGTCCCCTGCAGCGCGGTCGCGGTCACCACGACCTGATAAGCGCCTGGCGGAGTTCCGTTGACGGTGCTGCCGCTTCCGCTACAGCCGAGCGCCAGCAGCGGCAGGAGCCAGACGAGCCGCGCACCATAGCGCTGGCCTCGCTCGCGTGGACTGCGCCTGCGCACGCGTGCGATCACCAGCCCGACACCTGCGAGCATGGCACCTCCGAGGGTACTTTTCGGCGCGTACGCCCCGGTGGTCGAGACGCGAAGCTGCACGCTGCCTGAGCCGGTGAGACTTGCGGGAGTGAGCTCACAGTGCGGCCCGGTGAGGCTGTCCGGCACCGCGCACGCCAGTGTGACGGCCGAGTCGAACCCGGGTGTGCCCGACAGCGTAACCGTGGAAATTCCGGTCGCACCGGCGCTGATGGCGATCGCCGGCGCGCTGAGCGAGAAGTCCTCGATCGACACAGGCAGATCAGCGGAGAGCGATTCGTTGCAGTCGGCATCGCCCGAGTAGGCGGCACTCACGGTGTGCGCACCGCGCGCGCCGAAGGAGGTGCTCAAGGTCGCCTGCCCGCCGCTCAGTCGCACGGACCGACCGAGCGCGGCGCCATCGACGGTGAACTGAACCGTGCCATTAATTGCCGTTCCGCTCACTGCCGGCGTGACGGTAGCGGTCAGAGCAAGAGGGCCGTTGACGTTCACGCTCGGGCGCGATGCGGTAAGTGTGGTTGCGGTGGCGATGCCGGCAGGTAGCATCTGCAGTGCCGCCATCATGCCCGCGTCCTCGTGTGCGAGCAGGTGGCAGTGGTACACGAAGCTGCCGACGATGGCCGCGTCGCGGAAGTCCATGCGCAACGTCACGCTCGGGTACGGTCCGGATCCGGACCAGTGGGGCACGTTGACCGTATCGCGCAGCGCAGGATCTGCGATCGCGACACCGTTGACTGCCAGCACCTGGAAGTGCAGCTGATGAATGTGGAACACGTGGTCCTCGCTCGAGCGGTTCTCCACGGTCCAGTCCTCGACCGTGCCCTGGTGCAGCACGAGATCCGGAGGCGCGGACATGTCGTAGATCTTGGGCGTATGGCCCTCGAGCGTGATGAAGTAGCCAGAGTGTCCGGGGGAGAGCTCGCTCTCGGAGAAGAACAGGCGACGCTGCGCATTCGGTGAGGTCGCGCCGAGGCGCGCGAAGCGCAGCTGCCGCGGCAGCGCCGCCTTGAGGCGCCGCCGTACCGCTGGCGCCTCCTGCGCCGTGCCCGTGGGACTGATGAGTGCGAGCGGCCGTGCAGGATACGGCAGCGCGCCCGGCCCGGCATCCACCTGTCGCGTCGCCAGCTGACCTGCTGCCCCGGTGGGTGGCGTGGTGACGATGAACTCGACGCGGGCTCCGGCGGGGAGCAGGAAGTGCGTATCGGTGACAACCTGGATCGTGCCGGTGCCCTGCCCGACCGGGATGCCGTCGATGCCGATGATCTCCAGCGGCTGCGGTACCGTGCCGATCACATACTGCAGATCGAGGATTTCATCGGCCGACGCGTTCAGTACGCGCCACAACTCCCGCGACGCCGGCGCGCTCTGCAGCACGGGAGGCGTGTAGTCGGGGTAAGTGACCGGTACGAAGTTCACCGACAGATCGAGAATGGGCTCCCCGCGGGCACCTCCCCAGGGGATGGCTCGCTGCTGATCGCGCAGCACCCAAATGCGCTGCGGCAAGCCGGTGACCTGCGGGACGACGCTCTCGATGCCCTCGATGATGATCGCGCCGGCTGCGCCTCCCAGCACCTGTGCCTCAGTGAACCCATGCGGGTGCGGGTGATACCAGTAAAGACCCGGCGGCTCATCGGCCGGGATCTGCAGGATGTAGTCGAAGCTCGCCTGCGGCTGCACCAGCACGCTCACCACATCGTCCTGGTGGCACGCCGGCGGCAGATTCATGCCGTGGAAGTGCAGGTTGGTGGCGGCCGGTCCCATGGGGCCGGCGACGCAGTCGCCGCCCGGGGTGCCCTCCGGTGTGCCCGCGGGGCCCGTCCCAGGCAACGCATTCTGCAGATGCAAGGTGAGCTGGTCGCCGGGCCACAGGTGCAGCGTCGGTGCCTGCGTGCCGGCCGCAGTGGTATAGCAGTAGCGCGTGCGCGCTTGTGCATCCGTAACGCTCTGCAGGCGCAGCGTCACCTCGAGCGCATGGTTCTGGCTGTAAAGATCGGCCGGCGCCGGCAAGGCCGAGCCCGGCGGATAGCGCGGGCAGACCTGGTCGGCCGGATCGCTGACCTGGGCCTGCGCCGGCTGCTGCGCAAGCAGCGCCAGTGTCCCGAGCAAGAGTATGCAGAACAGGCCATATGCGCCGTCGCGCATGGAAACCATCTTCAGACGGGGCAGGAGGGCTGTCTCCCATGTTGTTTGTTCTTGGGCCGACGTCAAAGCTCGGCCTGGGTCGGTGGCCGCGACCTTCCCTGGCGCCGCCTGCAGCGATGGAATGTACCAAGTTCCGAGGCGCTGCGCGCGAGCAGGGCATCGTTGGACATAACCTCATCCAACAATGCCTGCTCGTCCGTGGCGCCGTTTCAGAGATCCCCGAACTCGCGCTGCAACAAAGTGAGTGCGGCAATCGCGGCGGTCTCGGTGCGCAGCACGCGTGGACCGAGGTTGACCGCCGTGTACCCCGCGCCTTCGGCGAGCGCCTGCTCCTCCTCCGAGAGCCCGCCCTCGGGACCGATGAGCACCGTCGCGCCGTTGGCAGGGCGCGGCACATCCTCGATGCGCCGTGCGGCCGACGGCGAGAGCAGCAGCCGAACGCTCGCGGGCGCGGGCAGACGCAGGAATGAAGACAGTTGCGCCGGCAGTGCGACGTCCGGCAGGCGGTTGCGGCCGCACTGCTCACAGGCCGCGATCGCAATGGCGCGCCAGTGCCTGGACTTGCGATCGGACTGCTCATCATCGAGCCGCACGATGCTGCGCTCGGTGATCACAGGGACCAGGCGCATCACGCCGAGCTCCGTGGCTTTCTGCACCACCAGGTCCATGCGCTCGCCGCGCGAGACCCCCTGCGCGAGAGTGAGCGGGAAAGGGGACTCGCGTTCGATGGACTGATGCTCGCCCACCGCGAACGTGACTTCGCTCCTCCGTACCCCGTCAATGCGAGCGGCGTACTCACCTCCGCGTCCATTGAAGAGCGTCACGGAGGCGCCGGGCCCCAGCCGCAGCACGCGCGTCAGGTGCCCGGCGCCAGTGCCCGTGAGGACTACGCGTGCGCCCGGCTCGAGCGCCGCATCGACATAAGCTCGCGTCAGCCGCATGTAGCGCGCTCGATTCCCTCGAGAGCGACCTTGACCATGAGGTCGAGTTCCTCGCTCGTGACGACATATGGCGGCATGAAGTAAACGACGTTGCCTATCGGGCGCAGCAGCACTCCCCGGGAAAGCGCATGCCGGTAAACGGCGAGCCCGCGCCGCTCCTGCCACGGGTAGGGCGTGCGCGCGGCCTTGTCGGCGGCGAGCTCCACCGCGACGATCATGCCGCACTGGCGCACCTCCGCCACGTGTGGATGCGCTGCGAGCTCACGCGCGCGCGCACCGAGATGCCCGGCGAGTGCGCGGTTGCGCTCGAGGGTGCGCTCTTCGCGGAAGATCGCCAGCGTCGCGAGCGCGGCGGCGCAGGCGAGCGGGTTGCCGGTGAAGCTGTGCGAGTGGAGGAAGGCGGTGAGCTTGGTGTATTCGTCGTAGAACGCGGCGTACACCGGCTCGGTGGTCAGCACGGTCGACAGCGGCAGGTAGCCGCCGGTCAAGCCCTTGGACAGGCACATGAAGTCGGGACGGATGCCCGCCTGCTCGCAGCCAAACAGCGTCCCGGTGCGCCCGAAACCCACGGCGATCTCGTCGGCGATCAGATGTACCCGGTGCGCATCGCAGGCGGCGCGCAGCAGCGTGAGGTACACCGGATCGTACATGCGCATGCCACCAGCACACTGGACCAGGGGCTCGACGATCACCGCGCAGGTTTCGTGCGCGTGCCGCGCCAGCAACGCTTCCATGTCGGCAAAGCGCCGGCGCGAGTGCTCGGCCCAGCTGTCCGCGGGGCCGCGCTCGTAGCAATCGGGCGAGGGCGCGGTGATCACATCCATGAGCAGCGGTCGGTAGATCTCCTTGTAGAGCTCGACGTTGCCGACCGCGAGCGCACCGAGAGTTTCGCCGTGATAGCTGTTGGCGAGCGTGATGAAGCGACGCTTGGCCGGGTGACCGGTGTTGCGCCAGTAGTGAAAGCTCATCTTCACCGCCACCTCGATGGCCGATGAGCCGTTGTCCGCGTAGAAGCAACGCGTTAGTCCCGGCGGTGCAAGCGCCGTCAGGGATTCCGACAACGCAATGACCGGCTCGTGAGTGAAGCCTGCGAGGATCACGTGCTCGAGGCTCTCGAGCTGGGCACGCACGGCCGCGTTGATGCGCGGGTTGGCGTGTCCGAAGAGGTTCACCCACCAGGAGCTGATGGCGTCGAGGTAGCGCCGCCCCTCGTAGTCCTCGAGCCAAGCTCCGCTGCCGCGCCGGATCGGGATCGGCGGCAGGCTCTCGTGGTCTTTCATCTGCGTGCATGGGTGCCACACATGCGCGAGATCGCGCGCCGCATACGCTGCATTTGGCTGGCTCATGAGGGGTCCTCTTTTACCATGGGCTCTCGGGCGATGGCAGGAACCGCAGCCGCCACCGCGCGTCGAGCACCTTCTGGAGCAACGCGCGAAGGGAGTGCCGCTCTTCGCCGGTGAGTGGCATAAAGGCCAGCGCCAGGACCTCATGTCCAATTTCCTTCGCCTCGTGCAGCATGATCCTGCCAAGCGCAGTGAGCTCGTGAGTTGCAGCGTGGCCCCGCGCTGTTCGACGAGCGAGGTAGCCCCGGCCGAGTAGCCTCGCCAGCAGGCTGCCGAACGCCTGCTCGGACTGACCCATGAGCCTAGCGAGAGGGCGCTGCGAAAGTCCGGGATGGTCGCTGCGCTCGTCGATCCCACGGCGGCAGAGGTGCTGGATCGCACTGATGAATCGGTCGAGCTCCTCGGGGGCGAGCGCTGCGGAAGTATCAACATGTTGATACCGCGGCATATCAACATATTTATATGCGGGAGGGGTCCTGACTGAAGATCCCATTCGTACCCGAAACATGGGGAATTGCTACCATTCCAAGATGAGCCAAGGCGCTCCGTGGCACCGGCCGCCGCACATCGACCGCGGTACGGGACTCATCGTCGGGGCCCGCCAGGTGCTCTCCCCCCATTTCGATCACCGACCGTCGGGCTTCCTGCCGGAGCTGCTGGTGGTGCACGGCATCAGCCTGCCGCCCGGTGAGTTCGGCGGCCCGTGGATCGATCGGCTGTTCACCGGCACGCTGCCCGCGGACGGGCACCCCTATTTTCGTGCGATCGCCGCGCAGCGTGTATCGGCGCATGCACTCATCCGGCGCGACGGTCACATCGTGCAGTACGTGCCCTTCGACGCGCGCGCCTGGCACGCGGGGCAGTCCGCGTGGTGCGGGCGCACCAGCTGCAACGACTTCTCGATCGGTGTCGAGCTCGAAGGCGCGGACGAGACGCCCTATGCCGATGCGCAGTACCACATGCTCGCTGTGCTCATCACCGCACTGCTTGCGGTGTACCCCTCGCTAAGCGAGCAGGCCATCGTGGGCCACAGCGATGTCGCGCCGGGACGCAAGACCGATCCCGGCCCCTCATTTGACTGGAGGCGCTTGCGAGCACTTCTTGATCAAGCGCTGCGAGGTGGCACGGGCGCCTGAGCGCCTCGCGCAGTGCCGCTACCTTCGCCTGTCACGCTCGTGACGCCACAGCACCTCGACGCCGCGCTCGTGGCGAGCCAGCACTCGTGCGAGCACGAACAGCAGATCCGAGAGGCGATTGAGGTATTTGGCGACCTCGGGACTGACACTCTCCGCCTTGGCGAGCGTGCACACACGCCGCTCGGCGCGGCGGGCGATGGTGCGCGCGAGATGACAGGCGGCGGCGGCGGGACCTCCGCCGGGCAGAATGAACTCCTTGAGAGGCGGCAGAGTGTCGTTGAAATCATCGAGTGATTTTTCCAGGCGCGCCACGTGCTCGGCCGTGATGATTCGATGGCCGGGAATGCACAGCTCTCCACCCAGATCGAACAGCTCGTGCTGCACCTCGGTGAGGCATGCAGCCACACCTGACGGGACCTCGGGCGTCGCCAGCAGCCCGCCGATGGCGCTGTTGAGCTCATCCACCGTACCGAACGCTTCCACCCGCAGGCTGTCCTTGGCGACCCGGCTGCCGTCGCCGAGACCGGTGGTGCCGTCATCGCCCGTGCGGGTATAGATCTTGCTCAGGCGATTGCCCATGCACGTATCCTAAGCGATATGGCGTCGAAAGAACTGACCGCCGCCCTCGAGGCTGCGCGCGCGGCGGCCGCGGTCATCAATGAGTACTATCGCCACAACCCCAGCGTGCGCATCAAGCCCGACCACTCGCCGGTGACCGAAGCGGACATGCGCGCCGAGGAGATCATCCGCGCGGCGCTGGCGCGCAAGTTTCCAGGCTACGGGTTCTACGGCGAGGAGACCGGCCGGCATGCGCCGGGAGCCGAGAGCATCTGGCTCGTCGATCCGATCGACGGCACGAAGTCGTTCGTGCGCGAGGCACCGTTCTTCTCGACGCAGATCGCGCTCATGCGCGCCGGCGAGCTGGTGCTGGGCGTCTCGAATGCATCGGCTTATGGTGAGCTCGCCTGGGCGGAGCGGGGCGGCGGGGCGTACCTCAACGACCAGCGCATACGGGTGAGTGCGGTCGCGACGCTCGAGCAGGCCTTCCTCTCCACTGGGAACTTGAAGAGGCTCACGCAGCCACCGCACTGGGGCCGGCTCGGCGCTCTCTTCGCGCGTGTCGGGCGGGTGCGCGGCTACGGCGATTTCGTGCACTATCATCTGCTGGCGCGCGGCTCGCTGGACGTCGTTATCGAGTCCGATGTCAACATCCTCGATATCGCTGCGCTTTCCGTGATCGTGCGCGAGGCGGGCGGGAACTTCACGGACATCACCGGTGCACCGGTCGCGATCAATACGACGAGCGTGCTCGCTACCAACGGTCTGCTGCACACCCTCGTGCTGGCGGCGCTCGCGCGCTGAGCTCAGCCTCCTGCTCCCGAGAAAAGCGTGCGGCCGAAACGCGGGCTCAGGCGCTGACGAATACGCGCCGGCCGTCGTGGCCTAGCTCGATGATCGGCGCGATGTACAACTCGGAAAGAGTTGCGGCCGTGAGAGTGGTGCCGACCGGACCAAGCAGCCAACGGCCGTCGCCATAAAGCAGCAACGCACGATCGGCGAAGCGTGCCGCAAGCGTCGGGTCGTGGAGGGTGGTGATCACCGTGCGCCCGGCGAGCGCCAGATCACGGAACAGCCCGAGAACCGCGAGCTGGTGGTGCGGATCGAGGTGATTGGTCGGCTCATCGAGCAGGAAGATCGCCGGGTCCTGGGCGAGCAGCGCCGCCACGGCCACACGGCGCTGCTCGCCCCCGGAGAGCGTGTCAGTGCGGCGCAGCGCAAGCATCTCCATGTCCACAGCGCGCAGCGCTGCGCGCGCGATCTGCTCGTCCTGCGCGCTCTCCCATTGCCAGAGCGAGAGGTGTGGATGGCGCCCGATCAATACCGTTTCGATGGCGGTGCTGACGAAGGCGTCCTCGAGATCCTGCGGCAGCAGGCCGAGCCTGAGGGCAAGTGCGCGGCGGCGCAGCTGCGGCATCGGCACCCCATCGAGTGACATGGCGCCCGCGGCGGGCGGCCGCAGGCCGGCGAGCGTCTGCAGGGTGAGCGTCTTGCCCGAGCCGTTGCGACCGAGGATGGCGAGCACCTCACCGCGGGCGAATTCGAGCGAAAGCGCGCGCACCAGCTCGCGTGCTCCGGCACGCACGGCCACCTCCGCCGCGCGCAGCCCAGCTGCGGCCGATACTTCGCGCGCCGAGCTCAATGCGTCCACCGGATCTCCAGCGCCGTCTCCGGGCCCACCACCACGCCTGCCAGCGTGCGTGGCATGTCCCACTCACCGGCGGAAAGCGCGCGCCGTCCTGCCATGATCTCGGCCCGTGCCTGCGGGTAGAGAGGATCCTGGTCGCGGTCGCCGTAGCCGATCGGAAAAAGCGGTGTGCCGCTGACGAGGTCGTACTTGTCGCTGGCACCAACGGTGTGCAGCAGCTCGTGTGCGATCACGATGTTGTTTCGTCCGGACATGCCCGGATCCGCGAACAGGTGCACGACCCCCACCAGTCCCTTCTGCAGCCCGTGCGAGTCGGGGGCACGCTCGAGTGCGGTGGGATCGTGGTACAGCAGAAACAGCCGCACCCGCGGTGGGGCACGACCGGGTACATGGGTGGTCTGCGCCGCGAACCAGCGCAGCTTGAGGCTCCACCAGGCAATGCCGAGAGGGCCGACGCCCCGATCGAGCGTGGGCGGAAGCTTCGAGCCCTGCGGGTAGAGTTCCACGTGCACCGGCTGCTCGAGGTTGAGCCCATAGCGCTTAGCCTCGCGCGCAAAGAAATCCTCGATTGCGCCGAAATCGCTCGCACGCAGAGCGGCCAGGTAATCCGCGGCCGCCACACTGCCATCGCCGTTCAGCGGGTACAGTCCGACCCACAACGGCTCCTGCCAGCTCTGCGTCGCGACGCGATCGAGCCAGGCGTGCAGCGCCACCGCAAGCAGCACCAGCAGGAGCAGGACGATCCGGATGCTTTTCCACACCGCAGGAGCTTTCGGCTTGGGTGGGTGATGGACGCTGTGCGCGCGTTACGGCTGCAGCCGTGTCGCTACCCACGCCCCGGGCCTGAAGGAGGCTCCGGAGGCGTGCAGCGAGCGCTCCCAGCGCGCGCGATCGTGGATGCGCGCCGCTCCCTGCACCCACAACTCCACGGCCTCTGCCCACAGCCGGTACCCGCCCCAATGAGGCGGTCGAGGGATGGTGACCTTGAGTGAATCATCCGCCCCCGGCGAGCCGGGCGTCGGCGCGCCAAAGCGTCGCGCTGTCTCCTTCACGGCCTCGAGCAGCAGTGCGCGCGAAGCAATCGGCTCGCTCTGCTCGCTGGCCCAGGCCCCGATGCGGCTCTGCCAGGCGCGCATGGCGAAATAGGTATTGCTGTCGGATTCCGGAGCCGCAACGACCGGACCTTCTATACGCACCTGGCGATGCAGCGCATCCCAGTGCATCACCGCGGCCGCACGTGGATTGTTCTTGAGTTCCCGCCCCTTCGCGGACAGGTAGTTGGTGTAGAAAACGACGAAGCCAGGCTGCGGCACGATGTCCTTGCACAGCACGACGCGCGCGCTGGGACGACCTTCGCGGGTACTCGTGGCGAGCACCATGGCGTTGGGATTCGGCTGGGTTCGCGCCGCCTCGGCCTGCGCGAGCCACTGACTCACGAGTGTGAGTGGCTCGGCCGGCAGGGAATCCGGCAGCAGCTCCGTGTAGTCCGCCATGACCGCCAATGGGACCATAGCAGCCTGGACGAGGCAAACGGCAGCCAAGCGCAGCGCGGCGTACCGGCCGCAGGCAGCCGCACGCCCCTTGCAGGGCCTGCCGCGCCCCGATAGAAAGGAGTGGGGACTTCAGGAGGCCCCTTCCATGACGCGCGATACCGTGACGCTGGAGGACCTGCGCCAGCGAGTGAACGATCTCGACCGGCAGCTCATACAACTCGTGGCCGAGCGCAAGGCGCTGAGCGAGGAGGTGGCGCGCGCCAAGCGTGCCACCGGCAAGCCGACGCGCGACTACGAGCGTGAGCGCGAGGTCATCATGAGTGTACGTGCGATGGCCGCCGATCGTGGGGTATCGCCGGAGCTCGCCGAGCGGCTCTTGCGTCTGCTCATCCGTTCATCGCTCACCACGCAGGAGCAGGCGAGCGTCGTGGCACAGGGTGCGGGCAGCGGCCGGCGCGCACTCGTCATCGGCGGCGCGGGCAAGATGGGCGGCTGGTTCGTGAACTTTCTTCTTTCGCAGGGTTTTACGGTCGAGATCGCGGATCCGGCGGCCGCCGCTGCGGGAGTTGCGCGGGTCGAGGACTGGCGCCGTACCGATCTGAAGCAGGACTTCATCGTGCTGGCAACGCCGCTCGGCATCACGGATGCGATCCTGCGTGATCTTGCACTGCGCCGGCCCGCAGGGGTGATCTTCGATGTGGGCTCGCTCAAATCGCCGCTGCGCGCGGGTCTGCTCGCGCTCAAATCGCACGGCTGCAAGGTGACCTCCGTGCACCCGATGTTCGGTCCGGACACGGAGCTGCTCTCCGGCCGGCACGTCGTGTTCGTCGACCTCGGCAATGCCACGGCGCTGAGCGCAGCGCGCGAGCTGTTTGCCGCCACCATGGCGGAGCAGGTCGTGATGAGCCTCGATGATCACGACCGTCTGATCGCCTATGTGCTCGGGCTCTCGCACGCGCTCAACATCGCCTTTTTCACCGCGCTCGCCGACAGCGGCGAAGCGGCACCGAAGCTCGCGCGTATGTCGAGTACGACCTTCGATGCGCAGCTCGACGTGGCGGCGCGCGTCGCCCAGGACAGCCCAGAGCTGTATTATGAAATACAGAGCCTCAATGACTACGGCGCAGAGTCGCTCGAGGCGCTCGCGCAGGCGGTGGAACGCCTGCGTGCCGCCGTGCTGTCGCAGGATCACGATGCTTTCGTTGCGTTGATGCGCCGCGGGCGCGATTATCTTGCAGACCGGCGCAGCGTGACGGAGCGGCGCGCCTAGAGGAAAGGAGGCTCGCGGGATGCGCCGACCTCAGACCGAGCACAAGGCAGCGGCTGGCGCTCAGCGTGCCGCGCCCGAGCCGCAGGTGGTCCGGCTCGAGCGGGAAATTCATCGTCTGCAGGAACGGCTCGCGGCGCTTACCGACGAGGTCGGCCGTAACGACTCGCTGCTGCGCAAGACTCAGGAACGCGAGCTGGAACTGCTGCGCGCCGGCTCGCTCACCCAGCTGTTCGAGCGGCTCATCGTGGGTCTGCGCACCTCGTACCAGCTCGATGAGGTGGCACTGATCCTGCACGATCCCCAGCACGAGATCCGCCATCTGCTCTCCGGTGATGGCGTCACGGCCGGCGAGCCGCCGGGGGTATGCTTCGTCGATGCCCTGGTGAGCGTCGCCCCGCAGCTCGCCAATCTCGAGCGGCCCTGGCTCGGTCCCTACCGCAGAGCCGACCACGAGCTGCTCGTGCCGGGGGTCGCTGCGCCGCCCGGCAGCCTGGCGCTCATTCCCATACGCCGCAATGAACCGCTCGACGGCGTGCTGGTGTTCTCCAGCAGCGACCCACAGCGCTTCACGCCGGAGCTCGCGAGCGACTTCCTCGCACACCTGGGCCTGGTCGCCGCGATCTGCGTGGAGAACGCCGTGAACCGTGCACGGCTGCTGCGCAGCGGGCTCACCGACTTCCTCACCGGCTTTCACAACCGGCGCTACCTGCATGCGCGGCTGCGCGAGGAGCTGGCGCGCGCGCAGCGCGCGCGTCAATCGCTCATTTGTCTGATGATCGATGTAGATCATTTCAAGCGCATCAACGACCTCTATGGGCACCTCGCGGGCGATACCGTGCTGCGCGAGGTCGCCCAGCGTATCGACGCCGAGATGCGTTTGAGCGACACCGGCGCACGCTTCGGCGGCGACGAATTCGCCATGGTGCTGTCGCACGCGGCGATGAGCGATGGTGAGAAGGTCGCCGCTCGCGTGCTGCAGGCGGTGCGCGCGGAGCCGATCCCGGTCGGTAAAGGCGTGACGGAAACGGTGACTCTCTCGATTGGTGTGGCAGCGGCCAAGCCCGGCCAGGGACAACGAGACTACAAGGTGCTCGCCGAGCGTCTCATTGCCGAAGCGGATGCGGCGCTCTATCGCGCCAAGAGTGCGGGTCGGAATCGAATCGCGTTCTCGCCGAATATCGTCGCCTGAGTAGCCTCGACAACAGGCGGCGGGGCCGATCTACCGTGCCCGTCCCCGCAACAGCACCACGAACAAAGGAGCGCCCACCAGCGCCATGATGGCTCCGACGGGCAGCTGCCGTGGGGCGGCACAGGTGCGCGCGACGAGGTCTGCTCCGGCGAGCAGCATCCCACCTGCGAGGGCGGCGGCGGGTGCGACGATGCGATGATCGCTGGTGCCGAAGCTCAGTCGCACGGCATGTGGCGTGATCAGACCGACGAAACCGACGGTACCCGCGCTCACCACCGCCAGCGCGGTGAGCGAGGCGCAGGCGACGAACAACACCGTGCGCCACGCCTCGAGCGCGAGGCCCACGGTACGCGCACGCAGCTCGCCGGACGCGAGCACGTTCAACGGCCGCGCCACAATGAGCGCCATTGCGAGCGTGAGAAGCGCCGTACCGGCGCTCAGCCACGGGCTCACCGCCCACTCGAGATCGCCGGCCAGCCAGAAGACCATGCCGCGTACGCGCGAGGAGTCGGCCAGTGCGAGCAGCACGCTCACCAGCGCGCCGCAGGCGCTCGCCAGCACGACTCCGGTGAGCAGCAGCCGCGGCGTGCCGCCGCCGCGCGCCAGCAGATACACGAGCGCGACCGAGCCGAGCGCACCGGTCACGGCGGCCGACTGCACGACCACGGCGGCCGCACCGGCGATCATGGCGAGCAGTGCGCCCACCGCTGCACCGCCGGACACTCCGAGCACGTACGGGTCCGCCAGCGGGTTGCGGAACAATGCCTGCAGCAACACGCCCGAGAGAGCCAGCAGACTCCCGACACCGAAGCCTGCGAGCACGCGCGGCAGCCGCACGGCGAGCAGCACCGTGCGCGTCGCTTCATCGCCGCCGCCGGCGAGCACCGCAAGCGCGCTCGGCACGCTGATGCCGGAGCTGCCGATGAGCAGCGCACACAGAAACACCGCGACCGCCAGCAGCAGCAGCACTGTCAGACCTCGCAGCCTTGTCCGCGGCAGGAATCTCGCTGCCGGCACTGACGGCGGGCTCACATCCGGGGCTGACACGGCACTAGCGTCACGGAATTTGTTGGAAAACGCCATCCCTCCGAGGCCAGGCGGCAGCGGCATCCCGGTCTCGCCGTGGCGGCGCTTGTGGCAGACTGTCAGCCGACACATGAGTGACCTCATCGACGCCGACGGGTTTCGGGCGAACGTGGGCATTATCCTGATGCATCACGACCAGGTATTTCTCGGCCGGCGTACCGGCGGGCGGGGCTGGCAGTTTCCGCAGGGTGGCGTGCGCCGTGGCGAGTCGCTCGAGGAGGCACTTTACCGCGAGCTCGAGGAGGAGATCGGTGTCGCGAACGCCGAAGTGTCACTGCTCGGGCAGACCGAACGCTGGTTACGCTATCGATTGCCGGCGCGCTACGTGCGACGCCACCAGCAGCCGATCTGCATCGGCCAGAAGCAGCGTTGGTTTCTCCTGCGCCTGCAGCGGGCGGACGTCCCCTTCGACTTCACGCGCACTGCCGAACCTGAATTCGACCAGTTTCGCTGGGCGCAGTACTGGGAGCCGGTGAAGGAAGTCATCTATTTCAAGCGCGCCGTGTACGCACGTGCGCTTACCGAGCTGGTAGATCTGGCCTTTCCGGGGGGCAGGCATCCGCCGCATCCGCAGTGGTGGGGGCGCATGGCGGCTCGGCGGCGCCGTGCCGCGGCGGCACGCGTCGATTGAAGCCACGGTTGGGCTCACTCGCTTCCATGCTGGGTAAGGAGGGCGCGCCTCTCGTGGTGCGGCAGCGCGCGCCGGCGCTGCGCACGGCGCTGCTCGTTGCAGCAGTGCTGGTGGGCCTGTTTGCGATCTACGTGGTCTATGAGCTCGGCCGCTACGATGCGGGCTACGACCGGCAGGCGGCCGCGCAGCAGCGCACCGTGCTCGAGGTGCGCATCGAGCACCTGGTGAAGGATAACCGCGAGCTGCGTACGCGCGTTGCCGAAGCAGACACCATCCGCGCCGGGCGCGCACGCGAGCAGGCGGAGGTGGCGCGCGCCATGGGTGAGCTGCAGGCGCAGGTGGCGCGGCAGTCGCAGGAGCTCGCCTTCTACCGCGGGGTGGTAGCGCAGAATGACAACACCCTCGGAGTGAAGGTCGAGCAGGTGCATATCACCGCCGGCAAGCGCCCGGCGACTTTCACGGTGCGCATGTCGCTGGTGCGCTCGGGTCGAGCGGACAGCGCGGCTTCCGGCACGGTGCACCTGAGCCTCGATGGCACCTATGATGGCAGTCCGCGCTCGCTCGATCTCGCTGCGCTCAGCGGCGGACAGGTACGCGAATTGCGATTTAACTTCCGCTATCTGCAGAATTTCGACCAGGACCTCTCGGTGCCGCTAGCCTTCAAGCCCGAGCAGCTGGTGGTCGAAGTGCAGTCGAGCCGCCACGACGTCGCCCCGGTGTCACAGACCTTCCTGTGGAGCATCGAGGCCTCGCCGTAGCAGTCGCCACTCACGCATCGGAGCCAAGCCATGTTCACTCGCGATTCCCGCCAAGCCCGGATCGACACCTTGATCGGCAAGGCCGCCAGGGTACACGGCGATATCGATTTCCGCGGCGGCCTGCATCTCGATGGCCACATCGAAGGCGCGGTGCGCTCGGAGGAGACGCGCGACTCTACCCTGTCGGTGAGCGAGACCGGATCCATCCAGGGAGCGGTACAGGTGCCGAATGTGGTGCTGAACGGCACGATCCGTGGCGATATCCATGCGCTCGAGCGCGTCGTGCTCGGCGCCACGGCGCGCGTGGAGGGCAATGTGTACTACGGGGTCATTGAAATGACCCTCGGCGCCCAGATTATCGGCAAGCTGGTGCGGCTCGAGCCGGAAACGCCCCCGGCCGCCCCGGCGACCGGGTCGGCGGCCTGATTTGCCGGCTGTGTGACGCTTTCACTTTGACCGGACCGCCGCTGCCTCTTAGACTCATTTTATATGGATGCCGTACCCATGACCGAAGCGCTGCAGGAGACTCCTGCGCTCAAGTTCACCGATGCCGCCGCGCGGAAGGTCGGAGACCTCATCCGCGGCGAGGGCAACCCGAAGCTCATGCTGCGCGTGTTCGTGCAGGGCGGCGGCTGCTCGGGGCTGCAGTACGGCTTCGAGTTCGATGAGACCGTCCAGGAAGGCGACACCTGCGTCGAGAATCTCGGCGTCAAGCTGCTCGTCGATCCGATGAGCGTGCAGTATCTGAGCGGCGCGGAGATCGACTACCGCGAAGGGCTGGAAGGCGCGCAGTTCGTCATCCGCAATCCGAACGCAGTCACGACTTGTGGCTGCGGCTCGTCTTTCACTGCCGCCTGAGCCCGCCGGCTGCGCGTGCCGCAGGTCAGCGCCTCAGCCCGAGCCCCGGAGAACCGAACCACCCCACGCAGCACCACGCGGCCAGTGCCTGATGTCTTCGCCGCGGTGGATCTCGGATCCAATAGCTTCCACATGGTGGTCGCGCGCTACTCGCACGGCCAGCTCGTCATTATCGACCGCTTGCGTGAGATGGTACGCCTCGCAGCCGGAGTGGCGGAGAACGGCCGTATCGACAAAGACGTCGCCGCCCGCGCACTCGCATCCCTGCAGCGCTTCGGTCAGCGCCTGCGCGACATGCACGCCGACAGCGTGCGCGTCGTCGGCACCAACGCCCTGCGTCTGGCGCACAAGAAGCAGGCGTTTCTCGAGCGCGCCCGCGAAGCGCTCGGCCATCCGATCGAGATCATCGCCGGGATGGAGGAGGCGCGGCTCATCTATTCGGGCGTCGCGCACACCGTGCCGAGCGAGCCGGGCAAGCGCCTCGTGGCCGATATCGGTGGCGGCAGCACCGAGCTCATCATTGGCGAGGGACTGAACCCACTCGAGCTCGAGAGCCTGCAGATGGGCTGCGTGTCCTGGAGCGAGCGCTTCTTCCGCGACGGCAAGATCTCGCCCAAGCGCTTCGAGCGGGCGCGCCTGGCCGCGCGTCTCGAGCTCGAGCCCGTGCAGGCGGAGTTCCGCCGGCTCGGCTGGGATAGCTGCGCGGGCAGCTCCGGCACGGTACGCGCAATCGGCGACGTGATCCGCATTCTCGATCCAAGTGCACTCACCATTACGCCGGCTGGCATCGCACGCGCGATCGAGTATTGCGTCGATGCGGGCCACACGCGCGAGCTCACTCTCGAGCCGATCACCGAAGACCGGCGCCCGGTTTTCCCGGGCGGCCTGGCGATCCTTGCCGAGATCTTCAGCGTCCTCGATATCAAGGAGATGCGCATCGCCGAGGGGGCAATGCGCGAGGGACTGCTGTACGACATGCTCGGCCGTTACCGCCGGGAAGATGCGCGCGAGCGCACCGTGCGCGCCATGCAGCAACGCTACCACGTGGACATCGCGCAGGCGGAGCGGGTCGAAGCCACGGCAGGCAGTTTCCTCGAGCAGACGCGCGAGGCCTGGAAACTCGAGGAGCCGCTCGCGCATCTGGCTCTGAAGTGGGCGGCGCAACTGCACGAGATCGGACTCGACGTCTCGCACAGCGGCTACCATCGCCACGGCGCCTATCTGCTCGAGAATGCCGACATGCCCGGTTTCCCGCGCGAGGAGCAACGGTTGCTCGCGCGGCTGGTCGGTGCTCATCGCCGCAAGCTCGCGTTGGAAGGGTTGGAGGAGCTGGTGCCGCCCTGGGACCGGAGCGCTCTTTTCCTGATCGTGCTGTTGCGTCTCGCGGTACTGCTGCATCGTGGCCGCAGCTCCACCGCGCTTCCGCGTATCGAGCTCTCGGCGACGGCGCGCTCACTCGAGATGCGTTTTCCCGCCGGCTCGCTGCGCGAGCATCCGCTTACCTCCGCTGATCTGCAGCAGGAGGTCGATTACCTGCGCCTGAGCGGCTTCCGGCTGCGCGTGTTCAGCGGCCGCCAGGCCTAGCTCACGAGCGCGACCACGCTACCAAGAAACACCAGCGGCGGCGGAGAATGCCACGCGCGTATCAGTAATACGCATCTCACATAACGCCCGGCACGGAGTTCGCAGCATCTCGCGCGGTCGCTGGTTCAAATGAGAAGTCGTTCGCGGCGGCGGAGTGAGCGGGACGCGACAGTGTGTGCTGCCGGCTGACCGCCCCACGGGTCCTTCTCCGCAGTCACGTCGGATGCCGCATGGAGTGGTTGTTCAAGCTCGTCTTCGGCGCGATGTCTGCCCTGAACCAAGTGGCGATGTTTGCTGGTGCGCTCGTATTCTGTGGCCTCGGTACGCTTCTGGTCGGCAACGCCATCTACTGGCGGCTGCATGCCGTGCGCGTGCAGGGCGAGGTCGTCGGTGTGCGACGCAACGGCAACTGCCTCAGTTCGGTATATCGCTACATCTCGGCCGCGGGCGCGACCATCGAGGCTACTTCGCTCGAAGGCTCGAGCAGTGTGCGCGGCCGGGAGACGGGCCGCCGGGTGTCGCTGTGGGTCATCCCGGAGAAACCCAATCAGGTCCAGGAGACTGGCAATCACGTGTTCACCCTGATCGGGCTCGTGTTGCTCGGCGTCGGTGTGGTGCTCTTCTGGGTTGCGGCGCGCGCATGGCGCACCGGCCCCATGACCTGGATCATGGCGGGAATACTCGGACTGCATCTGCTGGTGAGGCTGCGCAGCATCATCGTCCCGCGAGATAAGACGCTGCCGCCCTCCGGCTGGCGCGCACTCTCGGCGCTGCGTCAGACTGCTGGGACAGCGGATACGGCACCGGTGCAGCCCATCGAAGAGCTCGGTGCGCTGCCTGAATTTCGCGACCGTCAGATCAAACAGCGAGCGCAGCTCGCGCGCATGGCGCCATTTCTGCTCCTCGCTGGTCTGGCGCTGCTCGCCTTCGGCGTGTATGCGAGCCGCATGCTGTTGAGCCTGGAGACCTCCGGGATACGCACTGTGGGAACAGTCACCGCCTTGAGCTCATCGAGAAGCTCCAACGATGGGATCAGCTACTATCCCGTCGTCTGCTACCGCGACGGCACCGGGCGCAGCGTCGTCTTCCGGGACTCCACCGGCACCAATCCGCCCCTCTACCACGTAGGCGAGGTGGTGATGGTGCTCTACCTGCCCGGCGAGCCCGGCCGTGCCATCATCGACCGTGGTCCGTGGAACTGGCTGCCTTCGGTGATTCTGTACGTGTTGGGCGGCGCCGCCTGCGCCGGGGGACTCGCCGCGCGGCGAGCACGCGGCGAGGAGCCAGCGTTCGCCGCTCAGAGCTGAGCGTGCGCCGCACGCGGCGATCAGACGGCTGCGCTCGGACCTGCGGCATAGGCGGCTAGCAGCTCCGCCTGCGCGTTGACGGCGCGCTCGTTGCCGCGCTTTAGGCGCTCGTAGCGAGCATCCGGCTGCAGCAGCCATGCCTGGCAATTGTCCTGCAGGCACACCTCCAGATCCCGCAGGATGCGCGCGCGGTGCTCGGCACGACGGATGGGGAAGGCCACCTCCACCCGACGAAAGAAGTTGCGCTCCATCCAGTCGGCGCTCGCGCAGGACATGTCCGGCTCGCCCCCGTTCTCGAAGTAGAACACGCGCGAATGCTCGAGGAACCGCCCGACGATCGAGCGCACCGTGATGTTCTCCGAGACTCCTGGCACTCCCGGCCGCAGCGCACACACTCCACGCACGATGAGCTCGATCTTCACTCCGGCCCGCGAGGCGCGGTACAGCGCCTCGATTGCCTGCGGGTCCACGAGCGCGTTCATTTTGGCAATCACCCTTGCCGGGCGCCCGGCACGCGCATGCGCGGCCTCGCGGGCGAGTTTCTCCAGCACCATGTCATGCATGCCGAAGGGCGACTGCGTCAGCCGGTTGAGCTTTGGTGTCTGTGTGAGGCTGGTCAGCTGCAGGAACAACTCGTGCACGTCCTGGCCGAGCTCATCGTCGCAGGTAAACAGGCCGTAGTCGGTGTACTGCCGCGCAGTGCGCGGGTGATAGTTGCCCGTGCCGAGGTGACAGTAGCGGCGGATGCCGCTCGCCTCGCGCCGCACGACCAGTGCGAGCTTGGCGTGGGTCTTGTATCCCACCACTCCATACATGACGTGCGCGCCAACTTCCTGCAGGCGGTTCGAAAGCTCGATATTCGCTTCCTCGTCGAAGCGCGCCCGCAGCTCGACGATCACGGTGACGTCCTTGCCGGCATTCGCCGCCGCGACCAGCGCATCCACCAGCGGGGAATCGTGGCCCGCGCGGTACAGAGTCTGCTTGATGGCGAGCACCTGCGGATCGGCTGCGGCCTGGCGCAAAAAGTCCATGACCGGTGCAAAGCTCTGATAGGGGTGATGCAGGAGAATGTCCTTCTGCCGAATGCAGGCAAACAGATCCGTGCTGCCCACCAGGCGCTTCGGTATTCCGGGAGTGAAAATCGGGTACTTCAAATCCGGCCGTTGTACCAGGTCGTACACCGCGGACAGACGGTTGAGGTTCACCGGGCCGGCCACCGGATAGGTATCGAGGCCGTTCGAGGCGAACTGCGCCTGGAGGAACCTGACCATGTCCTCGGGGCAGTCGTTGGAGGTCTCGAGCCGCACCGCCGCCCCATAGCGTCGATGCGCCAGCTCGCCCTCGAGCGCCCTGCGCAGATCATCGATCTCTTCGTCGTCGACGAACAGGTCGCTGTTTCGCGTGACGCGGAACTGGTAGCAACCCATCACGCTGATGCCGGTGAAGAGCTTGTGGACGAAGGCCTGCATGATGCTGGAGAGCAGCACGCAGGCGCGCGTTGCCCCGGCACCGGGCAAGGGCACCACGCGCGGAAGCGAGCGTGGTGCCTGGACGATGGCCAGCTCGCTGTCACGGTGGAACGCGTCCTTTCCCTCGAGCCGCACGATGAAGTTGAGACTCTTGTTCTGTATGCGCGGAAACGGGCGCGCCGGATCCAGCCCGAGCGGCGAGAGCACCGGCTCGATCTCGCGCTCGAAGTACTGCTCGAGCCACTCGGTCTGCTCAGCGCTCCAGTCGGAGCGACCGAGCAGCGGTACACCCTCCGCTGCCAGCTTCGGCAGCAGCAGCTCGTTCAGGCAGCGGTACTGATCCGCCACCAGGCGCGTGGTCCGATCGTGGATCGCGGCGAGCTGCTCCGGTACCGACATCGCATCGGCCGCCAGTTGACCACCGCCGAGCTCCTGCAGCTGGTTGAGCCCCGCCACACGGATCTCGAAGAACTCATCGAGATTGCTGCAGGAGATGCACAGAAACCTGAGCCGTTCGAGCAAGGGCACCGACTCATCGAACGCCTGGTCCAGCACCCGCTGATTGAACTCGAGAAACGAGAGCTCGCGGTTGATGTAGTGCTGCGGTGCCTTTAAATCCGGCGCATCCATGAGAGCGGTGACTCGTCGGCCGCCGAGTGGCGGCGCTGTTCAGAGCATACCAGCACGAGACGACGGTGCCGTTAAGAAGCCCCAAGAGCTCATCATGAGCTCCACGCAGCGGCTGGTGCTCAGCGCGCGACCAGCATGGGGCCTGTCGGCGCTTCGAGGCTTGCCAGGAGCGGAGCGGTTCGAGCGAGAAAGTCCTCGCGCCAGCGCGCATCTATCGGTGAGGCAGCAGGCAGCGATACGGTCTGAGGGTTCTTGAACACGCCATTCACGCGATACTCATAGTGCAGGTGGGGTCCGGTTGCCAACCCGGTCATGCCCACGTAGCCGATCAAGGCTCCCTGTGCGACGTGCGCTCCCGCTCGGATGCCGCGGGCGAATCGCGACAGGTGCCCGTAGACCGTGACGATGCTCCGGGAATGCTCGATTTCGATACAGTTGCCATAGCCCCCCAGGCGTCCGGCAACGAGGATATGTCCATCTCCTGCTGCGTGTACGGGCGTGCCGATCGGGGCGGCGTAATCCACCCCCTTGTGGGCGCGGATCAGGTTGAGGATCGGGTGGTAGCGGGCAGAGTTGAAGCGCGAGCTCACGCGAGTGAATTCCACCGGCGCGCGCAGGAAGGCCTTGTGGAGGCTGCGTCCCTCGGGGGTGTAGTACTGTGCGTGACCATCAGGATCGGCGTAGCGCACGGCGCGGAACGTGCGCCCCTGGTTGATGAACTCCGCCGCCTCGATTGCGCCATCATGCAGGTATGCACCGTCGCGCCAGAGTTCCTCGTAGGTCACGACGAAGGTATCCCCGGAACGCACGTCCAGCACGAAGTCGATGTCCCAGCCGAAGATGTCCGCGAGTGCGACGGCGACCTGATCGTGCGCCCCGGCTGCCGCCACGGCCTCGAACAGCGAGCTGTCGATGACACCGCGGATGGTGCGGGTGCGTATCTCGACCGGGTTCTGCAGGACATCGGCCCTGAGGGCCTGGCCATCACGTGACACCTTCAACGTCTGCGTCTCGTTGAGCCGGCGCTCGAGGCCAAAGAGCGCGCCGTCATGGTGTGTGAAATGCAGCGCTTCCCCCGGCCGCAGGCTATCGAGCGCATGGCGTATGCCTGGAAGATTTCTCAGGGAAGCGAGGTCGGCCAGATTCAGCTTCAGCCGGCGGAAAATCCGGTCGAGCGTGTCGTTGCGCGTGACCGTGACATCGGTCGTGGAAAGCGGCGGGTTCGCTAGCTCGGTGTGAAGCTGGGTCGGCGCGGAAGAACCTGCCGTCATATCCTGGCCGGAGCCGACAGCTGTGCCCGATGCGCTGGCGGCCTCCCGAGCGGTAGCGCCAGCGCTGGCCGCCTCTGGAGCAACCGCCACCGCAGAGTTACCGGTGCCTGGCGTCGCGGCCTGCCCGGCCGGGGCGGGGCTTACTCCGCCATGCAGCAGCGTCCAGCCGACGACCGCGCAGGCACTCAACTGCAGCCAGAAGACCGCCGAGAAGAGGCGACCGATCGAGGCCTTTGCGACGAGCTTGAGGTCGAGTGGCATCGGGCGGTTTCTTATTTGTGCAGTTGATTTAAGTGGCCGGACCCTACCGGAGGCACGAGCTTTGCGTCAATGTATGTTAACTACGGACCTTCAGCTCCTGACCACGCTACGTTACAAGGGGGAACCGTCCGATTTCGGTACGCGCTTCACGAGAATCACATGAATTTCCAGGAACAGCTAGCAGAGCTCGAGCGTGGCGCCGACGAGGTGCTGACCGGCGCGGACCTGCG
>DASQYM010000036.1:47500-62990 GCA_035639195.1 Steroidobacteraceae bacterium
CGAAGGTGTGCTGCGAGGCATGCTGGAGGTATGAGAAGTGCGAATGCTGACATGAGTAACGTTAATGCGGGTGAAAAACCCGCACGCCGAAAACCCAAGGTTTCCTGAGCTACGTTAATCGGCTGAGGGTGAGTCGGTTCCTAAGGCGAGACCGAAAGGTGTAGTCGATGGAAAGCAGGTTAACATTCCTGCACCGATTCCAACTGCGATGGGGTGACGGAGAAGGCTAGATCAGCGGCAGCAGTGCCGTTCAAGGCCGTAGGTGGATCTTCCTGGAAAATCCGGAGGGTCATTCAACACCGAGAACTGAGTACGAGGAGACTTCGGTCTCCGAAGTGATCGACGCCACGCTTCCGGGAAAAGCCTCTAAGCTTCAGGTTGGAGTCGACCGTACCGTAAACCGACACTGGTGGGTGAGGAGATAACCTCCTAAGGCGCTTGAGAGAACTCGGGTTAAGGAACTCTGCAAGTTGATACCGTAACTTCGGGAGAAGGTATGCCTCCTGCGGTGAGAGGATTTACTCCTCAAGCTGCAGAAGGTCACAGGTAATCGGGGGCTGCGACTGTTTACCAAAAACACAGGACTCTGCTAACACGTAAGTGGATGTATAGGGTCTGACGCCTGCCCGGTGCCGGAAGGTTAATTGATGGGGTCAGCCGCAAGGCGAAGCTCCTGATCGAAGCCCCGGTAAACGGCGGCCGTAACTATAGACGACGAGCAATCGTCTCGAACGCAGCTGCAGAGTGATGAACCAGGACCTAAGTTGTAGTTACGTAAATAAACCTGGCTATATGCTGGAAACTCCGTGAATCCTCCAGTACTCGCCGTTCAAGCGGAAGTGACAATCTGAGAGGTGCGGACAATCAGCAGGAAAGACCGGCGCTCGCCGGAATCCTCAGAGACTATACGCCGGGCTCTTCAGATCGAAGAGATGAGATAGTCCGATCTGCATGGCGACATGCAGAAGTAGTGCGCAACGCATTACTTCATCAACACCACAGATATGGATGTTGATGTAACAGTAGAACGGTCCTAAGGTTCCAGGAATCGTTGCCTTAGTAAAATTCGGCTATATGCTGGAAAATCCGTGTATTCCGCGGTACTCGTTCGGCAAACCAACTTCTAACGATGCTGGTGAGTTGGGCAGTGACAAACCGACGGATGCGGAAAATCAGCAGGAAAGGCTGATCAAAATCGGATGGATTACCGGTTTCGTCGATGGAGAAGGTTGTTTCTCAATCAACTTCATTCGGCAGCCTCGTCGACACAATCGACGGGGGTACAAGACCGGCTTCCAAGTGGCGCATGAGTTTGCAGTGACGCAGGGTGCCAAGAGCCTTGACTGTCTCTACATGCTCATGGAGTTCTTTGGTGTTGGCGACGTCTATATCAATAGGCGTTACGACAACCACAAGGAACACGTGCATCGGTACTGTGTACGGAAACGGAATGATCTAGTTCAGACGATCGTGCCGTTCTTCAAGCAGTATCGGCTGCGAACCTCTAAGGAGGGTGACTTCCTAAAGTTCGCTGAGTGTTTGAGGCTGATTGGGACCAACTCGCATCTGACCCGCGATGGGTTGATAGAGATGGTCAAGATCGCCGAAACCATGAATCACTGTAAGCCACGTACCGAAATAATCAGAATCCTCAGAGACTACACGCCGAACGCCGACGACTTATTTGTCGGTGAAGATATAGTCCCATCTGCATGGCGACATGCAGGAGCGAACGTGAAAGGAACACGCCGCTCGCTCTATGTGATTGCTTCTCATAGAGAAAGATCGATCAGCGAAATTCCTTGTCGGGTAAGTTCCGACCTGCACGAAAGGCGTAACGCTGGCCCCACTGTCTCGACCCGAGACTCAGTGAAGTTGAAATCGCTGTGAAGATGCGGCGTAGCTGCGGAAAGACGGAAAGACCCCGTGAACCTTTACTACAGCTTTACACTGAACTTTGACCTTGTCTGTGTAGGATAGGTGGGAGCCTTTGAAGCAGGAGCGCTAGCTCTTGTGGAGGCAACGTTGAAATACCACCCTGATAATGTCGGAGTTCTAACCTTGGTCCGTAATCCGGATCGGGGACACTGTATGGTGGGTAGTTTGACTGGGGCGGTCTCCTCCTAAAGAGTAACGGAGGAGTGCAAAGGTACCCTCAGCGCGGTCGGTCATCGCGCATTAGAGTGCAATGGCATAAGGGTGCTTAACTGCGAGACTGACAAGTCGAGCAGGTGCGAAAGCAGGTCATAGTGATCCGGTGGTTCTGTATGGAAGGGCCATCGCTCAACGGATAAAAGGTACTCCGGGGATAACAGGCTTATTCCTCCCAAGAGTCCACATCGACGGAGGAGTTTGGCACCTCGATGTCGGCTCATCACATCCTGGGGCTGTAGCAGGTCCCAAGGGTTCGGCTGTTCGCCGATTAAAGTGGTACGCGAGCTGGGTTCAAAACGTCGTGAGACAGTTTGGTCCCTATCTTCCGTAGCCGTTGGAGATTTGAGGGTGAGCTGTCCTTAGTACGAGAGGACCGGGATGGACGCACCTCTGGTGTTCCGGTTGTCACGCCAGTGGCACTGCCGGGTAGCTATGTGCGGACGGGATAACCGCTGAAAGCATCTAAGCGGGAAGCCCCCCCCAAGATTAGATCTCCCTGGGAGCTCGACTCCCCTGAAGGGCCCACGAAGACTACGTGGTTGATAGGCTGGGTGTGTACGGCCAGTAATGGCTTCAGCTAACCAGTACTAATTGCCCGTGAGGCTTGACCATATAACCTCAAGTGGTCTGACCACGAGAGGACTGATGTCGATGGAGCGATCCATCGTGAACGCGACAGGCGTCGAAACAGAAACTGACCGGATTAGAGGCGCGTGAAGCGGCTACCGTTCTGGGTAGCCGCTTCATGATCCTCAAACAGCTTGCCTGGCGGCCATAGCGAGTGGGAACCACCCGATCCCATTCCGAACTCGGAAGTGAAAACGCTCTGCGCCGATGGTAGTGTGCCTTTCAGGCATGCCAGAGTAGGTCACCGCCAGGCTTCAAACAGAAAGCCCCTGAGATCGCGAGGTCTCAGGGGCTTTTCCCTTCTTCTCGCCGCACAAGGTGCGCGAACGCATTTACTCGAGAGATGCACCACATACAGGTGTTGTAACCCCATCGTCGGACCTCTAATTTAGCGGCCTCCATCTCGGAGGATGACCGATTCTGGCGCGGATCGTGCAACGGCCGGACCCATGCACCTGTGACGGAGGCGCAGAATGGACTTTGATGCGTTCACCGCTTCAATGAAGAAGCAGGGATTCGACGAGGTGGTGGAGCGTGTTTGGAAACCGCTCACCACTGTCGATGAGCACGCCCATCCCTTCGACGCCAAGGCCCTCGTCGTGCTTGGCGAGATGTGGCTCACGGTGGATGGCCGCACCGAGCACCTGCGGCCCGGCGGCACCTTCGAGCTGCCTGCGCATGTACCGCACTCCGAACGCTACGGCCCGGAAGGGGCGACGTACTGGGCCGCGCGTCGCAGCGCGTGCGCTTCAGGCGGTGACGATCACTGACCCACGGATCACCGGGACTCCGCTCGCTGGGTCATTGCGCTACCGCCGGTGCGCGATCGGCCGCCAGCTCAGCGCGGTCGAACACACGGCCGCCGACGATGACCTTGACGATCTCATCGTAGGCCTGCACGGTCTGCCTCGGGTCAGAGCGCAGCAACAGCAGGTGCGCACGCTTGCCCATCTCTACCGTGCCGATCTCATGATCCAGCTTCAGCGCTCGCGCATTGCGCAGCGTGGCCATCTCGAAGATCTGCGCCGGACTTACGCCGGCATCGAGCAGCCGCTGCATCTCCAGCCAGGCATTGAGGCCCGGCGGATTGGCGTAACTCGGGGCGCTGGGGGTATCGGTTCCAAATAGCAACCGTCCCCGGTGTTGCGCCAGGTATGTCGTCGCTGCCTTCACAGTGGTTATCGGGACGGTGAGATTCGGTCGCTGCATTTCGGAGTGGCTTTTCGCACCATTCGTCCCGGCGACCTCCTTGCCAACGACATCATGAAACCACTGGCCTTCACTGCTGCGATACCAGTCGATCAGATTGCGCGGCAGCACTCGTGCCAGCATCGGATCGGACAGAAATCGAGTGTCGAAAAGATCCTGCAGTCCATAGAGCACCTGGATGGTCGGCTGCCAGCCAACTTTCGCAGCAATGACGCGATCCAATATCGTCTTCATCTCGGGGGTGAGCGCGGCTCCTGACGGCGTGTCTTTCACGTTCCACAGGCCGTGCGCTATCACATCGACACCGGTGTCGAGGCCGAATGTCTGCGCCTCGTCCGAGTTGGCGTGCAGGAACACCGGAAGTCCTGCGGCATGCGCGGCTTGGACCAGCGCCCGGATGGTCTCGGGCTTGGGGACCGGAAGATCGTGTGCACCGCCGAAGCCACGCTCGAAGAACGTCTTGACGCAGATTGCCCCGTCCGCCTTCATGCGCGCGACCACCGCCTGCGGGGAATGCTCGGACGCCTTGATGCCCGGCGGCAGGGCATCTACGCCTTGCTGCTCGATCAGCATGTAGGGCCATGCCGAGTAGCGTGCAGGTTTCGGCGCATAGTTCATCGGATATCCGTCGATCAGCGCCGCCCCACCGCAGAAATACGTGTCCGGAACCGGGTCCCGACTCTTCCACCGACTCATGGCCTCGGGCGCCGAGATCAGGTCGATCAATGTGGTGAAACCGAAATACAGGTAGCTGCGTGGAATCTGCGCGCGTGCGCTGCGCGCGATATCGGGATGAGCGAGCTCCTGCTCCTCGGTCATTCCGGGGATGGAGCTGAGATGCACGTGAGTGTCGATCAGACCCGGGACCAGATACAGCCCACGCCCCTCCAGTAGCTGAGCGTCGGTGTGCGGCATGGACGCGCGGCTTCTGGAACGCGCGCTCGATACGGCCGCAATGCGGCCCGCGTGCACCGTGACCGTGGCGCTCTGCAGCGCCGTGGACTTCTCGGGAGAAACCACCGTTACGTGCTCGATTACTACATTCTGGGCGAGCGCCTGTGCCCATAAAGCACATCCAACCCATAGTCCGGACAGCGCAGCCAATCGCAACGAGCCACTCTTGGGAGTTCGCGGGTTCCGCAGCAGCATTTGAACGCAGCACTCCTCATGAGGCTGAGATCTCGGGCCGTCACGCGCGCTCGCGCCGGCAGAACCTCGGTTCAGGAGCCAAATCCGCCCAGTCGCCCTGCAATGACGAGCGTCGAATCCGCCGGGCTATTCGGCCTCGCCGAGGGCCATCAGCGCGAACTCCTCGAACAGGATCTGCGCTGCGAGCTGGCTCGTGTTGGTGGTCGCATCGTACTGAGGCGCAACCTCGACCACATCGGCGCCCACGATCTTCAACCCGCGCAGTCCGCGCAACAGCGCGAGACCTTCGCGGGAGCTGAGCCCGCCGGGCTCAGGTGTGCCGGTGCCTGGCGCAAACACCGGGTCGAAGCCATCGACATCCACCGAAACGTAAATCGGCAGATCCCCGACCACCTCACGCGCCTTGTCGATGACCGCTGTCACACCCATGCGCATGAAGTCCTCCATGTAGATCACCGTCATGCCGGAGGCGTGCGAGAACTCCCAGAACATGTTCGCCGCACCGCGGATCCCGATCTGGATAGTCCGATCAGGGTCCAGCACACCATCCAGGACCGCGAGGCGGAACGGTCCGCCATGGTGGAACTTGGTGTCGTCGTAGGCGCCCATGGTGTCGCAGTGCGCATCAATGTGGACGAGGCCGAGCGGAGCGTCCTTGCCGAGCGCTCTGAGGATCGGGTAAGTGATTGAATGGTCTCCCCCAACCGATAACGGCCGCACGCCGCGTGCTCGCAGCGCGAGGTAGTACTCCTCGATGTCCTTGATTGACTGCGCCAGATCGTAGCGGCTGCGAAAGCCGACATCGCCGACATCCGCCGCACGCGCATGTCCCTTGGGCACACCACGAAATGTCGGGTGGTACGGTCCGATGCGCTCGATGGTGCGCACCGCGCGTGGACCAAAGCGCGCCCCGGCACGATTGGACACACCGAGGTCCATCGGAACCCCCACGACGGCGATATCCAGCCCTTCGAGGCTCGTCGCGTGCGGCAGCCCAAGAAAAGTGGGCACACCCGAATACGGCAAGGAGCGTCTGCCATCGCCGGTCTGCACGTCACGAGCCGCCCGCAATAGCACCGGGTCGTCACCATCGAATGCACCGCGATCGGCGTAGCGCCCTCGCAGGCGTTTGAGCTTTTCCATGTCCATGGGCTGCATCCCCCCGACCCCAAATCTACGACGGATCGCGGTAAGTACCAAGCGAGCCCGCGGATGACTGAGCATTCAATCAGCTCCGCAGGTTTGACCCATGGAGCAGACGCTCCCGGGGCGCCGTGTCAGTGCACGTTCGGCTTGGGCTGCGCGCTTACATCGAACCAGTGCGCGGGTACGGTGAACGAGACCTTTGCCGAAGGGCAACTTCCGACAGGTTTCGCGCTCGTCGTCTCGAGATCGGTCACCCAGCATTCATCGAACACCGAGCAGTAGCAGGCACGCATCTTCAGCTGCAGGCGCGCGATGTCGAGTCGGTGCCAGATGTCCGCGTTCGCGTCCTCGAGCTTGAGGCTCAGGAAGGTCTCCGCGTCACCCGCGCGCATCACCCTCGATGGGATCTGCCCGATCACGAGAGCGAGTGACCGCGCGGTGGAGGCATCCACCATTCCCGAATCAGTCATGCAACAAAGACTGAGAAGCTCCGGGGCGCTCGCCATCGGCTGTCCGTGCCACCACACCTCGAACGTCTGGATGCGCGCCGGGCCGACGCCCACGTTCTCGACCTTGAGTGAGATGCGGCGGTTGCCCTGTGGATCCTGGTTGTCCGTGTCGTACATCAGAAAGGGCCAGGAGTTCGCCGCTACCAGTCGATCCATGGCGTGGCCGTGAAGCACGGCGAGTGCCAGCGATACGAGCGACACGAACATCGCCGACAGGGACAGCGTCAGGTCGAGCCAGCGTTTGCCGGTGCTGTGCGCGACGTGCGGAGTCTCGGGTTCGGATCTCATGCCGGCTGCCGCATCAGCCGGGCAATCCCGCGTACACTTTCAAACCCGCCGGTATCACAGCCATCGAGCAGCCCGCGTAAATGGTGAAGCTGTCGTCCTGGCCGACGCGGCCGCCGAACACCAGACCGCCGAACACCAGACCGCCGAACACCAGACCGCCGCACACTGGACAGGAATTGCGCACGGCAGGCTCGCGCTCGGCCTCGTAACGCACCGCGCCACAGAGGCATCCGCCGGTATATCGCGGCTTGGGGTCGCTCACGGCTCGATTATTGGTCGTGGCCCGCAACCCAGCAAGTTGTCGCATGCCGAACGAAGCGCGAACTGTCCGCCGCTTCCACTTCAAACGCAGCGCGCGCGCAAAGACGCGTCCACAGAGAAAGGCACAGCGCCACGCGGACCGTGTGCTCGCTTGACCCGCCGACTGGGCCAATGGTATGCAACGCTTACAAGAGGAGGGGGAACTCAATGACCAACGCGGCGCTGCGTGAGCAGCTGTGTTCGCGCCGACCTTCGGCACCGTTGCTCGAGACCCGATGGGCGAGCATCAGCATAGCCACTGCTGCCATGCTCCTGACTGCACTCGCGGCTGCGCCGCACGTGCAAGCCGCAAGCGCGCGTAGCGTGGACAGCAAGTCATTACTCGCAGCCGGTGACAATCGCTCCGAATGGCTCACGCATGCTCGTACCTACGATGAGCAGCGCTTCTCGCCACTTGCCCAGATCGACACCGGCAACGTGAAGAATCTCGGTCTCGCCTGGTTCGCCGATCTCGATACCGCACGCGGCCAGGAGGCCACACCCCTCGTCATCGACGGCGCCATCTATATCACCACCGCCTGGTCGGAAGTGAAGGCCTACGATGCGGTCTCGGGTAAATTGCGCTGGGAATACGATCCGAAGGTGCCACGCGCAGCGGACGTGAAGCTCTGTTGCGATGTGGTCAATCGCGGCCTCGCCGCCTGGGGCCATCGCCTCTACTTCGGCACGCTGGACGGGCGTCTGATCGCGCTCGATCGCGCCACGGGGAAGCTCGTCTGGTCGAAGCTCACCGTGGACCCCTCGAAGCCCTACGGAATCACGGGCGCGCCGCGCGTGATTGGCGGCCGCGTGATTATCGGCAATGCCGGAGCGGATCTCGGGGTGCGCGGATACGTCGCCGCCTACGACAGCGACGACGGCAGAGAGCTGTGGCGCTTCTACACCGTGCCGGACCGCGCCGGCACCAACAGCACGCCAGACCTGAAGAGCGCTGAGCAGACCTGGAAGGGTGAATGGTGGACGCTCGGCGGTGGCGGCACGGTGTGGGACTCGATGGCCTACGATCCGCAGCTCGATCTGCTCTACATCGGAGTGGGGAATGGCAGTCCCTGGAACCAGAACTACCGTTCGCCGGGCGGTGGCGACAATCTCTACATCTCCTCGATCATCGCGCTGAAGCCGGAGACTGGCGCATACGTCTGGCACTATCAGACGACACCCGGCGATTCGTGGGACTTCGATGCCACGCAGCACATGATCCTCGCCGACCTCGAGATCGGCGGTCGGCTGCGCAAGGTACTCATGCAGGCATCGAAGAATGGCTTCTTCTACGTGCTCGACCGCGCCGACGGACAGCTGATTTCCGCGCGCAACTTCGTGACGGTCAACTGGGCGAAGGGCATCGACATCCACAGCGGACGGCCCATCGAAAATCCGCAGGCGCGCATCGAGAGGACCGGCAAGCCGTATGTCGTGGTACCGGGGGCCGGCGGCGCGCACAGCTGGCAACCCATGGCATACGACCCGCAGACGCGGCTCGTCTACATCCCGGCACTCGAAGCCGGCTTCCCGTACATGTCCGACCCGCACTGGAGGCCGGCCGCTCTGGGCTTCAACACCGGCATGGACTTTGCGGCTGGTGCGATGCCGGCAGATACCAACGTCAGGTCAGCGGTGAAGGCAGCCACCAAGGGCGCGCTCATCGCCTGGGACCCCATCGCGCAACAGGAGCGTTGGCGCGTGGCCTTCAAGGGACCGTGGAATGGTGGCGTGCTGTCGACTGGCGGTGGGCTCGTGTTTCAGGGCAACGCCGCCAAGGAGTTCGCTGCCTACGATGCCGCGAGCGGCGCGAAGCTATGGTCGATGGAGGTGCAGACCGGCATCATCGCAGCTCCCGTCACCTACTCGATCAACAACGAGCAGTACGTTGCCGTGCTCGCGGGGTGGGGCGGCATATGGGCATTGGCACCCGGCATTCTGTCCGAGGTTGCAGGGCCGATCACCAATGTGTCGCGACTGCTCGTCTTCAAGATGAACGGCACCGCACGACTTCCCCCCGAGCATCCCGTGCCGCAGCGACCGCTCGAGCCCCCGGCCGCGAGCGGTACGCCCGAGCAGATCGCCGAGGGGGCGCGGCAGTACGCTCGGTTCTGCGGCGTTTGCCACGGCGATGCGGCGTACGGCGGCGGACTGCTACCGGACCTGCGCCGCAGCGCACTGCTCTCCGACGGCGCGGCCTGGTCGAGCGTGGTGCGGCAGGGAGCCCTGAGCAGTCGGGGAATGGTCAGCTTCGGTGACGTTCTGAGCTCCGGGCAGGTCGAGGCGGTCCGTCACTACGTCATCAAGCGCGCGAATGAGGATAGGGCGCTGGGCGATCGGTGATCGGGTCGGCGCTCGCGATCCCCGTGGGATCCCGACAGTGCGTTGTTTGTAGGCAATGAACTGTGCCTATGCTTCGAGGTTGAGTTCTCTAAGCATTCTGAAATCAATCACTTATAAGGCAAGAATGGATGTGAGCGGCTTGCGGGGTTTGTCGCTGAATTGACAATTGGGATCCCAAAGCGAAGACTGGCTCCGTTTTTTCTGCGGATGCATCGCTGAATGAACCGCCATCAGACTCGAGCCATCGTGCGCATCCGCGAGATGATCCTGCGGGGCGAGCTCGGTGCCGGCGCGCGCGTGGCGGAGGCGCCGCTGGCAGAACTACTGGGGATGTCTCGGACACCGGTGCGCCAGGCGCTGCCGCTGCTCGCGCAGGAAGGACTGCTCGCCGCACACGAGACTCGCGGCTACGTGGTGCGCGGCTTCAGCACGGCCGACATTCTCGATGCCATCGACCTGCGCGGTGTGTTGGAAGGACTCGCCGCGCGGCGGGTCGCCGAGCAGGGCATCTCGCGCAATGTGCTGCAGGCGTTGCGTGAGTGCCTCGTTGAGGGCGATCAGATCCTCGCCGAGGGCCATGTCGCCGACAAGGCCGAAGCGCTGTACGTGGACATGAATGTCCGCTTCCACCAGATCATCCTGCTCGAGTGCCGCAGTCCGATCATCCAGCAGGCGCTCGAGCGCAACGCCCGTATTCCGTTTGCCGGTCCTCAGGCGCTGGCGGTCGATAAGACCAGCGTCGATCGGATGCACGAGACGCTGGCCTATGCGCATCGGCAGCATCATTACATCGTCTCGGCGCTGGAACGCGGCGAAGGTGCGCGCGTGGAAGCGCTGATGCGCGAGCACACCAACCCGGTCAAAGAAAATCTCAACATTCCCGGAATTGCCGCGCAGCTCCGGGACGCGAAGCCGCGCCTCAGCGTGGTGCGGTGAGCGTGGTCATGCGCGCAACGGACATCACCCGCTGCCCGCTCACGCTGCGGGGTGCGTGAGGGAGCGGCGGATATCGAGTTTCCGGTAAGTTCCGGGCGGTCTTTCCAGGGGGAATAACAATGGGTCTCGCGAAATGGGTTCGTGCTTACGCTCGTCAAGCGCTGTATGCCGGCGTCGCCGTTTTGGGGTGTGCGCAGGTAGTGGCGCAGGAGCTGCAAGAGGTCGTCGTGACGGCGGAGCGCCGCGAAGAGAAGTTGCAGGACGTGCCGATCGCGGTGACCGCGTTCACCAACGAGACGCTGGTCAGTCGCAACATGACCAACATCAACTCGCTCGCCAACCTGACACCGAGCGTCAATCTCGATGCCGCTTCGCCCTTCTCCGGAGACAAGTCGGTGCTGTCGGCCTCCATCCGCGGCATCGGCCAGGACGACTTCGCCTTCAACCTGAATCCCGGCGTGGGCGTGTACCTGGACGGCGTATTTCTCGCACGCACGATCGGAGCCAACCTCAACCTGCTCGACATCGACCGCATCGAGATCCTCAAGGGCCCGCAGGGAACGCTGTTTGGCGCCAACACCATCGGCGGTGCCATCAACGTGGTGACCCACACGCCCGGCAGCACATCGAGCTTCGTCGGCACCGTCACCGGCGGTGAATTCAACCGGCGCGACGTCGGCTTCACCGCCGACATCCCGATCACTGAGAACCTGCTGAGCTCGATCACCGTCTCCTCGCAGAACCAGACGGGCTGGGCGCGGACCGTTCCCTATCCGACCAGCTCACCCTACGGCATGAGCCCGTTCGTCGTGGATCCGAATACCGCCTATCCCAAGGCCGGCTACGCGACCAACGACAACTGGGGCGGAACGGGCGTAACCAGCATCCGCGGGAAGATGGTGTGGCACGCCTCCGACAAGCTCGACTGGACCTTCACGGGCGACTGGACGCACCAGGACCAGACGGCGCTGAATTACACGGTTCTCAACACGTACTACGGGAACTTGAGTTTTTCCACGTTCTCGACCCTCTATAACCTGTGCATCAGCAACAATGCGGCCTCGATGCCTGGAGCCATCTTTGCCAACGGCGGGCCGCCGGGTCCTCCCATCGTTCCGCCCAACAGCCCTCCGGCGCAAACCAATGCCCTGTTTGCCGGACTGTGCAGCCAGCCGCGCGCACACGTTCCGGGATTGTCGATCGGCGGTGCGCCGCTCCTGGGAGCCGGCTACGTCGGCGGACCTCCCGGGCCATACAACATCAACAACCATCCCGGCACGGCCTACCTCGGCACTAACCAGCCGCGCATCTGGTTCAATCTTGCCGCCACCCAAACCGGCAACATCGACACGACTTATGCGACCGGCCCCGACTTTGCGCGTAATGACGTGTTCGGCGGCTCGGTCACCGGCGTCTACCATTTCGGCAACGGCATGGACCTCAAGTCCATAACGGGTTACCGGCAGATCAAGTGGAACATCGGCACGGATCTCGATGGCACGCCGGAGACGCTGCAGGAAGTTACCGACGCGCAGCATCAGTGGCAGGTGTCGCAGGAGTTCCAGCTGCTTGGCAAGGCTCTAAACGACAACCTCAACTACGTCGGCGGCCTCTACTACTTCAAGGAAGCGGGTTACGTGCACGACTACGTGCCGTTCGAAGACATTCTGTTCGTGTACGACGTGGCGAACGACGTTCAGAACGAGGACTATGCCGCTTTCCTCAACCTCGACTATCGGCTCGGCAACTGGGGCTTCACCGCCGGCGGGCGATACACACACGTCAAGACCAACTTCCTCGGAGGCCAGAGCGATCTCAACTCGTTCCCGTTGGGCTCGACTCTTTACCCCCTCGTGACCGGCCAGCCGTACCTGCGGTATTTCCCGCCCATTCCCGACAGCCAGAGCTGGGACATTTTCGATCCCAAGCTAGGCATTCAGTACCACTTGAGTCCCGACGTGATGGCCTACGCGAGCTGGGCCAAGGGCTTCAAGCAGGGAGGATGGACGACACGCCTCCAGGCCACGATCACTGACCCGGCAACGGCGCGATTCTCGCCGGAGTACTCGGAGACTTACGAGCTCGGACTCAAGTCCGAGATGTTCAACCGCCGACTGCTCGCCAACGCAGCGGTCTATTACACGAACTACGACGGCATTCAGCTCAACATCCAGCAGGGAATCTCGCCGGTGTACACCAATGCTGGCAACGCCAAGATCAAGGGCGCGGAGCTCGAGCTGCAGTGGCTGGTCGGCGGCGGCCTGCAGATCAACGTTTCCGGCGATTACATCGATGCCTACTACACCTCGGTGAACTCATACGCCAACATTCCACAGTCACTCAACCCGGACGGCTCCAATAATTGCCCTGCGACCGGACTCGTTGCGCAACCGCCTCCGCCCCATCCAGCCTGCGCGTTTCAGCCGCCGGGCGTGACGGCGCTGGATGCGAAGCTCCCGAAGACGCCGAAGTGGAAGGGCTCGATCTGGCCAAGTTACGACTACATACTCCCGAGCCAGTCGACGCTGCGCCTGCTCGCGGCGTTCACCTACACTGCGGAGATCTGGAATGACGCGCTGAACACCCCCGAGCTGCGGCGGCCCGCCTCGAGGCAGCTGGATGCGTCGATTCACTACATCTCGCCCGGTGCCAAGTACGACTTCGCGTTCGGTGGCACCAATCTGACCAATGACCGCTATTGCACGGCCGGCTCACCCAACGCGGGAGCGGGCGAGGTTGGCTGTTACTACAACGCGCCGTTGATGTGGTATGTGTCGCTACGAGCCCAGTTTGGACGCTAGGGAGCAGTGCCGGTACCTGCGCCGGTGCGCAACTAGGAGGGGATGAACATGGCTACTATTGCGAGTAAGGCCACGTCCGCTGCCCGCAAGGCGGCGGCGAGTGCTCACAAGTCTGCGCCGCCTGCTCCCAAGGGCATCAAGGCACCGCCGTCCACGGCCTACAAGATCATCGATATCCCCGAGACCTACCGGGATGTCATTCAGCGCTATGCCGTGCCCGGAGCCTTCGTCAGTGCGGAGGAGAAGGACAGCCCCTGGGTGCCGTTCGGCACCAACGCGGCGATCCGCCACCTCGCCTTCGACGTGCGACACAACATCTTCAGCAACATCCTGTGGATCAAATCCAAGGGCGTCGTGGGCACGCACAAACATCGCGGCACGGTGGTCATGATCTGCCTCGAGGGCAGCGTGCGTTATCTCGAGTACGACTGGGTGGCAACCCCCGGCGCGTTCATCTACGAAACGCCCGGCCTCACGCACACACTCGTGACCGACGATCCGAACGGCGTGAAGCTCTTCGGCTGGCTCCAGGGACCGCTGGAGTGGTACGACGACAAGGGAAATTTCGTCGAGACGTCCGATGTCTGGTGGTTCATGAACCACTACGAGAGCTATTGCCGCGAGCACGGGATCCCGCTCAACAAGCAGCTGTATCTCTGAATGCGGCCCCCGCGCGGGGCCTCCGAGGGTAGCTGAAATGGCCAGGATCGTGGGCGGGATCGGCTCGTCGCACACGCCGACGATCGGGTTTGCGCTCGATACGCACAAGCAGGGCGACCCGGTCTGGGCGCCGATTTTCGAGGGCTTCAGGCCCGTGCAGCAGTGGTTGCAGGAGAAGCAGCCTGACGTTCTGTTCTTCATCTACAACGATCACGTCACCTCGTTCTTCTTCGACCACTACTCGCACTTCGCGCTCGGCGTGGGCGAGGAGTATGCGGTCGCCGACGAGGGCGGCGGCCCGCGCAATCTGCCGCCGGTCAAGGGCCATGCCGGACTCGCGCGCCACATCGCCACCGCACTCACTGCGGATGAGTTCGACCTGTCGTATTTCCAGGCGAAGCCGCTCGACCACGGCTGCTTCTCGCCGCTATCGGTGATGTGGCCGCACGAGCACGGCTGGCCCGGTGCGATCGTGCCGCTGCAGGTCGGGGTGCTCGAGTTCCCCATCCCGAGCGCGCGCCGCTGCTTGCGGCTCGGCAGGTCGCTGCGGCGGGCGATCGAGAGCTATCCCGAGGATCTCAAGGTGGCCATCGTGGCCACCGGAGGACTTGCGCATCAGGTGCACGGCGAGCGTGCCGGTTTCAACAACACACCCTGGGATATGGAGTTTCTCGACCTGCTCGAGCGGGACCCCGAGCGGCTGGCCGAGCTGACGATCGCCCAGTACGCCGAGCGCGGCGGACTGGAGGGCGCAGAAGTGATCATGTGGCTGATCATGCGCGGCGCCCTGTCCGCCAGAGTGCGCAAACTCCACAGTACCTACTACCTGCCCTCGATGACACCGATCGTCACGCTGATCTACGAAGACGACACGCCGGTGGCGACGCAGCCGGACGCCGGGTTCCGCGAGCGGATCGGCCGCGAGCTCGCCGGCATCGAAAAACTCCCCGGCACCTATCCGTTCACGCTCGACCGCAGCGTGAAGGCCTACCGCCTCAACCACTTCCTGCACCGATTGATCGAGCCCGAGTTCCGCGGGCGCTTCCTCGCAGATCCCGAGCCGATGTTCGAGGAGGCGCGCCTCACCGCCCAGGAGCGCGACCTCGTGCGGCGCCGCGACTGGCGGGCGCTGATTCATTACGGCGTCATCTTCTTCCTGCTCGAGAAGCTGGCGGCGGTGGTCGGCGTTACGAACCTGCACGTCTATGCCGCGATGCGTGGACAGAGCCTCGAGGAGTTCCAGAAGACCCGCAACGCACAGGTGCTGTACTCGGTCGCAGGACAGGGCCCGCAGCTCAAACAGTGAATGCCAGTGGGGATACGCAGCGATGAACAGTGAGAGCCTGGAGAGTCTCCTGAAGCGGTCGG
>DASQYM010000037.1:0-95425 GCA_035639195.1 Steroidobacteraceae bacterium
GATGATGAGGAGCCCGAGGAGCGCACTCGGCTCCCCGCAGGCGATGGCGCTGCCGGCAAGTGCCACGATGAGCCCCGTGTAGATCGGGTGGCGGAGGTAAGCGTACGGCCCGGAGCGGATGAGCTCGTGACCCTGCTTCACCGTCACTGTGCCACTCCAGTTGCTCCCGAGGTGCGCCCGCGCCCAGATCGAGAAGCCGAGGCCGAGCACGACCAGCACCAGGGCACACCGCCAGCGCGCGGTGTCATCCGGCCAGAGCTGCACGCTCAGCGGACCGAGCCGCGCGCGCGACACTACGATGAGCCAGCCGCCGATCACGAGCGGCAGTATGTACGCGAGACGCGAGCGTAGGGATTCGCGGCGCTCGATCTGCTTCACGCGTACCGCTGATACCGCCCAATAGGCGAGCCACAGTATCCAGGCAGCGAAGAGCAGCTCGCGGTAGATGAAAACTGGTCGGTGCATGCGTTTTGGACCTCTGCGGACGTCGGCACGTTCTCGAGGGCGGCTACCCATCCGGGCGGTAGCCCGAGGCGGCCATCTCCGCAACACTTGGCTCGTACCTCGAGCGGAGTCATACCATGAGTCAGTCGCCTCTTTCTTCTCAACTCGACGCCGAGCGCACCGGGATACTCGATCGCGTCGCGGGCAGCGTGCTGGCGGTCGAAACGCAGCGTGTGCGGCAGTCGGCATTCGTGTGGCGCGGTGGCCTGCTGGTCACCGCCGCTGAACCGTTGGAAGGCGCCGAGTCGGTGCGCATCCTCAAGGACGGCTCCGCCAGTGACGCCGAAGTGCTCGCCTGTGATTTGCGCACCGACATCGCGGTGATGCGCGTCGGCGAGTCGCTCGGGCCGGCGCTTGCGCCGGCGGTAAGCTCGCCTCGGCCGGGTCAGCTCATCCTGGTGGCGGGTCGCGCGCGAGCGCACCTCAGCGCGAGCTTCGGATCGGTGCAGCTCAGCACCGGCCCGTGGACCACCCGGCGCGGCGCAACGCTATCGCACCGACTGTTGCTCGACGTGCGTCTGGCGCCGGGTGCCGAAGGGGCTCCGGTCATCGACCTCGAGGGCTGCGCGCTCGCGATGGCAGTGCGCGGTCCAGCCAACCAGGTGCTCGGCATACCCGCCGACGCGATCGACGCTGCGGTGAGCGAGGTCGCCGCGCATGGGCGCATCGCTCAGGGTTACCTCGGTGTGCGGGTCGTGCCGCTCGCGCTCGGTTTGCAGGCGCGTCACCGCCTCGATGCGGGACGCGCGGTACTGATCGTCGCGGATGTTGCGCAGCCATCGCCCGCCTTGGATGCAGGTCTCGAGATCGGCGACCTGCTGCTCGCGGTCGACGGCGAGGCAGTGCAGGGCTCGGATCGATTGCTGGGACGCATCCAGGGTAAGCGGCCCGGTGAGTCGCTGCTGCTGCGGCGCCGGCGCGGCACGGCCATCGATGAGCTGAGCGTTACTTTGGGTTCTCGACCTTGATTTGGTTGAAGGGCACCTCACACACGGATGGTGCAGATCATCGTGGCGGCCCTGCAGGCGGAGGTGCGCGCCGCCCTGCAGAGTCGACTGGAAGCGGGTGGGCTCGGCGCGGCAGGCGAGATTGAAGCACCCGCCGCGCTCGGTCGTGCGCTTGCGCAGCTGACGGAGCCGCTGCTCGTCACCGGGGTGCGCTGGCCGGAGACCGCGCCGTTGCTCGAGCACGCCTTCGCTTACGGAGTCCCGGTAGCGCTGCTCCTCGCGGAGAAATCGCTCGATGCCGGGCATCCCAGCTTTCAGCGTGGAGCCGCCGCGCTCCTGCCCTGGCCGATTCCAGGCGCGACGCTGCGGCACGCACTCGAGGCGATTGACCGCGGGCTACGAGTGCTACCCGGCTCGGTACCGGCGCAATCCGCGGCGATCCGCGGCGCACCACTCGCGGCCGTTGCGCCGCGAACTCGGCTCTCCGCCCGTGAGCGCGCGTTGCTGGAACTCGTGGCGGCCGGTCTCGGCAACAAGGCCATCGCCCGCAAGCTTGGGGTCTCGATCAACACGGTCAAATACCATCTCGTCTCGATCTTTGCGAAGCTCGATGCGCGCACGCGCGCCGAAGCGGTGTCCGCTGCCGCCCGAGGTGGCGAGCTGATGCTGTAAGGAAGTGTACGCGGCATGCTTGCCGGTTGAGCCGCAGTGTTCGATACAAGTGATGAACTCGGGCCCACCCCTGTCACAGCTGAGCTCAGGCGCACCCCCGTCTCACAGCAGATCCCGCAGCCGGTACCAGAGCATTGCCAGCACCAGCGCCGGCCGTCGCAGCGCCGCGCCTCCCGGGAAATTGGCATGAGGAATGCGCGCGAACACATCGAAACGCGCAGCCGTACCCTGGATCGCTTCCGCCACGAGCTTGCCGGCGATGCCGGTGAGTGCAATGCCGTGCCCGCAGAAACCCTGCAGAAAATACACGTTGGGAGCGAGACGGCCGAAATGCGGCGCGCGGTTGAGGGTAATGTCGACGTGGCCTCCCCAGGCATAGTCGATGCGCACCCCGTCAAGCTGCGGAAACACACGCAGCATGCGCGCGCGCGTCGCGCCCGGCGCATCGAAGGATTTCAGACCCGAATAATTGACCCGACCTCCGAACAGCAGGCGCGTGTCGGCAGAGCGGCGGAAGTAATCCAGCACCCAGTTCATATCGCTTACCGCTGCGTTGTTGGCGATCAGCTGACGTGCGCGGTCTTCGCCGAGCGGCTCGGTCGCGACGATGTAGGTGGCGACCGCCATGATCTTGGAGGCAAGCGCTGGAGCGGTAGCGCCGAGATACACGTTCCCGCAGAGCACGAGGAAGCGCGCGCGCACCTCACCGGTGTGCGTCTGCACCCGCACGCGTGAGCCTTCGGGGGAGAAGGCAATGGCGCGCGTGCCCTCGAAGATGCGCGCCCCGAGCTGCTCCGCCGCCCGCGCGAGCCCGAGAGTGTAGTTCAGGGAGTGGAGATGCGCGCTGTTGCTGTCGTAGAGCGCGCCCAGGTAGCGGTCGCTCGCCAGAAGCGTGCGCAGCTCCTCGCGCGGCACGTAGCGCACGCTCGGATAGTCGAGTCGCGTACGCAGCTCGGTGAGCTCCGCCTGCAGCTCGCGCGTGTGCCGTTCTTTCACCGCCGCGTACAGGTATCCCTCCGTCCAGTCGCATTCGATCGAGTAGCGACGGATGAGCTCGCGCATGAGCGCCAGCGCCTCGACCGAAACCTCCCACATGGCGCGCGCGTCGGTGGCTCCAACCAGACGCTCGAGCTTCGCCTGGCTTGCGGCGATGCCGACCAGCGCCTGGCCGCCGCTGCGTCCGGAGGCGCCCCAGGAGACCCGGTGTTGCTCGAGCTGGACGACGGAGAGTCCGGCCTGTGCCAGGTGCAGGGCGCTGGAGCACCCGGCGATACCGGCACCCACCACGCACACGTCACAATCGACCGTGCCTTCGAGCGAGGGGCGTGCCACGGCCGCGCGCGCCGAGGCTGCGTAATAAGAGCCGACGTGGGCAGGGCGTTGCACGGCAGACCCTCGAAGCGATGAGTGTTTAGGATATTCGCAACGCGGCACGGTGCCGCGCGGCGCGCAGGATAGCCAGCGCAGGATGGCGGGGCAAACGGAACACCGGTGCGGATACCGCACGGAACGTCCTTACCGAGGCCAATAGCGTAGTTTTGCCGCCCAAGCAACTGGGGCTTCGGCGCGTGAGCTGTGGTCTAATAGTGCCCTTGCTTGGAGATCATGGGCTGGGCCGGGCTGTTTAAGATACTAAACGACCGGGCCGCCCGAGCCGCGATGGCTACCCATCCGCTAATTGGCATTCCGGCCGACCGCCGCATGGTCGGCGCACATCCATTTCACATGGTCGGCGAGAAGTACGCCCGCGCCGTGATGGAGGCGGCCGGCGCCGCGCCGCTGCTGATCCCCGCGCTCGCCGAGGAGCTTCGGTTCGATGAGCTGCTCGAGCGGCTCGATGGCCTTCTCTTCACCGGCAGTCCCTCGAACGTCGAGCCTCACCGCTACCAGGGCCGACCGAGCGAACCCGGGACGCTCCATGACCCCGCGCGCGATGCGACCACGCTTCCTCTCATTCGCAAGGCAATCGAAGCCGGTGTGCCCGTGTTCGGCATTTGCCGTGGGTTTCAGGAGATGAATGTCGCCTTCGGCGGCACCCTGCACCAGAAAGTGCACCAGGTAGCGGGTTTCCTGGATCACCGCGACGATGAGACGCAACCACTCGAGGTGCAGTACGGACCCGCGCATGATGTCACGCTCGAGCCCGGCGGAGTGTTGCACGCGCTCGCGAGCGGCGAGACCGTACGAGTGAACTCCCTCCACAGTCAGGGAATCGAGCGTCTCGGGAGTGAGCTCGCGGTCGAGGCGCGCGCTCCTGACGGGCTAATCGAGGCGTTTCGCGTCGTGCACGCACGCAGCTTCGCACTCGCCGTGCAGTGGCATCCCGAGTGGGGGGTGATGAGCAATCCGTTCTCGCGCGCACTGTTTGCTGCCTTCGGCGAGGCAGCAGCCGAGCGCGCCCAGTCAAAGTGAAGGGTTCACATGGTCAGTGAGATCCGGCAGTTCTTCCGCGATCATGGCATCTCCGAGGTGGAGGCCATCATCCCGGACATGGCGGGCATCGCACGCGGCAAGATCATGCCCGCTGAGAAATTCGCCGAGGACGGCGGTATGCGCCTGCCGGAAAGCGTGTTCCTGCAGACCGTGACCGGCGACTACCCGGCCGAGACCGGCGATGCCATGAGTCCGGCGGAGATCGACATCGTCCTCAAGGCGGATCCGAAGACGGTACGGCGCGTGCCGTGGGCGGCGGAGCCGACCGCGCAGGTGATACACGATTGCTTCTACGCCGATGGCCGGCGGGTGTCGATGGCGCCACGTCACGTGCTGCGCAACATCGTCGAGCTGTACGCGCAGCGCGGCTGGGAGCCGGTGGTCGCTCCGGAGCTCGAGTTCTACCTGGTCGAGCAGAACAAGGACGCGGACTACCCGTTGCGCCCGCCCGTGGGCCGCTCCGGACGCGCCGAGCCCGGGCGTCAGTCCTACAGCATCGCCGCGGTGAACGAGTTCGATCCGCTGTTCGATGACATCTACCAGTTCTGCGAGGACGAGGACATAGAAATCGACACGCTGATCCACGAGGACGGTCCGGCGCAGATGGAGATCAACCTCATTCACGGCCAGCCGCTCGATCTGGCCGATCAGGCTTTTCTCTTCAAGCGCACCGCCCGCGAGGCAGCACTGCGCCACAAGATGTATGCCACCTTCATGGCGAAGCCCCATGCCAAGGAGCCCGGCAGCGCCATGCACATCCACCAGAGCGTGGTGGACGTGAAGACCCGCAAGAACATCTTCAGCAATCCCGACGGCACGCCCTCGGCGCTGTTCTTTGCGCACATCGGCGGGCTGCAGAAGTACCTGCCCGCGGCGATGGCGCTGTTTTGTGCGAATGTCAACTCCTACCGCCGGCTGACGCGTTATCTGTCGGCGCCCATCAACGTGCACTGGGGCTACGACAACCGCACCGCGGGACTGCGCGTGCCGATGTCCGATGCACAGGCGCGCCGCGTCGAGAACCGCGTCGGCGGCGCCGACGCCAACCCGTACATTGCGATCGCCGCCTCGCTCGCCTGCGGCTATCTCGGCATGATCGAGGGAGCCCAGCCCTCGGACCCGATCGTCGGCAGTGCTCATGACCTGCCGTTCGGCCTGCCGCGCTCGCTCGATGAGGCGCTGCGCGAGCTGCGCACCTGCCAGCCGCTGGTGAAGCTGCTCGGTGAGGCATTCGTCGAGGCCTTCACCATCGTCAAGCAGGCCGAGTACGAGGTGTTCCTGCAGGTGATCAGCTCCTGGGAGCGCGAGCATCTGCTGCTGAATGTCTGATCGGCGGGAGACTGCTGCGTCCTTGCCGCGGGGCCCGATCGCTGCTGGCCTTCTCAGCTCATCGCCCGGTGATATAAAGAGGCCGTGATCCGCGCTCCCCGATGTCTTGCCCCGTGCGCCGTGGTGGCGGCGCTGATCGCCACTGACAGCGGTTGCGGCGGGCAGAGCAGCGCGCAGCCCGCGGCGGGCACGGCCACCGAGAAGGTCCTCAACGTCTACAACTGGTCCGACTACATCCAGCCTGCGGTGATCGCCGACTTCGAAAAGGAGTTCGGCATCCACGTCAACTACGACGTCTTCGACTCCAACGAGATCCTCGAGACGAAGCTCCTCACCGGGCACACCAATTACGACATCGTGGTACCTTCGGGTGCGTTCCTCGAGCGGCAGATCCAGGCCGACATCTACCAGAAGCTAGACAAGGCGCTGCTGCCGAATCTCGCCAACGTCGACCCGCAGGTGGCGCACGACAGCGCGCTCTACGACCCGGGTAACCAGTACGCCGTCGACTACATGTGGATCACCTCGGGCGTCGGTTACAACTCTGCCGCCATTCGCCAGCGTCTTGCCGCTGCCCCGGTCGACAGCTGGCGCATGCTCCTCGATCCGGCGGTAGTGTCGAAATTCGCCGACTGCGGTGTGTCGATACTCGATGCACCGTCCGAGGTGGTCGGCACCGTGCTGCTGTACCTCGGTCGCGACCCCAACAGCAACTCGCTCGCGGATCTCAAGGCCGCCGAACAGGTGCTGCATGCAATGCGCCCCTACGTGCGCTACGTCGACTCCTCGCGCTACATCGATAACCTCGCCAACGGCGATATCTGCCTGGTCATGGGGTGGTCGGGCGACGTCAAGCAGGCGCACGATCGGGCGCAGGAGGCGGGCAAGGGCATCGACCTCGAGTACCGGATTCCGCGCGAGGGTGCGATCATCAACTATGACATGATGGCGATCCCGGCGGATGCGCCGCACGTGAGGAACGCGCACCTGTTCATCAATTTCCTGCTGCGCCCTGACATTGCTGCGCGCAACTCCAACCTCATCAAGTACCCGAGCGCGGTGCTGCCTGACCTGCAGCCACTCGATCCCGCGGTGCGCAACGATCCGACCGTCTATCCACCGTCCGCGGTACGCGCGCGCTTGACGCCGGAGCGGGCACGGCCGGCAGACTACCAGCGGCTGCTGACACGCGCGTGGACGCGCTTCAAGACCGGTAAGTGAGCCTTGCGGCTGCGATGAACGACATGAACGCCCAGTCAGACCCCGCTGTCCGCAACGCGCGCGCCGGCAGCGAGCGCGACGCCGCCTACGTGCGGATCGCCAACGTCACCAAGCGGTTCGGCGATTTCGTGGCGGTCGATGCGGTCTCCCTCGATATTCGCCGTGGCGAGATCTTCTGCCTGCTCGGCGGCTCGGGCTCCGGCAAGACGACCCTGCTGCGCATGCTGGCTGGCTTCGAGCGCCCAAGCGCCGGCACGATCCACATCGATGGCGTAGACATGAGCGCCATTCCGCCGTACGAGCGGCCGGTGAACATGATGTTCCAGTCGTACGCGCTCTTCCCGCACATGAGCGTCGAGAAGAACGTCGCCTTCGGACTCGAGCAGGAGCACCTTACGCGCGACGCCATCCGCCGCCAGGTGGGGGAGATCCTCGACATCGTGCAGATGAGCGGCCTGGGGGGGCGCAAACCGCACCAACTCTCAGGCGGCCAGCGCCAACGCGTCGCGCTCGCACGCGCACTGGTGAAGCGCCCGAAGCTGCTGCTGCTCGATGAGCCACTCGCCGCGCTCGATAAGAAGCTGCGCGAGCGCACCCAGTTCGAGCTGCTCAACATCCAGCAGCGGCTCGGCGTGACCTTCATCGTCGTCACCCACGACCAGGAGGAGGCCATGACTCTCGGGCAGCGGCTCGGGGTCATGAACCACGGCCGCATTGCGCAGGTCGGCACGCCATCCGACATCTACGAGTCACCCGCGACGCGCTTCGTGGCGGACTTCATCGGCTCGGTGAACCTGTTCGAGGGACGCGTCAGCGAGGAGCGTGCCGAGGGCCTGCGCCTCGAAGTCGGCGAGCTCGGCTGCATGCTGCGCGCGGAGCGCTCGGTGAGCTGCGTGCACGGTGCCACGGTATGGGCCGCGATTCGCCCGGAGAAGATCAGCATCAGCCGCCAGGCGCCGCCGGCCGCCGCTGCGGGTGTGCCCGAGAATGCCGTAGCGGGTACGGTGCGCGAGATCGCTTACATGGGCGATATGTCGATCTATCTGGTGCAGCTCGCATCCGGAAAAACACTACGCGTAACGCTGCCCAACACGACGCGCCGCGGGGAGCGGCCGATCGCGCGCGAGGAAAGCGTATGGCTCTCCTGGCACGGCTCGAGTCCGGTGGTGCTCACCGAGTAGGGGGAACTTTGGCGCTTCTCACGCAGGCTTCCGGGCGGCGCCTGGTCGCAGGGATCCCGCTCCTCTGGCTGCTGCTGCTGTTCCTCATTCCCTTTCTGATCGTTTTTCGCATCTCCTTCTCCGAGGTGCGGCTGGCAATTCCGCCCTACACACCGCTCATCTCCTGGCACCACGGCACCCCCAGCTTCGAGGTGCACACTTCGGCCTACTCGTTCCTGTTCACCGACCCGCTATATGTCAGCTCCTATCTCTACTCGCTCAAGGTGGCAGCGGTGTCGACGCTCTGTTGTCTCCTGATCGGCTACCCGATGGCGTACGCCATCGCGCGCGCGCGGCCGGCCACACGCTCGGTGCTGCTGATGCTGATCGTGCTGCCCTTCTGGACCTCGTTTCTGCTGCGCGTGTATGCCTGGATTGGCCTGCTCAAGAACAACGGCGTGATCAACAACGTGCTGCTGTACCTCGGGGTGATCCACCAGCCGCTCGCGCTGCTGCAGACCGACTTTGCGGTTTACATCGGCATCGTCTATTCCTATCTGCCATTCATGATCCTGCCGCTGTACACCAACCTCGAGAAGCACGATCCGACGCTGCTCGAGGCGGCCGCCGATCTCGGCGCGCGGCCGCTGCGCGCCTTTCTCGCCGTGACGCTGCCGCAGTCCGCTGCCGGCATCCTCGCAGGGTCGCTGCTGGTGTTCATCCCGGCGGTGGGTGAGTACGTCATCCCGACGCTGCTCGGGCGCACCGATCAGCTGATGATCGGCCGGGTGCTGTCGGATGAGTTCTTCGAGAATCGCGACTGGCCGGTCGCGAGCGCGGTGGCGATCGTGGTGCTGCTGCTGCTGGTCGTGCCGATCATCCTGTTCCAACGCCTGGAGCGGCGCGAGCTGGAGGCTGGCAAGTGAGCTCGCGTGGAGTATTCGCGCGCAGCATGCTCGTGCTGGGGCTTGTGTTCCTGTACGTGCCGATCGGCTCGATGATGGTGTTTTCCTTCAACAACTCGCGCCTCGTCACGGTGTGGGACGCGGCGCATTCGCCGACGCTCAAGTGGTACCAGGCGCTGCTCGGCAACGAACAGATCCTCGGCGCGGCTTTTCTCTCGATCCGCATCGCGCTGATCTCGGCGACCGCTGCGGTGGTGCTCGGCACGCTCGCCGGCATGGCGCTCGCCCGCTTCGGTCCCTTCCGCGGCCGGCTGCTGCTCGCCGGCATGACCACCGCTCCGATCGTCATGCCGGAGGTGATCACCGGGCTCTCGCTGCTGCTGCTGTTCGTCGCCCTGGGGCAGCTCATCGGCTGGCCGCGCGGTGCGGGCGCGGTCACGATCACGCTCGCGCACATCACCTTCTGCATGGCCTACGTGACCGTGGTAGTGCAGTCGCGCCTCGCCGGCTTCGACGAGTCGCTGGAGGAGGCGGCCATGGATCTGGGCGCGCGCCCGCTGACGGTGTTCGGCCGCATCACGCTGCCGCTCATCCTGCCCGCGATCGCCTCCGGTTGGCTGCTGGCATTCACGCTTTCGTGGGATGATCTGGTCATCACGCAGTTCGTGGCCGGACCGGGGTCGAGCACGTTGCCGATGGTCATTTTCTCCAAGGTGCGCTTCGGCGTAACGCCCGATGTCAACGCGCTCGCCACCATCATGGTGCTGATAGTGGCGACCGGCATCGCACTCTCGACGGTGTGGATGCGCTATCGCGAGCGGCGGCGCGAGCGCGATCTGCGACTCGCGGCGGCGGCGAATCTGTGAGTGCCGGACAGGCGGGGAGTACCGACATGGCGGGCGAAGTAGTGGGGATCGACGTCGGCGGATCATCCGTGAAGGCCGGGCTGGTCGAGGTGCAGCACGGCACCGTCAGTGGCACGCTCATCTCGGCTCCGACTCCGCGTCCCTGCACGCCCGCGTCCCTGATGCCGGTGCTCGTGGCGCTCTCGGCACGCCTCGGCGGCGCCTCCGGCCGTGTCGGTGTGGCCCTCCCGAGCGTCATCAAGGGCGGTACCGCGTTCACCGCGGCCAATATCGATGCCAGCTGGATCGGGACCAACGGTGGGGCGCTGGCGGCAGAGGCGCTCGCACGCCCGGTGCTGATGCTGAATGACGCCGATGCCGCCGGCATCGCCGAGATGCGTTTCGGCAGCGGTCGCGGCTGCACCGGCACGGTCATCATGCTCACCTTCGGCACTGGCATTGGCACCGCGCTGTTTACCGGCGGAAGGCTGTTTGCCAACACCGAGCTCGGCCACCTGGTGCTGCGCGGCATGGACGCGGAGAAATGGACTTCTGCGCATGTGCGCACGGCCGAGGGTCTCGATTTCCCGGGGTGGATCGCGCGCGTGAACGAGTATCTGGCGGAGCTGCATCGGCTGCTGTGGCCCGATGTGTTCATCCTCGGCGGCGCGGTGAGCGAGCGCTTCGATGAATTCGCGCCGCTGCTGCGCTCGTCCGCGGAGATTCGCCCGGCGCGCTTCGCCGGTCAGGCGGGCGTGGTGGGTGCCGCGCTCGCGGCCGCCGCACCGGACTGAAGCCCGGCAGACCACGGTGGGCAAGCTCGAGGACATCGGCACCACGATCTTCACGATCATGTCGCGCCGCGCGCGCGAGCTCGACGCGCTCAATCTCGGCCAGGGCTTTCCCGACTACGACATCGATCCGCGGCTCACGCAGCTGGTTGCCGCCGCCATGCAGGCAGGACACAACCAGTACGCCCCGATGGAGGGGTTGGCGGCGTTGCGCGAGCGCATCGCCGCCAAGCTGTCTGCTTCCTACGACCTGGCGATCGATCCGGACACCGAGATCACCGTGACCCTCGGTGCCACCGAGGCCATCTACTCCGCAGTGCAGGCCCTCATCGGCGCAGGCGATGAGGCGATCGCCTTCGACCCCGCCTACGATTCCTATGAGCCCGCGGTGCGGCTCGCCGGCGGACGCTGCATACGGCTGCCGCTCAGCCAACCGGGCTTCCGCTACGACTGGGAGCGGGTACGCCGCACGCTCAGCGCGCGCACGCGCCTAGTGCTCTTCAATAGCCCGCACAATCCCGCGTGCACCATTGCGACGCGCGAGGATCTCGATGAGCTCGCGCGCATCATCGACGGCAGTGCCGTCGTCGTGCTTTCCGACGAGGTGTACGAGCACGTGGTGTTCGATGGCGCGCGGCACGCCTCGGTGTTGGCTCACCCGCAGCTGGCGGCGCGCAGCCTCGCGGTGTTCTCCTTTGGCAAGACTCTGCACGCCACCGGGCTGCGCGTCGGCTACTGTGTTGCCCCCGCCGAACTCACGCGCGAGCTGCGCAAGGTGCATCAGTTCAACACCTTCAGCATCTCACACCCGCTCCAGCACGCCATCGCGGCCTATCTCGCCGAGCAGCCCCGCTGCGGCGAGCAGCTCGCGCCCTTCTTCCAGGCCAAGCGCGACCGCCTGCGGCGTGCGCTCGAGGATTCGGGCTTCGTGCTGCCGAAGGCAGAGGGGACGTACTTCCAGCTGCTCGATTTCCGTACCTTTGCGCCGCCCGATGATCGCGCCTTCGCCGAGCGGCTGCTGACCGAGGCGCGCGTCGCCACGATCCCGCTGTCGCCGTTCTACGCGCAGCCCGAGCCGCTGCCATTCGTGCGGCTGTGCATCGCCAAGCGCGACGCCACCCTCGATGAGGCTGCGGCGCGGCTGCGGGCCTTCGGCGCGCATGCGCGTGCGGCTGCGCGATGAGTACGTTGCGCGTCTCGCTCGTGCAGCAGCCGCTTCTATGGCATGACGGCGCGGCCAACCGTGCGCGCTTCCAGAAGCTGCTGCAGCCGCTCGCCGGCCAAACCGATCTCGTCGTCCTGCCGGAGACCTTCACGACCGGCTTCAGCATGGAGGTCGAGCGGCTCGGCGAGCCTCCCGGGGGTCCGACCACGCAATGGCTCATGCAGCTCGCGGCTGCGCTCGATGCGGTGGTCACCGGCAGCGTCATCACGCTCGATGACGGGCATTACTACAACCGTCTGCTGTGGGCATCGCCCTCCGGTGAGCTGCGGCACTATGACAAGCGCCACCTTTTCCGCATGGGCCGGGAGCACGAGCATTTCACTCCCGGCGGGGCGCCCTGGAGCGCGAGCTGGCGGAGCTTCCGCATCTGTCCGCTCGTATGTTACGACCTGCGCTTTCCGGTCTTCAGCCGCCGCCGCCCCGAGCTCGACTACGATGTGTTGCTGTATGTTGCGAACTGGCCGGCGCCGCGCGCCGACGCCTGGCGGCAGCTGCTGCGCGCTCGGGCGATCGAGAACCTCTGCTACGTGGTCGGCGTCAATCGCGTGGGCAGCGATGCCCACGGCGTCGCGCACAGCGGCGACAGCGCCGCCATCGATTTCCGCGGACGCACGGTCGCCGATGCAGGCGATCTCGCCGCGTTGCTCACCGTGGAGCTGCCGCACGAGCCGCTGAGTGCATTCCGCGAGAAGTTTCCCGCGCACCTGGACGCCGATCGCTTCACTCTCGAGCTCTAAGGCACCCGCCAGTAGCCTGCGCCTGTCACCTGGGACACATGAAGAAGACCACACGCGTCAATCATCCGCCTTCGGTCGAGCTGGCGCCGGACAATCACCCGCTGGTGGCGCCGATCTACCAGTCGGTGAAATTCGAGTTCGACACGCTGGAGGAGACCGAGCGCTACCTGCGTGGTGAGCGTCCCGGCTTTTATTACCAGCGCTCCTCCAACCCGACGACCCGTCAGCTCGAGCTGCTGCTCGCCGAGCTGCAGGGGAGGGAGGACTGCCTGGTTACCGCATCGGGCGTGGGGGCCATCTCGCAGGCCCTGCTCGCGCTCACCAGCCAGGGCGATCACGTCATCTGTTTCATCGAGAGCTACAACCCGACGCGTTACCTCATCCGCCGCGTGCTCGGCCGCTTCGGCGTGGCGCACACGCTGCTGTCGATCGAGGACCTCGCCGGAGTGGAACGCACCCTCGCTTCCCGCCCCACGCGGTTGGTGATTTTCGAGAGTCCAACCAATCCGATCACGAAGATCGCCGATATCGGTGCACTCACCCGCCTCGCGCGCGCGGCCGGGGCGCTGAGCGTGCTGGACAATACCTTCGCCGGCTTCCACCAGCATGGCAGCTTCGATGTGGACGTGTACCTCCACAGCCTCACCAAGTACGCCTCCGGTACCGGGGATGTGATGGGCGGGGCGGTGATCGCCCGCAGCGAGCTGATCCGCGCCCTGCGCAATGACTTTGGCGTTCTCGGCGGCACGCTCGATCCCCACGCTGCCTTCCTCATCGTGCGCGGGCTCAAGACCTACTTCGTGCGTTATCACGCCCAGTGCGCGAGCGCCGTGGCGATCGCGCAACGCCTCGCCGAGCATGCAGCGGTGGCGCGCGTGCACTATCCCGGGCTGCCGACGCACCCCCAGCACGCGCTCGCGGCGCAGCAGATGCAGGATTTCGGCACCATCGTCAGCTTCGATCTACGCGGCGGCGCGGCGGCAGCGCGGCGCTTCGCCGGCGCACTGGAGCTGTTCGCGCTCACCGCCAGCCTCGGAGCGACCGAGTCACTCGCAGTGACCTCGCAGATGATGGGGGGCCGCGAGCTCAACGCCGATCTGCAACGGCTGTCCGGCGTCACCCCAGGCACGATTCGACTCTCCATCGGGCTCGAGGACACGGACGATCTGCTCGCGGACCTCGAGCGCGCCCTGGCAAGGGCGGGCGGCTGAGCGAGCGCGTGTTGCTTCTCGGACGATGAGCGACACGCGCAGGCAAGCGGCAATCGACAAGGTCGAGCTTGCGCCGACACTTCACATTGCCCGCACTCGAGCGCTGCGTCTCGCTGCGCTGGCACCCGCGCAGCTCCTCGACAACGCGCGGCCTTGTCCTCTTGCGCCTCGTGCGCAGTCGGCGTATTGAGTCGTCAGCGAGAGTTCACTTGGACGGAACCGGTGCGGTGCTCGCGGGGTCTTATATCTAGATCGAGTTTCATTTCCAGGAAGGAAGCCGCATGAAGATCGAGTCGCCCGCGATGCCTTACAACTTCGCCGACCTCGAGCCGGCGATCTCGCGCGACACTCTGGTGTTTCATTTTCTGCGCCATCAGCGCGTGTGCTTCGACCGAATGGTGGCGATGGTGCGCGGCACGGAACTCGAGCCGCTCAGCCTCACGGAACTGATCCGCGCCACCGGGCGCAATCCTGCACAACATGCGCTGTATCGATACGCCGCCGAGGTGTACAACCACAACCTCTACTGGAATTCGATGCGTCCGCGCGGTGGCGGCCCGGCCACCGGCCTGGTGGGCGAGCAGCTGCGCGAGCGCTTTGGCGCGCATGAGCGCTTCGTAGCGGAGTTCACCGAAGCGGCCAGTGCCCATTTTGGCAGTGGCTGGCTGTGGCTCGTGTGGCGCAGCGGGACGCTCGAGGTCGTCGCCACCAGCAACGCCGGCACACCGCTGGTGCGTGGCGATTTCCCGCTGCTCGCGCTCGATATGTGGGAGCACGCCTATTACCTCGATCACCAGAACCGCCGCAGCGCCTACGTCAAGGCATTCCTCGAGGAGCTGGTCAATTGGGACACCGCGAGTCGCACCCTGGCCGAGCTCGCCGCGGGCGACGAGGCGCGTGTGGCGGCGCGGACGCGGGTCGCGGCCGAGCCGCTGGCGCGAGTCGGCGGCATGCCCTGAGGCCTACAGGCTGCCGGCGACCCGCACGCGGTGCGGGTGGTAGGGCAGCACCTCCATCACGTCCCCGTCCCGAAGCCGCTGCTGCACCCCGCGCCAGAAGCTCGCGGTGAGGATCTCTCCGTGGACGCGCAGCAGCGCGGCGCGCTGCTCGTCGTTGAAGCCGAGGAAGTTGAGGAACGTCTCGGGAAACACATCGTTCTCGGCGACGTAGAACCACGCTTCGCCAAGCATCTCGTCTTCCTCGTGCGCGGCGGGCGGCACATCGCGGAAGTTGCAGTCGGTGACGCTGCACAGCTCATCGTAGTCATAGAAGATCACGCGTCCGTGACGCGTAACCCCGAAATTCTTCAGCAGCAGGTCACCCGGAAAGATGTTGGTGTAGGCCAGGTCGCGGATGCACTGGCCGTAATCGAGCACCGCACGCTCGGCGTCCGCCGCGCAAGCGCTGCGCAGGTACAGATTGAGCGGAGTCATGCGCCGCTCGATGTAGAGATGATCGAACACCAGATCCGTGCCCTCCTCGCGCACGGTGCCGGCAGTCTCGCGCCGCAGCTCCTCGAGCAGCGCAGGCGCAAAGCGCGTCCGCGGGAAGCGCAGGTGGCGGAACTCCTGTGCGTCCACCAGCCGTCCGGCGCGATCGTGGATGAATACGAGGCGGTACTTCTCCATGACCTCCTCGCGCAGTACGGTTTTGGGATAGGCAAAGCGGTCGCGGATCACCTTGAAGACCACATCGAAGGAGGGCAGGGTGAAGCACACCATGACGAGTCCGCGCTCGCCGGCCGCTTGCTCGAACAGGCCCTGCGTCTGCTCGAGATTGCGCATCAGCTCGCGGTAGCGCTCGGTCTTCCCCTGACGGGCGCGTCCGAGCACGGTGAACAGCTCGCTCACCGGCTTGCGCGGCATGAGCGAGCGCAGGAACAGCACCGCCTCGGCGACCCGCTCGAGATCGGCGTGAAAATACGAGCGGGTGAAGCTGAACACGATGCTTACATCGGCCTCGGCCAGCATCACCGCATCCACCAGTACGCCGCTGTCGGTGTTCTTGAGGGCAATGACCAGCGGCACGAGCAAGCCGCGTCCCTGGATGCGCCCGACGACGTAGGCGCGCGACATCTGGTAGAACACTGCGCGGATCACCTCGACGCGCTCGACCCCGCGTCGCTCGCCGTGCGAATGCAGGTAGGCGCGTACCTCGCTGGCCACGTGCGCGATGCTCGCATCGAGATCGCGCCACGGTGAGCGGAAGCGTACATCGCCGAGCAGGTCCTCGATGAGCAGCGCGAGCGAGCCGTGATTGAGGTAGGTGTTGGTGCCGATCGCCGAGTGGATGTCGGCGAGCGGATCGAGATCGGTCGCAACGAACTCGATGTCCGGCGCGACGCCTACCGTGCCGAAGAGCCTGCGACTGATGGAGCTGAAGAAGGTCTTGGTGAACTCCGTATCGGGCAAAGCGGTGATCTGCGCGGCGAACTCGGCGCGGATCTGCCGCCAGAGACTGCGCTCGGCGGCGTGCGCGCCGAGCACCAGGCGCAGCGCGGCGATGGTCTGATTGACGAAGTGGTCGTACAGCTCGATGCGCTCGACGGCATCGCGCTGGCTCCCTTTCAGGTCGCGCGCGTCGAAGCGCTGCGGAGCGCGCCGCGTGATGGCACGGAATTCTGCGTTGTAGCGCGCAAACGCCTCGACGATGTGCCGGGCACACTCACGCGGGGCGGGTAAGGCGGCTGACATGTCCATGCCGGATGCGCGCGCTCAGTCGAAGTCGGTCGGCAGCGATGGATCGAGGTAATGCTGGTAGAGCCGCTCGATCTGCGTGGCAAGCACTCGTCCGGTAGACAGTGGCGGCAGCGCGTGCAGCGGGAAGAATTCGGCCGCATCGGTCTCGGCACTCGCCGTCGCTGCGCCTCCGGTGAGCTCGCAGAGGAAGAACAGCTTGTAGATGTGATGCACGCCCGGTGGATGCGGGTGGCGGTTCTTGTCGAGGAGCGCCGCGAGTTTCACCGGACGCGCCCGGTAACCGGACTCCTCGAATATCTCGCGCGCCACCGCCTCCGAGGGCGCATCGTTCACATCCACCCACCCGCCCGGTAGTGTCCAGCGGCCATCGGAGCGCTCGCGTACCAGCAGCACGTGGTCGTCGCGGAATACACCGCCGCGCACATCGACCTTGGGCGTGGCATAGCCGTGCTCGCCGGCCCAGAGCTCGCGCGCCGCGTCGACCGGGATCGCGAGCTCCCGCGACAACAGTTCCGCCACCAGCGCGGTGAGCTGCGTGTAGCGCTCGCGATCGAAGGGATCGCGCGTGAAGGCGAGGCCGTTCTGCGCGATCGCCTGCACCTTACGCGCCCATTCGAGCAGGTTACGCGCAGCGGGCGGGCTCACGGGGTGCGGGCGGGCGGGGCCGTGCGGCGCGCTACAGGTTGCGGATCAGCGCATCGGCGAAGGCGCTGGTCGACACTTCCTGCGCACCTTCCATGAGACGCGCGAAATCGTAGGTGACGGTCTTCTGCGCTATGGTGCGGTCCATGGCAGTGATGACGGCATCGGCGGCCTCCATCCAGCCGAGGTAACGCAGCATCATTTCCCCCGAGAGGATCACCGAGCCGGGGTTGACCTTGTCGAGGTTGGCGTATTTCGGTGCGGTGCCGTGCGTGGCCTCGAACACCGCATGCCCGGTGAGGTAGTTGATGTTGCCGCCCGGAGCGATACCGATGCCCCCGACCTGCGCGGCCAGTGCATCGGAGAGATAGTCACCGTTCAGGTTGGTGGTAGCGATGACATCGAACTCGTCGGGGCGGGTGAGTACCTGCTGCAGCGTGATGTCGGCGATCGCATCCCTGACGATGATGCGGCCGGCCTTGCGCGCCGCGTCCATCTCGGCGTTGGCCTGCTGCTCACCGCGCGCGGCCTTGGTGCGTTCCCACTGCTCCCAGGTGTAGGTGCTGGCCGCGAATTCGCGCTCGGCGAGCTGATAGCCCCAATTGCGGAAGGCGCCCTCGGTGAACTTCTGGATGTTGCCCTTGTGGACGAGCGTCACGCTCCTGCGCTGGTGGCTGACTGCGTAGGCGAGGGCCGCACGGATCAGCCGCTCCGAGCCCTCCTTCGACACCGGCTTGATGCCGATGCCGGAAGTCTCCGGGAAACGGATCCTGGCATAGGCCTTGGGGAAGGCCTGACGAAACAGCTCGAGAAACTTCTGATCATCGGCGGTGCCGTACTCGAATTCGATGCCGGCATAGATATCCTCGGTGTTCTCGCGGAAGATGACCATGTCGACTTTTTCCGGGTGCCGTACCGGTGAAGGCACGCCCTTGAACCAGCGCACCGGTCGCAGGCAGACGTACAGATCGAGCATCTGCCGCAGCGCCACATTGAGCGAGCGGATGCCGCCGCCGACCGGGGTGGTGAGTGGCCCCTTGATCGATACCAGGTACTCGCGGCACGCCGCGACCGTTTCATCGGGCAGCCAGGTGTTGAACAGCTTGTTGGATTTCTCCCCGGCGAACACCTCCATCCAGTGGATACGGCGCTTGCCGCCATAGGCCCTGGACACCGCCGCGTCCATGACACGCACGCTCGCACGCCAGATGTCCGGGCCGATGCCATCGCCCTCGATGAAGGGAATGATCGGATTCTCCGGAACACGCAGCTTGCCGTCCTCTATGGCGATCTTCGCGCCCTGCGGCGGAGGCGTGATCTTCAAGTTGGCGAGCGTGGACATCGAGGGTGCACTCCTGGAGGGCAATCCGAGCGGGGGGGGGCGCCGGGCGCGCAATGCTAGCACAAGGCATCGCGGGGCGGCCGGGCCGTACCGGCCTGCAGCCACGTATGAGAGACTGGCACGCGGTCGACACCCGGGGGCGAGCATGAAACGAGCAGTGGATGTCCGACGCCATCGACATTAATAAGAGCGCGGGTGTGCCCGCTGCGCAGCGCTCGTTGCTGCGTCAGCTGATGGCGGTGCGGCCGATCGACTCCGTCCCCTCGGGCAAGTCGCGCCTGAAGCAGGTGCTGAGCGCCCGCGCGCTCATCGCCATCGGCCTGGGCGCCACCATCGGCTCAGGCATTTTCGTGCTCACCGGGACGGTCGCCGCCAACCACTCGGGTCCGGCGATCACGCTTTCGCTGCTGATCGCGGCATTCGGCGGCGGCCTCGCGGCGCTGTGCTACTCGGAGTTTGCCGCGTTCCTGCCGGTGCCCGGCAGCGCCTACAGCTACACCTATGCGACCCTCGGCGAGGGACTCGCCTGGTTCATCGGTTGGAATCTGCTGCTCGAGTACGCCATCTCTGCATCCGCAGTGGCGGTGAGCTGGTCGGCGTACGTCGTGAGCCTGTGCGCCGATGCGCACCTCCACCTGCCGGCGGCGTTCGTGAACGCACCGCTCGGGGTCGACGCGCACGATCACCTCATCAGCACGGGCGCCATCATCAACGTGCCCGCGGTGCTGATCATCGCCGCCATGACGATGCTGCTGTATGCAGGCGTGCGGTGGTCCGCCGGCGCCAACACTCTCATGGTGGCTCTCAAGGTCGGTATCATCGTCATCATCGTGTTCGCCGGCTTGCACTACCTCGACGCGGCCAACTGGCGGCCGTACGTGCCACCCAACACCGGCAGCTTCGGACACTTCGGCTGGAGCGGCGTGCTGCAGGGCGCCGCCATCATCTTTTTCTCCTACGTGGGCTTCGATACCGCTTCCACGACCGCGCTCGAGGCCCGCAACCCGCAGCGCGATCTGCCACTCGGCATCCTGGGCGCGCTGGTCATCTCCGCGGTGCTGTATGTCGCCATGGCGACCGTGCTCACCGGTATGGTGCCGTATGCCAAGCTCGACTCCGACGCGCCGGTGGCGGTGGCGCTGGATGCGCATCCGCAACTCTCCTGGCTTTCCTGGCTCCTCAAGGTGGGAGTCATTGCCGGCATGACCTCGGTCATTCTCACCTCGCTCCTCGGCCAACCGCGCATCCTGCTGTCGATGGCCGACGATGGTCTGTTGCCACCCTTCATGAGCCGTTGCCACGCGCGCTTCAAGACACCACATGTCGCGACCGTGGTGACCGGCATCGGCGCGGCGCTCATCGCGGCGGTCTTTCCGCTCGATGTGCTCGCGGACCTCATCTCCATCGGCATCCTGCTCGCCTTCGCGGTGGTGTGTGTGGGTGTGCTGGTGCTGCGCCGGACGCGCCCCGACGCTTATCGGCCCTTCCGCGTGCCGTGGGCGCCGCTCACCTGCACGCTCGGCGCACTTGTGTGCCTTGGGATGACGCTCGCGCTCTCGAACGGCACCTGGATCCGGCTGCTGGTGTGGACGATCATCGGTATGTCCATCTACGCCTTTTACGGGTTCCGCCACAGCCGTCTGCGCAAATGACGCGCACCCTCTCGGGCACGCCCGCCGCGGACGGCTTCCGCATGCCGGGCGAGTTCGAGCCGCACTCCGGCTGTTGGATGCTCTGGCCGGAGCGGCCGGACAACTGGCGCGAGGCGGCACGGCCAGCGCAGCTGGCATTCGCGCAGGTGGCCGCGGCGATCGCGCAGTTCGAGCCGGTCACCGTCGGAGTATCGGCTGGGCACTACGGCGCAGCACGGGCTCTGCTCCCCGAGCAGGTGCGCGTCCTCGAGATGGCGCACGATGATGCGTGGATGCGCGATGTTGGTCCGACGTGCCTCGTCGACAGGAGAGGCTGGGTGCGCGGAGTCGACTGGCACTTCAACGCATGGGGCGGTTTGAACGGCGGGCTGTATTTCCCCTGGGATCAGGATGATCTGGTCGCGCGCAAGGTGCTCGAGACCGAGCGCCTCGACCGCTACCGTGCACCCATGGTGAACGAGGGTGGCGCCATCCACGTGGACGGTGAGGGCACCGCGCTCGTCACCGAGCAGTGTCTGCTCAACCCCAACCGCAATCCGCGCTTCGAGCGCGCCGACATCGAGCGGCATCTGCGCGCGTACCTCGGAGTCAGCCAGATCATCTGGCTCGGCAAGGGCGTGGTGGACGATGAAACCGGTGGCCATATCGATGACCTTGCCTGCTTCGTGCGTCCGGGGGTGATCTGTCTCACCTGGACCGAGCGCCGGCGCGATCCGCAATACCCGATATCGCTCGATGCCTTCGAGCGGCTGCAGGCGGCGCGCGATGCCCGTGGGCGGCGCCTGAAAGTGATCCGCCTGCCGATGCCCGGACCGCTGCACATGCGCGCACGCGAGGCGGCGGGCATCATTGCCCGGGAAGGCAGTCGGCCGCGCGTCGCGGGCGAGCGTCTCGCGGCGACCTATGTCAACTTCTACGTCGCCAACGGCGGGGTCGTCATGCCGTTGCTCGATGCCCACACCGATGCCCAGGCGGCTGCGCGCCTCAAGCGGCTGTTTCCGGGGCGTCGCGTGGTCGGTGTGCCCTCGCGCGAGATCCTGCTCGGCGGTGGCAGTATCCACTGCATCACGCAGCAGATACCTGCCGGAACGCGAAGCCGGTCACCGTCTGTGCGTTGACGCGGGCTCGATTCCGCACCTTCCGGTATCGTCCCACGGATGCAGCTCTCACCGACGCCTGTGCGCTTTCTCGGCGTCATGCTGCTGATGGCCATTGCCCAGGCGGGAGCGCTCGCCGCCTCGCCGGCAGCGACGGCGCCGGGCACTGTGGAGCGCTTCATCGTGCGGTTGCGGGCAATTCCCGAGTCCGCAGCCTACGAGGCGGCGCCCGGGCGGGTCGCGGCGCTCGCCGCACGGCACGGGCTGCGCGTCGCCCAGGCGCGGCACATCGTCTCGGGTGTGCATGTGTTGCGCGTCACCCCTCGGGGCGGTGAGGGCTTGCGACAGACGCTCGCGCGGCTGCAGTCCGATCCAGAAATCGAGTACGCGGAAATCGACGCGCGCCGGCATGTGCTGCGAGCGCCCGAGGATTCGCTGTTCAACGAACAGTGGTATCTGCAGAACTCCGAGCCTGCCGCGATCAATAGCATCGGCGCCTGGGACCTCACCACCGGCTCGCCAGGTGTCGTGATTGCCGATCTCGACACCGGCGTGCGCTTCGATCATCCCGACCTGCGCAACGCGACCGCTAACCGGCTGCTGCCCGGCTACAACATGATCAGCAACGCCAGCGTCGCCAATGACGGTGACGGGCGCGATGCGGACGCTTCCGACCCGGGCGACTGGGTGACGGCAGCGGATGTGAAGACGCCGCAGTTCGCCGGCTGCACGGTCGCCAACAGCAGCTGGCACGGCACGCGCGTCGCGGGAATCCTGGGCGCGATCACCGACAACAGTCAGGGCGTCGCGGGCCTCAGCTGGCAGAGCTGGGTCGAGCCGGTGCGCGTGCTCGGCAAATGCGGCGGCTACGACTCCGACATCATCGCCGCCATGGCCTGGGCCGCGGGCCTGCCCGTCGAGGGGGTCCCGACCAATCCTTACCCGGCGAAAATCATCAACATGAGTCTGGGCGAGGCCGGGAGCTGCCAGGACTTCCCGGCGTATCAGCAAATGATCGATGAGCTCGTCGCAGCCGGAGTGCTGATAACCGTGTCCGCAGGCAACGAGGGCGGTCCGGTGGACGTGCCGGCCAACTGCGCCGGTGTGGTCGCCGTCGCCGGGCTGCGCCACATCGGCACCAAGGTCGGCTACAGCAGCCTGGGACCGGAAGTAGCCTTGAGCGCGCCGGCGGGCAATTGCGTCAATACCGGCGCAGGTCAGCCGTGCCTGTTCTCGATCGTCACCACGACCAACACTGGCACCACCAAGCCCGCGACCAACACCTACAGCGACGAGTACAACTACAATGTCGGCACCAGTTTTTCCGCGCCGATCGTCGCGGGTATCGCGGGGCTGATGCTGGCGGTCGATGGCAATCTGACCCCGGAGCAGCTGATCGCGCGGCTGCAGAAAGGGAGCCAGCCTTTCGCCGTCAATCCGGCGGCGCCCATGTGTCACGTGCCCGCTGGCCCGAGCGACCTGCAGACTGCGGAGTGCAACTGCACCACCCAGGCCTGCGGCGCTGGCATGGCAAATGCGGACGGCGCAGTGTCGGAGGCACTGCGTCCCATTGCAGCCGTGGCGGTGTCCGGCAACGTGCACGCCGGCAACCCGGTGACTCTCGACGCCAGTGGCAGTGGTGCGGCCTGCCAGGCGAGCATTGCGAGCTATGCCTGGACGGTCACCCAACCGACCAATAACCCGCCGGCAATTCAAAATGCCGACAGCGCGCGTGCCACCCTCGTCGCTCCAGCAGCGCCCGGCACTTACACATTGACTCTGACCGTGACCGATAGCGCGGGGCGCGCGGACAGCGCGACGGTGGTGCTCAGCTCCAGCAGCCTGCAAACCGGCGCGCCGGCGCGCACAGGCGATAGTGCCTGTCTCGCCGCGGTCGCCTACAGTGTTCCTCCACCACCCAAGAGCACCGCCAGCGCCGCAGCCGGCGGCGGTCACGGAGGTGGCGGGGCGCTCGATCTGCTCTCGGTGGCGGCACTCGCCGCGACCGTACTCAGCACCTGGCGCCGCACGAGCCTCAGGCTCGGGCGGGGTGCGGGCGCTCTAGGACTGCAGCAAGCGCTGTGCGGCCTCGAGCCAGCTGCGCTGCGCGCGGCGATAGTGTCCGGGTGCTATGCGGGCCTGTTCGAGCAACTCCCGCACGACGCGCTGCGCCTCGGCGCGCTCGCCTTGCGCCTGCAGCAGCTGCGCATAGCGCACCGCCGCCTCGGCGCCCGGATACGAGCCAGCGAGAGCGCGGTACTCCTCCAGCGCTTTCGCCACGTTGCCCTCGGCCTCGAGCGCGCGCGCATATAACAGATGTCCCACCGGCGAGCGGAAGTCGGGGTTGAGACGAATCAGCTCATCGAGGGTAGTGCGGGCGGAGGTGGCATCGCCCTTGCCGAACTGCGCCTGGGCGAGCCCCAGCATCAGGTTGGCATCGTGCTCGTACAGCCCGCTGAGACACTCGCGATACTGAGCGATGGCCTCATCGAAGCGCCCATGTCGCGCGAGCTCCTGGGCGTAGCGCTGGCGACTCGCGACGTTGCCTCCGATGCGCGCCTCGCTTTCGTAGCGGCGCAGATCGGCTCCGGGGTCCATTGCTTTGCGGAACCCCCGCGCAGTGCGCTGCGCAGTGCGGCTGCGCAGCAGCTCCGGAATGATTTCCACCGCCACATAGGCGATCGCGCCGATCCCCGCCGGCAACAACAACAGCACCCATATCCACAGTTGATTCCGCCCGGTCTTGATGACGTGGATGATGAGGGCCGCCTGGATCAGGTACAGTAAGATCAGCAATACCATTCGAGCTCTCTCCGCAAACTCACCGCTGCGCCCGCGAAGCGGGTAACGCAAAGGCCACCACATAATCGCCGCGCGGGGTGCCGAGTGGTCCGTGTCCACCGGCGCTGATCACCAGGTACTGCCGTTGACTCGCCCCGGCGCGATAGGTCATCGGGGTCGCCTGACCACCGGCGGGCAGTTTATGTTTCCACAGCTCTGCGCCGGTCTCGATGTCGAAGGCGCGCAAGTACCCGTCCATGGCGGCGCCGACAAACACCAACCCGCCGGCGGTTGCGATCGGACCGCCCATGTTCGGCATGCCGAAGTCCCGCACCGGCAGGAACCACGGAGTAAATCCTTCAGTCGAGCCAAGCGGCGATTGCCAGGCGATGCGCTGCTGCCTGAGATCGACGCTCACCAGCGCGCCCCAAGGCGGTGCAGTGCAGGGCAGCCCGAAAGGCGAGAGCAGCGGCTCACGGCGCATCCCGAAGGGTGTACCCAGTTGTGCTCCGAACTGTGAATGTGGGTAATCACGCGAGTGCACCTCGCGCTCAAACTCCGCTCGCGTGAGCAGCGTCGCCACCATGGGCAGCAGGTTCACCGCGGCGATGATGCGCGCATGGTCCTGATCGAACGCCATGCCGCCCCAGTTCACCCCGCCGATGTAGCCGGGCGTGAGCAGCGTGCCCCGCAGGTCCGGCGGCGTGAATATCCCTTCGTTGCGCAGTGTCGCAATGAGCTGCCGGCACTTGCCGCGATCCCAGAAGGTGAGGCCCCATGCATCGTCGGGCGGCACGGCCCGCTGCGGCGTGAGCGGCGGCAGGGATGAGAACGGCTGCGTCGGCCAGGCATTCTCGCCCGGCACCTGGCTCACCGGCACGCGCCGCTCCGTGACCGGAAACACAGGCCCGCCGCGCGAGCGCTCGAATACATAGAGCATGCCGGACTTGGTCGCCTGGATCACGGCCGGCACCGGTATGCCGTGGACCTCCACATCGCCGAGCACCGGTTGGGCGGCCAGGTCATAGTCCCAGAGATCGTGATGAATGAGCTGCTGTTGCCAGACGAGCCGGCCGCTGCGCGCATCGAGTGCAAGCAGCGCGTCGGCGAAGCGATTGGAGCCGTGGCGCTGACCCCCATAGTAATCCGGACTCGCCGAGCCGGTCGGCACCAGCACCAGAGCGTGCTCCTGGTCGACCGTCATGACGCCCCAGGCGTTGGCGGCGCCACTGCTCTGCGCCTCGGCGAGATTCCAGTCGGCCGCCGCGGGATGTGACGCCGAATCGGGCAGCGGGTCGAAGGACCAGAGCTGCAGCCCGCTTTCAGCGTCGTAAGCACGAATGACTCCACGCTCGACCTGTGCCGCACGGTGGTCGCCGATTGCCGAGCCGACGATCACGATCCTGCCGAAGATCGCCGGCGGGGACGTGACCAGATACGCTCCGGCGTCGCGAATGCGCAGTCCACGCGCGAGATCCACCTGACCGCCAGCGCCGAAGTCGCTGCACGGGTGGCCGCTGTCGGCATCGAGCGCGAGCAGACGCGCATCGAGCGTGCCGGTGAATACGCGGTGGCGGCACGCACGGTTGCCGGCCGCATCAGTAGCGCTCCACAGACTGACGCCGCGCGCGCTCGCTTCCGCATAGCGGCGCGTGCGATCGATGTGCGGATCGAAGCGCCAGCGCTCCCGGCCTGACTCCGGGTCGAGCGCGATCACGACGTTGCTGGCGGTTTCGAGGTAGAGCAGACCGAAAGCGAGCACCGGGGTCGCTTCGAAGGTGAGCTGCCTCGCGCTGGCGAATCCGCCGCCGAGCTCGCCCGTGCGATAGGTCCAGGCCGGCGCGAGGCGCGCGACGTTAGCCCGGTTGATCTGATCGAGCGTGGAGAAATGCTGGCCTAACGCATCGCCGCCGTAGTATCCCCAATCGCTCGAGCCTGGCGCCTGCGCGAGCGCAGCGAGCGGTCGGGCAGCCAGCAAGAATGCCGCGACCGCGCACAGCGCCGGTACGAGCTGCCAGCCGCACAGCGTGGCGCGGGCGCGGCTCGCTGGCCGCATCGAGCAGAGTGCGCTCATGCCCGCATTATCTGTGATCGCGTCCGCGGGCTGCGAGCCCCGAGGCGCGCCACGCCGGACAATGCTGGTATTCTCCGGCGCGTGAGTGCAACACGGGCGGACGCGTCCCGTCTTCGGGCGGTGAGTCTATTCCTGGCAGCTTGGCTCGCGGTGCCCGCGCTCACGAACGCACAGGCAGCCGCCGAGCCGCCGCTCTCACACGACACACACCATCGCCCGCGCATCGGCCTCGTGCTTTCGGGCGGGGGAGCGCGCGGTACCGCGCATATCGGGGTGCTGAAGGTCCTCGAGCAGATGCGCGTGCCGGTCGACGCCATCGCGGGGACCAGCATGGGTGCCGTGGTCGGCGGTCTGTATGCGAGCGGTCTTTCCGCGCGTGACATCGAGAAGGTCATGACCTCGATCAACTGGCAGGACGCTTTCCGCGACCGTCCGCCACGCGAGGATCTCGATCTGCGCCGCAAGGAGGAGGACGAGACGTTCCTGGTGAAGTACCACTTCGGCCTGCGCGATGGGCATATCGTGGTGCCGAAGGGACTGATCCAGGGGCAGAAGCTCAGCGAGACTCTGCGGCGGCTGACGCTGCCGGTGGCGCGCATCAGCGACTTCGATGAGCTGCCCACTCCTTTCCGCGCGGTGGCGACGGATCTCGAGAGTGGTGACAGCGTCGTCATGAGATCGGGCGATCTCACGAGCGCGATGCGTGCGAGTCTTTCCGCACCCGGAGTGTTTGCGCCGGTCGAGCGCGAAGGGCGGCTGCTGGTCGATGGCGGTATTGCCGACAACCTGCCGATGGATATCGCGCGCAGCATGGGCGTCGATGTGCTGATCGTCGTGGATGTCGGCTCTACCCTACTGCCGCGCAAGCAGCTGACCAGTGCACCGGTGATTTCCAACCAGATGCTGTCGATCCTCATCAACCGCAGCTCGCAGGCGCAGCTCGCGACTCTCAGCGCCAAGGACGTGCTCATTCGCCCAGAGCTTGGCGACGCATCGGCCTTCGACTTCGGCAGCGTCGCTCGCGTGATCGGCGCGGGCGAGAAGGCGGCACGCGCAAGTGCGGCGCAACTCGCCACGCTCGCGGTGAGCGAGCAGGACATACAGGGCTACGCGCTGCGTCGCGAGGCGCTGCGCGCCCCGCCGCCGCGCATCGACTTCGTTACGGTGGAACCGGGCTCGGAGCGCTACGCCGCCGCGGCCAGCACCCTGTTCGGCGATCTGGTCGGCAGGCCGCTCGACCCGGACGCAGTGGCGCGGCGCATGACCGCGCTCTACGGCCGCGGCGCACTCGACACTCTCGATTATCGGGTGATCGGCGAGCCCGACCACTACGGGCTGGCGATCGATGCGCGGCCGAGCTCACAGGGGCCTAACTACCTGCGCTTCGGGCTGAGCCTGCAGGACGATTTCCAGGGCAACTCCACGTATACCGCGGCGATGCGCTTCGTGATGTCCGGCATCACCCGCAACGCCGGTGAATGGGTCACCGATCTTGCGGTGGGCAGTACCTCGGGCATTTCCTCGGAGCTGTTCCTGCCGCTTGCGCAGTATTCCGGCTGGTTCGTCATGCCGCATATCTCGGACCTGGCGCGCGACCTGTACGTGTACCAGCAGCAGACACTCATCGCGAAGTACCGGCTGCACACCTTCGACTACGGCGCCGACTTCGGCCGCCAGTTCGGCAACTGGGGCGAGATCCGCGTTGGCGCGCTTCGTGAGCAGGGTCACTACGTGCTGTCGATCGGCGATCCGACCGATCCGGATCTCCCGGTACAGAGCTTCGCGCCCTACAACCTGCACGAGTACTTCGTGCGCCTCACCTACGATCGGCTGGATGACATCAACTTTCCGCGACGTGGCCAACAGGCGGTGTTGCAATACAGTGCCTACCGCAACGCCAGCGGGATCGTGCAGGCCGCCGACCAGGTCACCGGCAGCTACATCGGCGCCTACTCTTTCGGCCGCGATACGTTCGCGTTCTCGGCCGCCGGCGGTACGACGCTGCAGGCCAACGTCACCGATCTCAATCTGCAGTTCCCACTCGGGGGGTTCCTCAATCTCTCGGGTCTGCGTGCCGACTCGCTGCTGGCACCCAATTACGGTATCGCGCGCGCGCTGTTCTACCGGCAGATCGGGCGCGGTGGTCCGGGATACTTCGACTTGCCGACCTATCTCGGGATGTCACTCGAGATGGGCAACGTCTGGCAGAATCGCAGCGAGGCGAGCTTCGGCAATACCGAGCGCGATGCGAGCGTCTGGCTGGGCCTCGACACCTTCATCGGCCCGGTGTACATCGCCGCCGGCTTCGATACGCACGGCAACGAGCAGTTCTATCTGTTCCTCGGACGGCCGTTCTACGGCGGCCCGCACTGACCCACGCCGTACGGTTCGCTCGAGCGCCGGATACCTGCAATCGCAAGAGCGCCGCCGGCCACTTTACTCATCACCTGTTGGAACGATCGCCGAGGTCTCCGCCATCAGGATCACGGCCCGATCGGGCGCACGGGTGCGATGCATCACACCCTTCGGTACCACCATGCCCTCGAGTCGCTGCAGGTCCACCGAGCGGTCCTCCAGATCGACGATGAAGTGCCCCTCGAGTACGAAAAAGAACTCATCGTCGTTCTCATGCTTGTGCCAGTGATACTCGCCCTGCATGACACCGAGGCGGATCACCGAATCATTCACCTTGCAGAGCGTCTGGTTGTACCAGCGGTCACGGCACGCGGCCACGAGCGCCGGCACATCCACCACCGCGAGCGCCGGAAACTTGACGTCGAGATGCGTGACGTAGGGGTGAGGTCGTGGTTCGCTCATGTGGTTTCCTCCTCGCAGCGCTTGCGGCCGCGCCGGCGCAGCAAGCCGGCGCATGCATCGGTCGGTCCGCTCAAAGACCCCGACTCTCCGCGAGCTTCTCGATCTTCTGGAACACGAGCGCAGGCTTGTCGCCGGCGCGGGAGTACTCATGCCGGCGGCTCATTTCGGCCATGGCCGCATCGCGCTCGACTGGAGTTGAGTACCAGTGGAGCCGCTGCCAGTCGGGCCCCAGGAGCTTACGAAAGGGATCTCCGGGCGGAAGGCTGACGCGTATCCCGTACGGACGCAGTTTTTCGATCGGCGGGGTGCGCAGATTCTGTGGCTGGCTGATTCCCATGGCGGCCGAGAGCTTACGGTCCCCCAAGGGCCCCTCGCAAGCCGACGCCTGCAGTCTTGCCGCCGGCCGGCACTTGAGTCATGCAGCACCTGTCCCCACACTCTCCACCCCACCTCTAGGAGACCCGCGCCATGGCGCTGTTTCGCAGGAAATCCACTATGCCGGCCGCGGATACGGCGCTGCCAGGACGCCACACTCCTCTCAATGTGCCGGAGACGCATTTCGTCAATGGTCATCGCATCGTGCCGCCGTTCCCTGCCGCAATGCGCGAAGCGATGTTTGGCCTTGGGTGCTTCTGGGGTGCGGAGAAGCTTTTCTGGCAGCTGCCCGGCGTTTATTCGACCGCGGTGGGCTATGCCGGCGGATTGACTCCGAACCCCACATACCAGGAGGTGTGCACCGGCGATACCGGGCACGCGGAGGTGGTGCGTGTCATCTATGACCCGCAGAAGGTCTCGTATCAGGAGTTGCTGAAGGCTTTCTGGGAAGCGCACGACCCGACCCAGGGCATGCGTCAGGGGAACGATCTCGGTACACAGTATCGCTCGGTCATCTACGCACTCGATGCCGAGCAGCGTGCCGCGGCCGAGGAGTCCAGGCGCATCTACCAGGCGCGCCTCAGCGCCGCCGCACGCGGCACCATCACGACCGAGATCCTCGATGCTCCGCCATTCTATTACGCCGAGGACTATCACCAGCAGTATCTGGCGAAGAATCCGAATGGGTATTGCGGGATTGGAGGGTGTGGGGTCCCCTTCAAATCCGCGGAGTTACAAGTAGGGGAGAAGGCATAGTAGAAGCTACGCCGAGGGTTCCGGCAGGGAGTCAGCCGGTTAAGAGCGGTTCTGATCGAGACCACGCGTGATTCTGCGGGAAATCCAGGGTGTTTTCGACGCTGACGTCTACCGGAAATCTACCGTCGACCGCGGATCAGGATAGTCCGCGGTGAAGCGCGGCGATGGAAGATGGGCGATGTACTCCGGTGACAGGGGCAAAGCATGCGCTGCTCTAATACGAGCCGATCGTGCGGCGCAGGCGAACAAGACCGGGTGCGCACCGGCGTTGTACTCGCGGCAGCCGCCTGGATATCCGATGCCAAGCGCCTCACGACATCCGCCAGCTCGAGTCAGCTTGAGCCTCTGAAGGGTGATCGAAAGGGCCAGTACAGCGTCCGGATCAGCAAGCAGTGGCGGATCTGTTTCCGGTGGCGTGACGGCCACGCATTTGACGTCGAGATCGTCGATTATCACTAGGTGGAAAAAGTAATGGCGGCGAGAAAGATCAAGCTTGCTCACCCGGGTAAGATTCTCCGGGAGGAGTTCATGGAACCCGTGGGCCTAAGTGCGTACGCACTGGCTAAAGCCCTGGGGGTGCCGCTGCCTCGCGTAAACGACATCGTGCGCGAGAAGCGCTCAATCTCGCCGGAAATGGCCGTGTTGCTCGCGGCGTATTTCGGCACGTCAGATAGCTATTGGAGCAATTTGCAGGCGCACTTCGACCTCGAAATGGCCAAAGACAGAGTCGGCAAGCAGGCCGCCCGGATCAGCCCCCATCCTCACGGTGCGGACGGCAGCTTGCAGCCGGTCTGAGCCTGTGCTGGTCTACCGGTGGAGCGACGGCGATGTCTACCGGAAGTCGACTGAGCGGTGCCACGAGGCGATGTAACGCCGCGGGTTCCATCGGATTCCCAGCTTCAGCGCCGCGTCTACCGGAATTCTACCGGTAGCTGGTCTTTAGAAAAGTACGCGGGGAAGAGACAACGACTGGTACCCCGCAGCCTCAGGGGAGAGAGGGGAGTCGAGATCGCGGGGGGATGCAGGAGGCTTGTCGCCTCGCTTGGTACACAGAAAGCATTCATGGCTGAACTCTGCACACCCAATAACAAGTTACTTCGCGAGGCGCTCGATGCGCCCGATGGTTTCCCGGTGTCGCGACACCGCGAGTACATAGAGCATGTACGTTCGGTCCACCCGCACACCGTGGCCTTCCGAAATGCGGTCGATGAGAGCACGTGTGTTCTGTTCGCGCTTAATCTCAGTCGAGACGGCACCTATAGAGCGATAGCCAGCAATTTCGGTGGTCAGATATTTGCAGGTCGAGCGTTCATGGAGTGGCTAATCGATGGCCATCTGATCGAACTCGAGGAGCCGAACGACGGTTGCTTGGCACTCTACTTCAGTCAAGGGGCCTGGCGACATGTGGCAGTCGTGCGCGATCGCTGCCGTGCAATTTCCCAATGGGGGACGTTTCGGTCTACGACCACGGACTTTGGGAAGTGCCCGCTACGGAGATGATTTACGTTTCTTCTGCACGCCGCAGAATGGGGAAGCGTCGCGCCTGTTCGTGAAGTTCGCCAAGACACGCAGTATTAGTGAAGCCGAGATGGCCGATCTCGCGTGCCCGCCAGACGCAAAGCCGGCAGCTGGGCGCACTTGATGAGAGGGCGTAATGAGAATCGGCGGGGCGTGTATACAATGCTCGCGAACTTACTGCGGGAAGATCCTGAATGCGCCTTGCACGTGGAATGGTCATTCGTTTGGTTGCCGCTGCTGCGCTCGGCGGTGTGTCGCTCGCCGCGCACGCCAGTGGCGACCTTCCACCGATGCCGAGGGTAACGAGCCTGCGGCTATACGTATTCGATTGCGGAACTCTGGTCTACAACAAGCCGGAGGACTACAACCTGAAGCGCGATGAGGTCAAGGACAGCAACATGTCCGTCACCTGCTACTTGGTGGTTCATCCCAAGGGAATGCTGATCTATGACACGGGCCTCAATGACCGGTTGGTCGGCAGGCCGTTGTACGAGAACGTGCTCGAGGGCTATGGCCAGATCAAGTTCAACACGCTGAGCGGGCAGTTGGCCGATATCGGTGTCACGCCTGGAAATCTCGACTACCTTGTGCTGTCGCACTATCACTGGGATCACATCGGCAACGCCGGTGACTTCGCTGGCTCTACGTGGCTGGTATACAAAGGCGATCGCGAGCGGATGTTCAGCAAGGAGGCGCGCGCTTATCCGTGGTTCGGCCAATATGCCGCGCTGGAGCGCAGCAAGACGATACTTCTGAGCGGCGACTATGACGTATTCGGGGACGGCACGGTCATCGTGATTGCCACGCCGGGGCACACGGAGGGCCACTGCTCATTGCTCGTGCGCCTCAAAAACACCGGGCCCGTGGTGCTATCGGGCGATCTGTACCACTATGCCGAAGAGCGCGATCTGAACCGCATGCCGGAAGAGGAAAAGACTTCGGGCACGGTTCAGTCGCGCCACAAGATAGAGGAATTGCTGCGGCGGACCGGGGCGAAGCTGTGGATCGGGCACAGCATGGAGTTCTTTCGCACGGTACGAAGGTCGCCGGCGTGGTACGACTGAGTGGGAATGGCTGGATAAGATGGCGGCGCAGTCCGCCAGGCGCCAAACAAGAATCCACCCAGCGACTCGAGGCTAACAGGGGGTCATGTGCGGATTCGACCAGTGCTTGGGCTCATCGCGGCGGGCTGACGGTTGCGAGTTTCGAAGCTGCATCGGCGGCGGCGCAACCGGGCGGCCATTACCTGTTCGCGTGGGCCGGCGACGCAGAGGGACGGGGCGAGGATTTCATCGCGGTGATCGATGCCGATCCCGCGTCGCCGCGGTATGGCGAGCTCCTGGCCTCGGCCGCCTCAGGAATCGTCACGCGTCAGGTCCACCATACCGAATACTGGATGCCCGACAGCGGGCACTTGTTCGCGAACGATCATCGATCCGGCGACACCGCGATCATCGATCTTACTGAACCGCTTGAACCGCACGTCCTCGCAAGATTTCATGATCTGGCAGGTTTCAGCCATCCGCACTCGTTCCTGCGTCTGCCGAACGGGCACGTATTGGCGAGCTTCCAGTTCGAGGGGACCTTCAGCCACGCTGCGGGGTCGCACGCGGACCCGAATGCCGAGGATCCCGCCGCAGTTCGCGGTGTGCATGGCGGCATAGTCGAGATCGACGAGGGCGGTCGCGCAGTCCGTGCCGCGTCGACGGCCGATCCTAGTCACGCGGACAATCCGCTGATGGCATACAGCCTGGTCCCGCTGCCGGACCTCGACCGCGTACTGGTGACGAATTCCGGCATGCGCGCCGAGGACCCGAACGGCAGCACCTTTCAGATGTTCCGCCTCTCCGACCTGAAACTGATTTCGACGAATGCGTTCGATTCCGGTCCCGGCAGGTATGGCGAGATCAATCCTGAGGAACCGCGACGCGGCCCAGACGGCGCCGTCTACGTTCAGACACTCGGCTGCGGTGTCGAGCGCGTCAGCGACCTGAAAAGCGATCGTCCGCAGGCGCGGCTCGTTTACCAATTTCCCGGATCGATGTGTGGCGTGCCGAGCCTCGTGGGGCACTACTGGATCCAGTCGGTGCAGATTCTGCACGCCGTCATCGCACTCGACCTGACCGCAGCCGGCAGCCCCCGGGAGATATCGCGTGTCGTGCTCGATGGGCAGATCCTGCCTCACTGGACGGGATACGATGCACGGACACATCGTCTCGCCGTCTCCGGCTACGGCGAAGCGCGCGTGTTCATGCTGACCTTCGACCCGGACACCGGCGCGCTCGAGCTCGACCGGTCATTCCACGATCGGACAGGGCGCCCCGGATTCGACGCCGGCACTCGCGCGTGGCCCCACGCGTGGACAGGCGCGGCGGTGGTTCACGGTATGGTCTTCTCGAAATAGGGCTTTCAGGCGAGCGCGTACAGACACTCGACGAAGGAGGCCACCGCACCATCGAGGCCCTTCACCTTCTCGTTGGTCGACTCGATCAGGTAATACTCATCCGGCGCGTGCGCTCCGGTACCGTGCCCGAGTCCGAACCCGAGCGCCGGCAGCGACAGCGGGGCGCTCGTGAAGCGGTAGCCCGGCCAGGAGCCGGGGCTGCGCGGTAATACCTGCGGCGAGTATCCGAGCCGTCGATAGGTCGCCAGAACCGCCTTGGCCAGGCTGCTGTTCGGATCGGTCTGCGTCGGATCGTAGCCGCCCGTCATGTTGACCTCGATGTCGCCGAAGCCGTGCTTGGCGAGGTGGGCCTTGAGTTTCGCCAGCGTGTCGGCCGCGGTCATGTCCGGTACCAGACGCAGATCGAGCTTCGCGGCGGCGCGGTGCGGCAGCACGGTCTTGCCGCCCGGGCCGGTGTAACCGCCGACCAGCCCCTCGATATTGATCGTCGGCTGGGAGTAGAGGCGCAGCAGCGATTCCTGCCAGCCCAGGTCGTGCACCCAACGCTCGACACCGAGCTCGCTCTTGATGAGCCGCTCGGGGACGCTCTGCGAGTACTCGACGATCATCTGTTTCTGCGCAGCGGACAGAGGCTTCACGTGCTCGAACAGGCCCTCGACGGCCGGCGTGTGGCCGTCCTTCTCCACCAGCGTGTTGAGTGCCTGCACCAGGTGCCAGGCGGGTGAGTCGACCTGCGCTTCCAGGCTCGAGTGGATGTCTTTGCGCGGGCCGCGCCCCCACTTCTCGCCGCTGCTGACCAGTTCGACCTCGATCACGCCCTTGGCGCCCAGGTCCACCTCGATGCTGCCGTCCTTTTCCTGTCCGGCTTCCGGCAGCATGACGGCGATGCACTTCTTCAGCTGTGCGAACACCTCCGGATTGGTGGTGACTTCCCCGAAGTGCGGCGAGCCGATCTCCTCCTCACCCTCGCTCACCAGTACCAGGTTCACGGGCAGCTTCTTTCCGGCGGCCTTGAAGGCCGCGAGCGCACCCAGAAAGGAGTTCTGCGGGCCCTTCTGGTTCACCGCGCCGCGACCCACGCAGACCTTACCGAGACCCTCCTTGGCCACCAGGCGGCCCTCGAGCGGCGGCGAGCTCCATTCCGCGGGGACGAACTGCTTGACGTCATACATGAAGTACACGGCGAGCGTGGTGCGCGCTCCGGAGTCGAGCACCCCGAACACGCCCGCCTTGCCGGAGGTGGGAATGAGCTTGACGCCCGTGAATCCGGCCTCGCGCGCGAGGCGCGCCATAAACTCGGGTCCCTCCGGGTAGTTGCGGTTCTCCGCGGCGATCGAGGGCAAGGCAATCCACTGCTGCAGCCGTCTGAGGTTTTGCTGGTGCAGCTTGGGCACCTGTGCCAGCACAGGCGCCTTGTCGGGATTGTCCGCGGCAGCCAGGACAGCCATCGGCGCGGCCGCTAGCAGGCTTGCCGAGAGGCTTCCTTGTACGAATTCGCGGCGATTGAGAGCAGCAGGTACTTTCATCTATCTCCCCGCAGTCGAGCGTGCAGTGCCCGCGCTGAAGGCGCTATTGTGCTTGCGGAGCCGTGCCGGAGAATCCAGTCTACTCGGCACTCTGTGACACCATCGCCAGATATCACCGGCCTGCAGACGATACTCGCGGCGATTAGAGCCGCCGACGAGTTGCGCGCACGGTGCGTGCTGGAACTCCGGGGGTGAGACCGAGCTTGCGCAGCAGCGTCTTTGCATCCACCGGAGCTCGCAGCTTCCCATCGGTATTGTCCAAATAGCAAAACACGTCACGGCGTGTGCTGGAGGCGGGCTGTCGCGGCAGGACGCAGGGGATATCGTCCGGTGTCCCACCTGCCTCCCAGATCCGGATGCGTCGCGCCCAGCGCTCGAGGGCCCGATCGCCATAGCCTGTCGTGTACAGCTGCTTGTCGCCATGCATACGGAGGTACAGGAAGTCAGCCGTCACGTCACCGATCAGCGGCCAGCGGCCAGCGGTGTCCGCCACGGTGAATGCCAGGCGGTATTTGCGCAGCAGGTTCATGAAGGAGGCCGTCACGAAGCTCTCGTGGCGGATCTCGATGGCATGGCGCAGCGGCCGCAGCGCGTCGATCGCCAGGCGTGTGCGGCCCTTCATCCAGCGACTACGCCGCCGGGCCAGCGACAGCGCCGCTGCGGTGTCGGTGGGCAGCAGCGCGAAGAACGATTCGAAGCGTCCCGGATCGAAGCGTACTGCGGGAGGAAACTGCCACAGAATCGGCCCCAGCTTCTCGCGCAGATTGAGCACGCCCGAGGCGAAGAAGTTCGCGAGCGGCTGCTCCACTTCGCGCAACTTGAGCATGTGTGTAATGTAGCGTCCCCCTTTGAGCGCGAAGACGAAACCCGGCGGAGTCTGCTCGTACCAGAGCGCATAGCTCTCGGGCCTTTGTAGCGAATAGAAAGAACCGTTGATTTCGAGCGTGCAGAATACCTGGCCGGCATAGCCGAGCTCGGCGCGCTGCGGCAGATCATTCGGATAGAACACCCCGCGCCAGGGTGCATAGCGCCAGCCGGAGATGCCGACTCGAATAGCCACTCGAGTGTGCAGCTTACAGGGCGGCCGTGGCGATCACGATCACGACCTCGCCATGGCCCAGCTAGAAGGGATAGCAGCTGTGTCCGACGGGTACATGGATTCGGTCCGATTTCCCCCTGGTTATCGATTCCCACCAGTCCGCTGCGCTGGCAAGTGCTCGAGGGCACTCGGTGAGTGCGCCCGGCGCCAGGGCTCATCCGACGCGGATGTAGCGGAAGTGATCCGATGTGCCTAGGATGCGTGCGATGCAAACACCCCTGAAGAGGTGAGCTCGTGAGGGGGCCGGAAGAATCGATCTGCCCATCTGCGGAGGCTTTGGCACGGGCTGATCCGGCGACCGTGGCCATCACGCTCCGCCGGCTTGCCCCGAAGCTCATCGGGGTCATCACGCTCGGATTGCTCGCGCTGCTCATGAGCCCCTACGCCGCTCAGGCAGCGGATGCGCCCGAACTCGTGATCACGAACGCCCGCATCCACACGCAGGACGCTGCACATCGTGTCGTGAGCGCACTTGCGGTGCGCGGCAAGGACATCCTGGCAACGGGCTCCGATGCCGAAATGCGCGCGCTGGCAGGGTCCAAAAGCCGCATCGTCGATCTGAGCGGAAGGGTGGTGTTGCCGGGGCTCATCGACGCGCACACACACCCGGCGCAGAGCGCGCAGGACCTCGACAAATGCAACCTCCAGGACCACGAGCTCAATGCCGGCAAAGTGAAGGCGGCGGTAGTTGAGTGCATGAGGGCACACCGGCCCGCGAGGAACGAATGGTTCGAGGTTGTGCAGGTCGATGCCTCGGACCTGGTTCTGACGCGTGCCGAACTCGACGGCATGCGCTCGGACGGCCCGCTCGTGCTCGTGAGCGCAGACGGTCACAGCGGCTGGGGCAACAGCGCGGCACTTGCCGCTGCGCACATCGACCGCAACACCCGTGACCCGCGCGGCGGCCGCATCGAACGAGATCCACAGGGTGAGCCAACCGGTGCGTTGCGCGATGCGGCCGAGGACAAGCTGTTGGCCGCTATCCCGGCCCCACCGATCGCAGTGCAGGTGGAGCGGGTCGAACGGGCTTTTGCCCTCATGAGCGCGACCGGCCTTACCTCCGTGCAGGATGCCGCGGTCGGCGAGCAGGAGATGTCACTTTACAAACATCTCTACGACCGGCACCGGCTCAAGATGCGGGTGCGCGGCGCCTTCCATATCACCGATCTGGCTGCGCCCGCCGACAAGATCGTCGCGGCGGCCACGGCCTTTCGCGACAAGTGGGCGGTGGATCCCGACTTCCTGCGCGCGGATGCGGTGAAGATCTTCGCCGACGGCGTCGTCGAGTACCCGACGCAGACCGCTGCGTTGCTGTCGCCGTACCTGGACGGCGCCGGACACCCGACTACCAACCTGGGCCCGAGCTACTTCGAGCAGGCCAAGCTGAACCGCATCGTTGCCGGGATCGATGCTGCCGGCATGACGGTCCACATCCACGCCATCGGGGACCGCGCCGTGCGCCAGTCGCTGGATGCCTTTGCTTACGCCCGGGCGCAGGGCGTCGGCAGCGAGAATCGCGACCAGATCGCGCACCTCGAGCTCATCGACCCAGCCGACTTCGCGCGCTTCAGGGCGCTTGCCGTGATCGCGAACTTCCAGCTGCAGTGGGCGACCTTCGACCCCTCCTACATCGGCAAGGCAACGTTGCCTTACATCGGGCCGGCACGCGCACGCTACCTGTATCCCGCCCGCTCGCTGCTCGATGCCGGCGCGCGTATCGCTGGCGGCAGTGACTGGGGGGTCAGCACCTTCAACGCCTTCGAGGCAATGGAGCACGCGATCACGCGCTCACTGGGGCGCGGCGAAAAGCCGCTGCTGCCCGAGCAGTCGGTGCCGCTGAGTGCCATGGTCGATGCCTACACGATCGACGCCGCCTACGCCCTGCGCCAGGAGGGCACTACGGGAAGTCTCGAGCAGGGCAAACGCGCCGACTTCATCGTGCTCGACCGCGACATCTTCACGATCGATCCCTTCGAGCTGCACGCGACACGCGTGCTTGCGACCTACCTCGACGGACGCGAGGTGTGGCGCAGCGATGCGGCAGCGAAGCTCTGAGCCGTGTGCAGCACCACTCATTTGATGCGTAGCTAACAGTTCTTCACACACGCGCGCTTTCACCACTGACGATCAGGACCGGGACGCCTTCACTGCCGGACTAGCCCGGCGGTTCTGAAGAGGAGAGAACCAATGCAACGAATGCCGCTGGGTTTCTGGTTCGGTGCGCTCATCATCGTGGGGGTCCGCAGCGTACTCGCCGAGCCCGCAGCTGCCCCGAGCCGACCGGTCGTGCTGAAGGCCGCGCACCTGTTTGACTCGGTCTCTGGCGGCTTGCGCGATGGCGGTGTCATCGTCGTTCAGGGCAACAAGATCCAGGCGCTGGGCGCATCGGCGCCGCTGCCGCCCGATGCCGAGGTGATCGACCTCGGCGATGCAACGCTCCTGCCCGGCTTCATCGACGCGCACGTGCATTTGTCGGAAGAGTCCGGGCCGAACTGGTATCTCGACTTCTACCACGGCCTGATGCGCTTTCCCGCCGAGCAGGCGCTCTACGGCGCGCACTACGCCAAGGTGACACTCGAGGCGGGTTTCACCACCGTGCGCGATGTCGGCTCGAGCGACTACGTGGCGCTCGGGCTGCGCAACGCGATCGGCGCCGGGGTCATTCCGGGACCGCGTATGCTGGTGTCCAATTACGCGATCGGTGCCACCGGCGGCCACGCCGACAATGATCCTTTTCCGCCCGAGCGTATCGCGCCGGAGGGGCCGCTAAAGGGCGTCTGCAACGGCCCGGCGCAGTGCCGCGAGGCGGTGCGCTATCAGCTGAAGTTCGGCGCGGACCTCATCAAGTTCATGCCCTCCGGCGGGGTGCTGTCTCTGTCCGACCCGGTCGACAACCCACAGCTGACGCAGGAGGAGATGAATGCCATCGTCTCGGAGGCGCACAACTGGGGGCGGAAGGTAGCGGCCCACTGCCATGGGGATCGGGCTGCCAAGATGGCGATCGCCGCCGGCGTCGACTCGATCGAGCATGGCACCTTCCTCAAGGACGACACGCTCCTCGAGATGAAGAAGAAGCACGTCTACCTGGTCGCCACGCTGTTCGCCGGGGCATGGACGGGCGAGCGCCTCGATAGTTTCCCCGCGCCGATCGCTGCCAAGGCGCGCGCCGCGTCCGCGCAATCGCAGACCATGTTTCAGCACGCCGTGAAGCTCGGCACGCCGCTCGCTCTGGGGACCGATGCAGCAGTCGAGCCGCACGGTCTGAACGCACGCGAGTTTTCCCTGATGGCCAAAAATGGGCTGTCGCCGCCGCAGGCCCTGATGGCTGGTACCGCGCACGGCGCGGATCTGCTCGGCATAGCCGACAAGGTCGGCACGCTGAGCCCAGGTAAGCTCGCCGACATCGTCGCTGTGGCCGGCAATCCGCTCACGGACCTCAAGACCACGGAGCATCCCATATTCGTCATGAAGGAAGGCGTCATCTATGTGGGCGCACCCTCGATGCACTGAGCCGGCCGCCGCGACTCGCTGATTCGCATGCACGAGCGCGCCAGTCCGCCGCGGCAGATGAGAGCCGTGCTGCTCAAAGGGCATGGCGGCACCGATCAGCTCGAATATCGCGACGATGTCGCCGTGCCGACGCCGGCCGCCGGTGAGGTGCTGATTCGCATTTCCGCGGCAGCTCTCAACAACACGGACATCAATATGCGCGTCGGCTGGTACTCGAAGTCCGTGAACTCGGCCATCGGCGCTGCGGACTCCGGATGGGCAGGCGATGCGCTCGGCTTCCCGCGCATACAAGGTGCCGATGCGTGCGGCTACATCGCAGCGGTGGGCGCCGGCGTGGACGACGGGCGAGTCGGCGAACGCGTGCTCATCGACCCGGTGTTACGCCCCGCATGCGGCAGGCCGCTGTACTTCGGCTCGGACACGCAGGGCGCGTTCGCGGAATTTGCGGTGGTTCCGGCACAGAATGCCTGTGCGGTACGCAGCACGCTTGCGGATGTCGAGCTCGCCTCTTTCCCGTGCGCTTACCTTGCCGCCGAAAACATGCTCACGCGAGCACGGGTGACGCCGGGGGAAAGGCTGCTAGTGACCGGCGCATCGGGTGGCGTAGGGTCGGCCGCGGTGCAGCTGGCCAGCCGGCGCAATACGACTGTCATCGCGCTCGCCGAGCGAACCAAGGCAGCCGCGATTCACGAGCTCGGCGCCACGCGCGTGCTGCCTCGCGATTCCGACCTTTTAGCAGCGCTCGGTCGCGAATCGCTCGATGTCGTCATTGACGTCGTCGGCGGGGCGGGGTTTGCTCGGCTGCTGGAGACTTTGGCGCGCACCGGCCGCTACGCCGTGGCCGGCGCGATCGGCGGGCCGCTCGTGAGCCTGGATCTGCGCACGCTTTACCTGAAGGATCTGTGTCTGCTTGGGTGCACCATCCCGGCGCCGGAGGTGTTTGCGAGTCTCATCGGTTACATCGAGCGCGGCGAGCTGCGTCCGGTGATCGCTGCCACTTATCCGCTGCGCGAAATCGTTGCGGCGCAGACCGAATTCATGCGCAAGTCCCACGTCGGAAAGATCGTGCTGACGATCTGACGGCCGGCACACGCTGACCAGGCGTGGACGGCCGATTCCTGCATCTCGGATAATGGCCGCCCGCAGTCTCTGTTGACGCCACTGGAAGTAACGACAATGAAGCGCCTGCCGATTGTCGCTCTGTTCGGGTGCCTGGCGGCCGCTCTCCAGGCCGAGCCGATGAAGCTCACCGAAGAGCAGTCCGCAGCGATCCAGGCGCTGGTCGGCGATATCTACGCCGGCGGCCGCGCTTTCGAGTACCTCGAGGTGCTGGCGGATGAGCTCGGCCCCCGGCTCACCGGCTCCGAGCAATATGCACGCTCGGTGCAATGGGCAGCGGGGCAGTTGCGCAGCATGGGGATGTCGCAGGTCCGTCTCGAGCCGGTCACCATCAAACACGGGTGGCAGCGCGGGCCCGCGCAGGCGCGGCTGCTCGGCAAGACGCCACGCACGCTGCACGTGGCTTCCTATGGCTGGTCACCGCCGACGCCGCGTCCAGCTCTGCGCGGGCCGGTCGTCTTTCTCGCGGACACGAGCGACGAGGCGATCGCCGGCACCCGCGTTCAGGGCGCGATGGTGTTACTCGATCGTGCGAGCCTGACCGGGCCTGTCGTGTTCCGGCATTCGACACCCGAGGAGTGGGCACGGGAGCGGCGCTACGAGACTCTGGCTGCGCGTCTGAAAAATGCCGGCGCATTAGCCGCGCTGGTCTACACCAAAACGGCAAATCAGGTGCTGAGAACGAGCGCGCCGACGGAAGGGGGCGAGGCGCTGGCGTTGCCCGTCGCCTCGATTGGCCGGGAAGACGCGTTGCTCATGCGGCGCCAGCTGGCCAGGGGAGCCGTGGAAATCGAGCTGTCGCTCGATAACGTACTCACAGCTCCGGTCACTCTCCACAATGTCATTGCCGAGCTCCCCGGACGCGAGCACGCCTCGGAATGGGTGATGCTGGGAGCGCACCTGGACTCGTGGGACCTCGCTACCGGCGCGCAGGACAACGGCAGTGGCGTCGCACAGGTAATGGAAGCCGCTCGCGCGCTGGCACACCTGCGGTCGCGCCCGCGTCGCTCGCTGCGCTTCGTGCTGTGGGCCTCCGAAGAGCAGGGCGAGAACGGCTCGAAGGCCTTCGTGCGGGCACATGCCGCTGCCATTGGCCAGGTGGTGGCCTATCTCAACACTGATACCGGAGCCGGCCGACCGCTCGGCTGGAACGTATCGGGTCGCGACGACCTCGCACGGGCACTGACGCCGCTCGCGCCGCTGCTCGATCGCATCGGTGGCAGTGCCACCTCGGATGATCTCAGCTTCGATACCGACGTGGCCGCATTCGTCGTGGCAGGAGTACCGACGCTGAATCTGGATGTGGTGGACGACCAGTACGATACGGTCGTACATCACAAGCCAGCCGACACGCTCGACAAGGTAGATATCCACGACCTAACGGCAGGCGCAGCGATGCTTGCCGTCACGGCGTACGCCCTGGCCGACGCCGCGGAGCCGGCGGTCCCGCGTCTGAGCGTCACGCAACGCGAGCAGCTGCTCAAGCGCAACGGAGCACTCGAGTACATCCGCACCTCCTCGATGAAGGATCTGCTGCAGTGAGTGCCGGCGCAGCGCACCTCGGCTCATGGTCGGGATGCTGTTATCGCGGTCTAGACCTGCGCAGCGACATCGACGCAGGATGTGGATGAGGATTGGCGTCATGGGGGAGCGCGACAACGGCTTCCCGCCGCATTACGCGCTCGATGCGGCCGTCGAGCATTCCGCTTCGCGTCTGTCGCTGCCGGTCGAGCTCAGCTGGTTGGCAACGGCTGCCATCTCAGCGAATCCCGAGCGCGTGCTCAGCGGCTGCTGCGGCTTGTGGGCGGCCCCGGGCACGCTGGCCAGCATCGACGGAGCGCTCGCGGGCATCAAATTCGCCAGAGAGAGGAGCATTCCGTTCTTCGGAACGTGCGGGGGCTTGCAGCATGCGGTGCTCGAATTCGCGAAGCATGTGCTGAACTATGCCGATGCCGCGCATGAGGCCTACGAGCCGTCCGCTTCGCGGCTGTTCGTGACGGCGCTTGCTTGCTCGATCAAAGGGCAGGCGATGCCCGTGCACCTGCTTGCCGGATCGCGCGCATATGCTGCGTATGGGTCCGATGAAGTCATCGAGGAGTACTACTGCAGCCACGGTATCAATCCACGCTACCAGGCGCTGTTGCAGGAGCATGGTCTGAAGATTACCGGGCGGGACGAGAGCGGTGAGCCGCGCATACTCGAGATCGCCGATCACCCCTTCTACGTGGCGACACTCTTCGTGCCGCAGACACGCTCGACCATGAAGGCTCCGCACCCACTGATCACCGAATTTCTCAGGGCCGCCGCGCGGCGCTGATCACTTCATCGGGTAGCGAGCGCGGGCCCGAGGTTTCCGGCAGCAGACACACACCCGCGAGGGTGGTTACTGCCGCCACGATGACCGGATACCACAGGCCCGAGTAGATGTCTCCGGTGATGGCCACCAGCGCGAACGCCACCGCGGGCATGAACCCGCCGAACCAGCCGGCTCCGATGTGATAGGGCACTGAGAGCGAGGTGTAGCGCACGCGCGCCGGAAACAGCTCCACGAGCCACGCAGCCATGGGCGCCGTCACCAGCGTTACGCACACCATCAGAATGAGGAGCATCAGCACGAGCATCGGATAGTTCATGCTGCCGCGGTCGGCCTTTACCGGGTAGCCGGCAGCGACCAGCGCGTGATTCAATCGGGAGTCGAATGCGGCGGACGCTTCGCGGAAGCGCGCCGGGCTGAGCAGCGCTCCCTCGAAGCCGGGCACCTCGATCGCTGCATCGCCCGGGCGTCCGATACGCACCAGCGCCACACTTGCAGGGGCGCTCGGCTCGGTAGTGTAGGGCACGCCCGCTCGCGCGAGAGCGCCCTTGGCGATGTCGCAGGATTTCACGAAGCGCTGCCTGCCGATCGGATCGAACTGCAGACTGCAGCCACCGGGCGCGGCACGCACCTGCACCGGCGCGTGCCGCGCCGCCGACTCGATTGCCGGGTTGGCGAAGTGCGTAATCGCGTGATAGATCGGAAAGTAGCTTGCTGCGGCGAGTGCCATGCCCAGCATGATGAGTCGCTTGCGACCGAAGCGGTCGGAGAGTCTGCCGAACACCAGATAGAGCGGCGTACCGATCGCGAGCGTTGCCGCGAGCAGCAGGTTGCTGGTCTGCGGCTCGACCTTCAGCACCTGCGTGAGAAAGTACAGCGCATACAGTTGGCCGCCGTACCAGACGACATTCATGCCGGCGGTGGCGCCCAGCAGCACCGACACGATGCGCTGCACATTGGCGAAGTCGCTGAAAGCGTCGCGGATGGGGGCCCTGGAGGCGGAGCCTTCCGCCACCATCTGCTGGAATACCGGCGACTCGGCGAGCTGCAGGCGTACGTACACCGAGATGGCGAGCAGCACGATCGACACCAGGAAGGGGACTCTCCAGCCCCAGCTGTCGAAGGCCGGTCCAAGCAACGCCCGGCAGCCCAGGATGACCATCAGGCTGAGCAACAGCGCGAGTGTCGCAGTAGTCTGGATCCAACTGGTGTAGCGGCCGCGCAGATGCGCCGGGGCGTGCTCGGCAACATAGATCACGGCACCGCCGTACTCCCCGCCGATGGCAAGTCCCTGCAGCATGCGCAGCGCGATGAGCATCACCGGCGCCGCCATGCCGACCGACTGGTAGTTCGGCAGGACTCCGACGAGCGTGGTCGATGCGCCCATGATGATGATGGTCGCGAGGAAAGTCTTTTTTCTTCCCACCAGGTCGCCGAGGCGGCCGAATACCAACGCACCAAAGGGGCGCACCGCGAATCCAGCCGCGAAGGTCAGCAGCGCGAAGATGAATGCGCTGGTCTCATTGATCCCGGCGAAGAACTGCTTCGAAATGACTGCGGCCAGCGAGCCGTAGAGGAAGAAGTCGTACCACTCGAATCCGGTACCGAGGCTGGACGCCAGGATCACCCGCGCATGCGGCAGTCCGGCCTGCGCCGCCGGGATCGGCACATGCACGTTCGGCATCGTCTCCCCCGTCGTCGGCGCACGCCGGTATACTCGGCGCCCGCGTTGGCGTTGGCGCAGATGTTAAGACAACAGTCGCGGGAGGGCGCGGCGAATGCAAGCAAGGTGCGTGGTGGGCACGCTGCTGTGCCTCGTGGCGGGGTTCCCGAGTCCGGCGAGCGCCGAGGAGCAGGCGATCGCCATTCGCGCCGGGCGCCTCGTCGATACCGTGGCAGGACGCATGGCGGGCGCGCAAGTCATCCTGGTGCGCGGCGGTGTCATCGAGGATGTCGGACCCGACGTGCAGGTGCCTGCGGGCGCACGGGTCATCGATCTCGGGGCCTACACGGTGCTGCCTGGTCTCATCGATGCTCATACCCATCTCACCATCGATCAGGGCAATCAGGACCCACTGGCGGAGCTCGAGCACAGCGCCGCGGAACGCGCCTTTGGCTCCATCCCCAACGCGCGCGCAGTGCTGCTTGCCGGCTTCACCACCGTGCGCGATCTCGGCTCGTATCGTGCGCTGGTTGACGTCGCCCTGCGCGATGCCATCAATCGCGGCGACGTCATCGGCCCGCGGATGTATGTCGCGGGTGCCTACGTGACCATCGCCGGTGGAGCGGGCGCGGTGACCGGCTTCGCTCCCGATGTCACGCTGCCCTGGGATCTACGCTACGGCGCCGCCAACTCACCGAGCGAGGTACGGGAGCGCGTGCGGCTGCTCGCGGGTCAGCGCGTCGATGTGATCAAGATGTTCGCGACTGGCGCAGTGCTCACTCACAACAGTAACCCGGCTGCTCGCGAGGCGACGCCGGAGGAGCTCGCGGCCGGAGCGGATGAGGCGCACAACTTCGGGCTCAAGCTTGCTGTGCATGCACACGGAGCGGCAGGCATCAAGGCCGCCATTCGCGCCGGAGCAGCCTCGATCGAGCACGGCACACTGATGGATGAGGAGGGACGCGCGCTCATGAAGCAGCACGGCACGTATCTCGTGCCCACGCTCGAGGTGCGCGAGTGCGTCGGCAAGAATTACCCGCCGGAGTTCGTGAGCAAGGCTCAGCAGATCATGACCGCCCAGCTCGCCAACTTCCGCAAAGCCGTCAATGCCGGCGTAAAGATCGGCTTCGGCACCGACATCGGCGTCTGCCGCTTCGGCAGCAATGCCCGTGAGTTCACGCTCATGGTGGAGAACGGCATGACGGCCATGCAGGCGATCCAGGCTGCAACCACCGCGGATGCGGAGCTGCTCGGTGTGTCACAGAAGCTCGGCTCGATCACCCGCGGCAAGCTGGCCGATGTCATCGCCGTGCGTGGCGATCCGCTGCAGAACGTGCGGCTGCTTGAAGACGTGCGCTTCGTGATGAAGGAGGGGCGCATCTACAAGGCCGACTGAAAATGTGCGCGCGGCGCTGAAACTTCTCTCGACTCGGCGGTCTACATCGACGATACACCCAGCAAAGGAGACGGCGATGACGATGCGTCCACCGGTACCTCCCTTCATGCTCGAGACCGCCACGCAGAAGGTTCGTCTGGCAGAGGACGCCTGGAACACGCGCGACCCCGAGCGAGTGGTGCAGGTCTATACCGAAGATACACAGTGGCGCAACCGCGCCGAGTTCCCGGTGGGTCGCGAACAGGTGCGCGCGTTCCTGCAGCGCAAATGGGCGCGCGAGCTCGACTACCGGCTCATCAAGGAGCTCTGGACCTGCGCCGGCAATCGCATTGCGGTGCGCTTCGCCTACGAGTGGCACGACGATTCGGGCAGCTGGTTCCGCAGCTACGGGAACGAGAACTGGGAATTCAACGCAGCAGGCCTGATGCAGCGTCGTTTCGCCAGCATCAACGATCTGCCGATTCGAGCGGCGGAGCGAAAATTCCACTGGCCGCTCGGCCGCCGGCCCGATGACCATGCAGGACTCAGCGATCTCGGCCTGTGATCCGGCGGGCGGCTCAGTCCTTGTCGTCTTTCCTCTGGGTGAGGCGGAGGGGGACGGCAGGGTCACTTCACGAGCATTTGCGCCACTCACCCGTTGCCGCGACGCAACACACGCAAGCGTCCCCTGGCTCGCTATGGCCCCAAAGTCGCATTGCTGTGCAGCGCAAAGCCATGTGAAGTAGCGCGGCAGAGACCCTGAGCCGTGAGTGGAGTGCATATGAAGCGTCATCTCCTGGTATTGCTTTCAGCGACCGTCCTCGCCGCTTCGCAAGGGGCGGTCGCGCAGATGATGGGCCACGGCGACAACAGCGGGTCCATGGGAGACTGGGAATTCCGCATCGGCCCGGTTTTCCTGGAGTCGAAAAACGTCGACTTCAAGGGCGGCAGCAATGCTGACATCGACAGCACCACGGGGATCAGGCTCGGCACCGGCTACTACGTGACCGACCAGCTGATCGTCGGCATGAACTTCGGCTGGGCCCAATCGGACTTCAACGGCACCGTGCAGGGCAACCTCGCCACGAGTCATATCGAGAATGGACACGTCGACTTCAGCACGCTGATGTTCGATGCCACCTACCTGCTGCCGCTGCAGAGCGCGCTGAAGCCGTACGCGGCGGTCGGACTGGGATGGAACTGGGTCAACACCAACATTGCTTCGGGACCACCGCAAACAGGCTGCTGGTGGGATCCGTGGTGGGGCTACGTCTGCAGTGGTTACCAGCCGACTCACGGCTCGAGCAGCTTCGCCTACCAGGCGGGCGCCGGTGTACAGATCAACTTCACGCGTTCGTTCACGATCAATGTCGACTATCGATATACCTGGATCGACCTGAACAACGCCAACGGCACGCCGGGTTTCGGCGCCATCGGCCTGATGTTCGTATGGAGGTTCCCCTCCTATCACTATTGACCGGGCGGCGCAGCGCCGGGTCATGAGTGCAACGCATCCGCTGCCGGTGGCGTGAGGCGTTGAGCTACGCCGCTAGCGGCGCATGAAGTGCAGGTCGAACACCGTGTCCCTGCCGTTCTCGCTCTTGGTCCACTGCTCGCTGAAATGATCGCGGTCGGAGTAAAGAAGAGATGACTACCCGGCGCATGTGCGGGGCATTCGGGCCGGGAAGGTTGCTCGCTCCGACGAAGACGAACTCGAGAGGCTGAGTGCCTTGCCGCGGCTGCAAAGCGAGCCGCGCTATGTGACCGGCAGGCGTCAGGGCGCAGAAATGCGTGAGGAGCAGGCCTGCGCCTGCATGGGTATAGAGGGAGGTCTCGTTGTCGGCTGGCGTACCGATGGTCTCCTCGATCGCCGTACCGTTCGACACCAGGCGGATCGAATTAGTCAGCTTGCCGAAGCCGGGCAGGTTCGCTTCCCACTCGCCAGCGAGTGCGGCCAGCTGTTCATAAGGGTCGGCTGGCTCCGCTGCGGCACCGCGGCACTGCGCGGCAGCGGCGAGCGCGATGGCCAACACGAGCGAGGGGATTCGCACGCAGCGATCGTAGCATTCAGCCGGCGACCCGCAGCTCTACGGAACGCCGCTCGGGCCCCAACATCGTGACGATGATCAGCGCCGCCGCGACCACCACCATGGTCCAGGCAAGGATATAGGCATAGTCGCCGCCACGAGCTTCCGCGAGGCCGGACTGAAACGGCGCCATCTTCGCCATGACGAGGTTACCGAGTTGATAGGCGAAACCCGGCAGCACCGCGCGCACCGATGGGGGAGAGAGCTCATTGAGATGCGCGGGCACGATTCCCCACGCACCCTGCACCATGAACTGCATGAGAAATGCGCCCAGCGCGAGCATTACGGCGGTGTGCGAGTAGGCCCAGAGCGGAATCATCGGCAGTGACAGCAGCGCTGCGAGCGCGATGGCCCGGCGCCGGCCGAGCCGCTCGGACAGGGTGCCGAAGCAGATCCCGCCGAGGAGTGCGCCCAGGTTCATGACGATCGCGACTTTGCCCGTGGTCGCGGCGGAAAAGCCGTGTTGCACCTGCAGGAAGGTCGGATACATGTCCTGCGAGCCATGCGAGTAGGCATTGAAGCACGCCATCAGCACCACGAGGTACGCGAGCGTCGGGAAGTAGTCACGCACCGCGCTCCACAGCAGTGCGCCGGAGGGACGCTGCGGTGCACCGCCTGCGAGCCAGGCGGGCGATTCGTGCACACCGAAGCGTATGTACAGCACGAGCAGTGCCGATGCCGAGCTGATGATGAACAGACCGCGCCAACCGACTCGATCGAAGACCGTCCAGAACACCACCGAGGCGAGCAGGTAGCCGATGACGTAGCCCTCCTGCAGCAACCCGGAGAAAAAGCCGCGCCCCCGGGCCGGCAGCGTCTCGAGTGCCAGCGCTGCGCCCACACCCCACTCGCCGCCCATGGCGAAGCCGAAGAGCGCGCGCAGCGCCAGCAAGGTCGCGAGGTTCGGAGCGAAAGCGGTAGCGAGCTGCACCAGCGAGTAACTGACCACGTTGAGCATCAGGACCGGTCGCCGGCCGTACTTCTCCGCCAGCCAACCAAAGGCGAGTGCTCCGAGCGGCCGGCAGGCGAGGGTAAGAAAGATTCCCTCACTGACCGCTTTCACATCGGTGTGAAACTCGCCGCTCATCGCCTTGAGGCAGAAGACGAAGATGAAGAAGTCGAGAGCGTCGAGCGCCCAGCCGCCGAGCGCCGCCAGATACGCATGCAGCTGCGCAGGTGTGAGCAGCCGAAAGTAGCCGAGCACGGTCACCCTCCCGCAGAACAGCTGAACCGCCAGCCTAGCACGGACATCGGCGCAGCCTTACCCTACCGCCGCAGCGGGATCGCGCCGCATGACGGCGCTCGAATCCTCCACAACGGCGGCGGTCCGGAGCATGCACATGCGTAGCGGCGCGAGCTTTGACCACATCATCGAGCGCGAGCGCGGCTTGCGCCGGAGTCTGACCTCCAGGCGCATGAGCATGATTGCCATCGGCGGCGCGATCGGTACCGGATTATTCCTCGGCAGCGGCTTCGCGATCGGCCTGGCGGGCCCCGCGGTACTGCTGAGTTATCTGATCGGTGCGGTGATCGCGCTGCTGCTGATGGGCTGCCTCGCCGAGATGACCGTCGCGCATCCCACTTCGGGCTCATTCGGAGCGTACGCCGAGCATTACCTCGGGCCGCTCGCGGGATTTCTCGTGCGCTACGCCTACTGGAGCAGCATCGTTCTCGCAGTGGGCACCGAAGTTACGGCGATCGCCCTTTACATGCACTACTGGTTCCCGAATTCACCGGGGTGGCCGTGGATCGTGGGATTCTCGGCGCTGCTGGTGCTCGTGAATGCGCGCAGCGTCAACGTATTCGGCGCGATCGAGTATTGGTTCTCTGCCATCAAGATAACAGCGATCGTGCTTTTCATACTGCTCGCCTCCTACATCGTCTTCGGTGCTCCAGAGAAGGTCACCGCGGCAACGGGCACCGCTTCGCTGTCCTCCCCGGGGTTCCATAACTACACCGCGTACGGCGGTTTCCTGCCGCACGGACTGTGGGGCGCCTGGACCGCGCTCATCGTCGCCATCTTCAGTTATCTCAGTATCGAGATGATCGCGGTGGCAGCGGGTGAAGCGGCGCAGCCAGAGATCGCGGTGGCGCGCGCGTTTCGCGCCACCGTCCTGCGGCTCATCTTCTTCTACCTGCTCACGCTCGCACTGGTGCTCGCGGTCGTGCCCTGGACCGCTGCCGGTGTGGATGAAAGCCCGTTCGTCAAGGTGATGCGCGCGCTGCGCGTGCCGGCGGCCGCCGCGATATTCAACTTCGTCATCCTCATCGCAGCGCTCTCCGCCATGAACAGTCAGCTGTACATCACCACACGCATGATGTTCAGCCTGTCACGCGCCGGGTACGCGCCGCGCCGCTTCGGCCGGCTGAACCACCGTGGCGTGCCGGTGCAGGCGCTGCTGCTGTCGAGTCTCGGGATAGCGCTGGCCACGGTGGTGAGTGTGTTGGCACCGAAGTCCGCCTTCATCCTGATGATCTCGATCTCCTCGTTCGGCGCGATGTTCACCTGGATGATGATCTTCGTGACCCACTACGCTTTTCGCCGCGCACGCGTGCGCAGTGGCGTGCCGCTGCGCCTGCGGATGCCGGGGTACCCGGGCACCACGCTGCTTGGCGCCGCGCTCATGGCCGCGGTACTCATCACTACCGCCTTCACGCCGGCTTTTCGCCTGATGCTCGTCTTCGGCCTGCCCTTTCTGGCCGCGCTCGCTCTGCTCTATCAACTGCGGTATCGCCGCATTAACTTGCCTCGATCTGCGGAGTAAGCTGGCAGCACCGCTAGCAAGGAGTCACAGCATGGCGACGCAAGCGATTCCGGAGGGCTACCGCACGGCCACCCCGTATCTCATCGTGCAGGGTGCGGCGGATGCGATCGAGTTCTACAAGCGCGCCTTCGGCGCGACCGAGATGCTGCGCATGGCCGACCCGCAGGGAAGGGTGGGGCACGCAGAAATCCGCATCGGCGACTCGGTGATCATGCTGGCCGATGAGCACCCCGGCATGGGGTATCGCGGACCCCGTGCGCTCGGAGGCTCGAGCGTCAGCATTCTGCTTTACCTCGAGGACGTCGATACGGTGTTCGAGCGCGCCGTCAAGGCGGGCGCCCGGGCGCTGCGTCCAGTGACCAACCAATTCTATGGCGATCGCTCCGGCACGCTCGAGGACCCCTTTGGCCACGTCTGGACGATCGCGACACACGTGGAAGATGTGCCGCCGGAAGAGTTGAAACGCCGCGCGGAAACAGCGATGCGATCGATGCCGCCGGCGGGAAGTTAGTCCAGTCCGATCGGGAGGCGGCGCGGGCGAGGTAGCTCGCTGGCGCCGCACTCCGGCACTCGCTGCCGCTGCCCTGGACCGCGCGCAGCACCCTCACGAAGGATTCTTCACCCAGCCGCGCGGTTTGCGGTTGAAACCAATCTGTACATCCACGAATTTCCTGCCGCAGTGGCAGCGGAAGCGGGCGATGATGTTGGCTAGCGGCTCGTCCCAGCCGCGCCGGCAGTGGCGTGCCAGGAACGCCGGTGTGAGCTCGCGCGAGTGCCGGCAGCTGCGACAGGTGACCATGACCACGTAGTCGCCGAAATGATCGCGCAGCCTTTCGATTGAATTCCATGGCAGCATTCGGCGAGTGTGAACAGTGCCGGCAAGTTCCGTCCACCCAGTGCCGGGCCAGGCGTCACACTGTTTGAGAACTACTGCATGTGTGGGAAGTACATCCTCGCTCAGGCTGCCAAGGCCGAGCGCGCCATGGGAATCCGGCGCGGGCACTGGGAGTATCCAGTGAGCTATCGGGTGCTGCCGACCGAGCAGGTTCCGGTCGTGGTGCAGCGCGAGGGGGAGCGCGAGGCGACGCAGATGCGCTGGGGTCTCGTGCCGTGGTGGGCCCGCGGAGTGCCCCTCAAGGCTTCCACCATCAATGCCACGGTCGAGCGCCTCGACAGCGCTCCGAGCTATCGCGATGCCTGGCGCCGCGGGCAGCGTTGCATTTTCGTGATGGGTGGCTTCTACGAGCCGCACGTCAACGAGGATGGTTCGCGCGCTCAGTTCTTCGTGCAGCTCGCTGAGCGCGAGGTGTTTGGTGTCGCCGGACTGTGGGAGCGCTCGCCCCGTGCGGACGGCTCGTACCTCAGCTCGTGCACGCTGATCACCATACCTGCCAACGCGCTGCTCATGAGCGTACATAACGAGAAGCAGCGCATGCCTGCGATCCTAGCGGAGTCCGGCTACGACAGCTGGCTGAGCGGCCCGCCGCAGCAGGCGCGCGCCCTGCTGCGCCCATATCCGGATGCGTCGATGCGCGCCTGGAAGGTGAGCTCTCGTGTGAACAAGGCGCAGCTGCCGAATGACGAGCGTCTGATCGAGCCGATCTAGCGCGCGCCACATGTTGCACCTGCAGCGGCCCGCGGTTTGCGCGCCGTCGCCAACATGCGCAGTTGCGCCGCGCCGCGGCCCGAGAGTGCGAACTGCGTCACATTCACGGTGCGTTAAGGCGCAGGTGTGTGTCATAGAGGCGTGCAGGTTGGCATATTCCAACCGGTGTGTGGCGCAACGTGAATCGAAAGGGAGTGTTTTTATGAGCGTGATGCGTTTGTTCGTGCTGCCGGTACTGGTCGCGGCGGTCGTGCCGCTGGCACAGGCCCAGAATGTCAGCTTCAACGCCACCATCAGTGGCCCGGTGATGCCGGGAGTCTACGGTCAGGTCGCGATCGGCAATGCCCCACCGCCGCCAGTGGTGTACGCGCAGCCGATGATTGCGCAGCCTTCGCCCGTCGTGGTTGGCGCCGCGCCGGTCGAGCCGATCTATCTGCACGTGCCGCCGGGACACGCGAAGAATTGGCGCAAGCACTGCCATGAGTACCATGCGTGCGAGCGGCCGGTGTATTTCGTGAAGTCCGCCGAATACGAGCCGGGCTACCGCCCCGAGCACTACGATCACGGACACCACGGCGATGACCGTGACGATCACGACCGAGGTCATCATCACGACGATTAGTCTGCTGTTGGCACGCTCCTGCGCGTGCTGAGAAACCCGCGCGCGGCGCTCATTCGAGCGCCGCGCGTGTTTTGTGCACTGCTTCGGCCGCAGCATTGGTGGCATTGGCGCCGATGTTCTAGGATACCCGCAGAACAACAAACGGAGCGGGACGCATGGAGCGGCGCTATCGACGCTACCTCATCGGGATCGCCAGCGTCCTGGTGCTGGTCGGCGCCTACGCGGCCGCCGGCTTGCTAGCGCTGCCGTATTTCATCCGCAAGAGCGCGGTGGATTTCGTGCGTACGCACTACCACCGCACCCTCACCATCGGCGAGGTGCGCTTCAATCCTTTTACCCTGGCCCTCGATATGCGGCTTCTGCTGCTTCCGGACGCCGATGGCCAGACGCTGCTGTCGCTCGAGCACCTGCATGTCACGCTGCAGCTCGCCTCGCTGTGGCGGCTCGGTGCGAGCTTCGGCGACATCCTGCTCGAGCGGCCGTACGTGCGCGCGGTCATTCGCCCCGATGGCGAGCTGAACTTTGCCGATCTCGGCAAGGGTTTTCCCCCGGCGCCGCCCGCACCGAAGCCCTCGCCGCCTCCGCGGGTGTTCGTCAAACGCCTGGCGGTGCTCGATGGCGCGGCGGTGTTCGAGGACCGTACCCGGCCGACGCCGTTTCGCGCCGAGCTCAAGCCGATCGTGTTCGAGCTGCGCGACTTCAGTACCCGCGCGACCACCGGTAATGGCTATGCGCTCGAGGCCGCCTCGCCCGAAGGCGAGCGCTTCATCTGGAATGGAACGGTGCACTTCGCACCGCTTGCCTCGCGCGGAGTGTTCGAGGTCGCGAACCTGAAGGCGCGAACTGTCTGGAATTACCTGCGCAGCAGTCTGCCGTTCGAGATCGCTTCCGGCACCATCGGGCTGAAGGGTGATTACGATTTCGGCGGCGCCGCGGGCCCGCGCGCACTCAGCCTCGCCGTGCACAACACCACGGTCGACGGACTCGGTGTGCGACCGCACGCAACGCAGCCGGACTACATCGATGTGGCGCGCATCGCCGTCGAGGAGATACGGGTCGATCTGATGAAGCAATCGGTGAGCATCGCGAAGGTGGCGTTATCGGGCGGCGATATCAAAGCGTGGCTGAATGAGGAGCGTCGCCTGAATCTGCTCGAGTTGTTCGCTCCGCCAGGTGAGGCGGCCGCACAGAGCACCGCAGCCGCCACGGCAACCGCGCCATCCCCCGCGGCGGCCTCGAGCGATGGCGAGGCACGGCCATCCACGTGGAAGCTGTCGGCACCGGACCTCGTGGTCGAAGGCTTCCGAGTCTCGGCCGAGGATCGCGCGCTGAGCCCGGCCGCTGCGTTGACGCTCGCGCCCCTGAACGTGCACGTCACCGGATTCAACACCTCGCCCGAGAATACGCTCGACGTCGCGCTCGATACGGGCGTAGATCCCGGCGGCAAGATCCATGGCCAGGCGAAGGTCACGCCACGGACCACGGCGGTGAGCGCGCACATTGAGGTCGATGATCTCGCGCTCACCCTGCTGCAGCCCTATCTCACCCACTACACCTCGATGACGCTGCTCAACGGCACACTTGGCGCGAAACTGGATATCGAGCGCACGGCGGACGGTACGCTCGTGGTAGGCGGCAAGACCGGGATTCATGAGCTGCGCACGATCGACAATGCGCTGAAGCTCGACTTCGTCAAATGGCGTGACCTGCGGATCGCCGACATCCGTTACCGCTCGGCGCCGGCCAGCCTGCGCATCGGCGCGGTGACGGCACTCGAGCCCTACGTGCGCATGGTCATTGCGCCCGACCGCAGTACCAACATCAAGGAGGTGCTCACTCCAGCGGGCGCCCCACGGGTGAAACAGCCGGAGCCGTCCGCCGACACGACGGCGGGCCAACCGGCAGCTGAGGCAGCCGAACCTGCGGCGCGCGCCGAGCGCGCCTCGAGGAGCAAGCGCAAGAGCGCCGCGCAGACCGCCCCCGCCCCGGCAGGTCCGGTGACGCCCTTCCCGGTGTCGATCGGCACGGTGACCCTCGCCAACGGCTCGGCCAATTACGCGGATCTGTGGATCAAGCCGAGCTTCGCGATCGGCATACAGAGCCTCGGCGGCAACATCACCGGGCTCAACTCCGATCCGCAATCCCGCGCCAAGGTGCAGCTCGAGGGGAAGGTCGATCGCTATGCGCCGTGGAAAGTCGCCGGCGAGGTCAATGTGCTGTCCGCCGCGCTGTTCACCGACCTCACCATGGGCTTCAAGGACGTCGACCTCACCGTGGTCAACCCGTACTCCGGTCACTTCGTCGGCTACAAGATCGACAAGGGCAAGCTGTCGGTAGAGGTGCACTACAAGATCGAGCAGCGCAAGCTCGCCGCCTCGCAGCACTTCGTAGTCGACCAGCTCGAGCTGGGCGAGCGGGTCGAGAGCCCCGATGCCGTGCACGTGCCGCTGAAGATCGCGGTGGCGTTGCTCAAGGACCGCAACGGTGTCATCGACCTCGACCTGCCGATGAGCGGCTCGCTCGATGACCCGCAGTTCCGCATCGGACCGATCATCTGGAAGGCGTTCGTCAACGTCCTCACCAAGGTGGCGACCGCGCCGTTTGCGCTGCTCGGACACATGTTCGGCGGCGGCAACGAGCACCTGAACGTCATCGAGTTCGCGGGGGGCAGCGCCGAGCTCGAGAAGCCAGCGCAGGATCAGCTCGGCTCGCTCGCCAAAGCGTTGCAGGAGCGGCCGCAACTGAAGCTCGATGTGCCCATGGTGTCCTCGGACACCATCGACCGTCCGGCGCTCGCCGCGGCGCGGTTGCGCAGTGCGCTGCTCGCGCGCGCCGCGGGGACGCGCGAGGGCCGCAGGCATCCTGACACCGCCGGTGAGATGGCGCTCGCCGACCCGGAGAAGCACTTCAAACTGCTGCTCGCTGAATACCAGGCGCAGCTCGGCAAGGATAAGCCGTTGCCACCGAGCGCTGCGGCCGTGCAGCAGGCGAAGCGCAAGGAGACACCGCCCTACGATGCGGCAATCTCCGAGCTCGAGGCTGCACTCCTCGAGCACGTGCAGGTGCCGGACGGCGATCTCGAGGCGCTCGCGCAAGCGCGTGCTCAGGCCATCCAGGGCACTCTGGTCTCGAACGGCCAGATCGATCCATCGCGGCTGTTCCTCGTGAACGCCGCAGCACCGAAGCCGCAGTCGGGTGATACGGTGAAGATCGAACTCGCGCTGAAACTGACGCCGTGAATCAGCGCGCGAGCGCAGGCAGCTCGAGCGCCGCGGCCTTGGGTCGGCGTGCAGCGTCATACAGTCCCCAATGCGCCTCCTCGGGATGTACCGCGGCTCCGGGCACACCGGTCGCGTCATATTCCCGCCAGGGCGCATCGTAGGCGGCGAAGTAGGCGAAGGCCTGTGAGGATGTCGGTGGCAGGCTGCGGCGCAGCTGGCGGTAGAAAGCCGCCTGACGCGCTGCACTGAACCCCTCGCTCGCCGGTGCGGTCGGCACGCCGGTCTCCTTCACCAGCATCGGACCGCAGGCGAGCGGGGCGAGCTTCGCGAGCACGTTGATGACGAACTGTGCGGCGGTGCTCTCCGGAGCGTCGTGGAACCAGGGTTGAAAAATGGGGTGCACGTTGAGCAGCACGAAGTCGAGCCGGGCGAGTATCGCCGCGGCGGCCGGATCGTCGTAGACATGAAACGGCTCGGTGGTGGAGAGCGACATCGCAGGCGCCTGCGTGCGTACCCGGGCGATGAGAGCGAGCAAGGCGGATGGCGCGATACGGTGCGAGAAGATCATCTCGTTGCCGAGGGAAATGCCGACGATGAGCTGGGGAAAGCGCCGCGTGGCGTCGAGGGCCGCAGCGAGTTGTTCTGGCTCGCGCGGATCCCACACTCCGATGATGAGCGCACGAAACTTCAGCTCCGCTGCGATTGCGGGGATCACCTGAGTACCGTGAATGGCGTCATAGGTGATGAGCGCATCGAAGTGCTCGCGCAACTGCTCGAGGTCTGCGCGGATGCTGGCCGCATCGGCATCGGTGACGCGCCCGTCGATCACCTTCAACGAAGTGGGCTGGTAAGCGATGAAGCGTCCCTGCACCATGGCGCTGCGCAGGCGTGTGACTGCCGGCTGCGCAGCGGCGCTCGTCACGCAAGCGGCAGGCGGCGCGGATGGCAGCGGCTGGCTTGCCGCGGCGCACTGCCACACCAGAATGAGGGCGGTGAAGGGGCTCGCAGTCAAGAGACGTTTTGAGAACAGCTCACCAGATGGTGAACTATTTGCGAAAACACCTGTCAACCTGCGCCCTTCGCAAACCGCCGCACGCGGATGAAACACGATGCCATGGAATTGAGCTCTGGCGCAGCGATTGTGCCACACTCACCCGCCCTGGACGCGGGCGGCCGAAGCCGCCGGGGAGCGCCGACCATGGACCAGCAACACGAGCAGGCTGCGCGCTTTCGCACGCTGCACGAGTCCGGTGTGTTCGTCATACCCAATGTTTGGGATGGCGCCTCGGCCGCGATCATGAGAGGGCTCGGCTTCGAGGCGCTCGCCACCTCGAGTGCGGCCTGCGCCGCAACGCTCGGCAAGCTAGATGGAGAGGTGACGCGCGAGGAGGCGCTGGTGCACGCGCAGCTGATCGTCTCGCTGAGCGACTGCCCGGTGGCTGCGGACCTGGAAAATGGCTTCGGCCACGCGCCCGAGACGGTCGCCGAGACCATCCGACTCGCCGCGGCAGCGGGACTGGTCGGCGGCTCGATCGAGGATGCGAGCGGCGATGCAGGCGCTCCCATCTACCAGTTCGCGCATGCGGTCGAGCGCGTGGCCGCCGCGGCGCAGGAGGCGCACGCTCAGCGATTTCACTTCGTGCTGACGGCGCGTGCCGAGAATTTTCTCCATGGGCGGCCCGATCTCGATGACACCGTGCGGCGTCTGCAGGCCTTCGAGCATGCCGGTGCGGATGTGTTGTTTGCGCCGGGCCTGCCCGATCTCGCAGCGGTGCGCAGCGTGTGCAGTGCGCTGAGGAAGCCGGTGAACTTCATGGTCGGCATGCGCGGCAAGTCCTTCACGGTGGCAGACCTCGCCGCCGCCGGCGTGCGCCGCATCAGCCTCTCGACCTCCCTCTACCGCGCTGCCATCACGGGGCTGCTCGCGGCCGCACAGGAGGTGCGCGAGCGTGGCACCTTCGGTTATGTCGAGAATCTGGTGAGTGGGGGCGAGCTCGGCAAGTACCTGCGGCCGCCGTCCTGAGCACCGCCTGCCGCCCATCAGTGCGGCGGCAGGTCGCCCGGCTGCGCCCCGCGCAGCCAGCTGCGGAATGCAGGCACCGCCGCAGCGCCCTCGGCCGGCGCCCACGCGGCAAACTGCACGGCGGTCGCCGGGTCGTACGGTCCTTGCTTTATTTCGAGAAATGCGCACCCGGATGCCGCGGGTACGAGCGTGTGCCACACGCCCTGTGAGGTCTCGTAGGCAAGGTTGCCGGCATGCGCACCGACGACATGCCGTGCGAGTACCCGGCCACGCTCATCGAAGAGCAGCACATCGACACGACCGCGCAGCAGCAGCGCCAGCTCTGCGCGCGTGGCATGACGGTGCGGCCGGAAGTAGGAGTCGCCCTCCGCGACGACGATAAAGCGCTGCACCAGATCGTCGTGACTCAGGTGAATGTTGTGGTGAGCGCGTAAGCGCGGACTCGCGGCGGCTTTGGCCGCGAGCTCATCGAGCAGGGACTGCGGCAGGAGTTTCAGCATCTCATGCCGCCTGCACAGCAGCGCGGCCCTTGTTCAGGTCCGGCAGGAAGGCGGCGAGCAGGCCGATCAGCGGCAGGAAGGCGCAGATCGCATAGATCATATCGATCCCGACGTGGTCGGCGAGCTTGCCGAGTACGGCCGCGCCGACGCTGCCCATGCCGAACGCCAGGCCGAAGAACAGTCCCGCGACCGTGCCGGTGCGCCCGGGCAGAAGGTCCTGCGCATAGACCACGATTGCCGGAAAGGCCGAGGCGAGAATCAGTCCGATCGGTACCGTGAGCACGCCGGTCCAGAAGAGATTCGCATGCGGCAGCAGCAGCGTGAAGGGCAGGACGCCGAGGATGGACGCCCAGATGATGTACTTGCTGCCGACCCGGTCACCGAGCGGACCGCCGATCATCCCGCCGGCCGCGGCGGACGCCAGGAACACGAAAAGGTGCAGCTGCGAGCTGCGCACCGACAGGTGGAAATGCTCGATGAGATAGAAGGTGTAGTAGCTGGTGATGCTGGCGAGATACACGTACTTCGAGAACACCAGCAGCAGCAGGACGACGAGAGCCGCCGCCACATGGTGCCGCGGCGCCGCCCGCGGTCCGTTGCCGGCACTCGCGAGCCGCGAGACGCCGTGCGCCTTGTACCAGTGCCCGACGTTCACCAGCAGGAAGATACCGAGGAGCGCCGCGCCCGAGAACCAGGCGACACTCGATTGGCCGTGCGGCAACACGATGAAGGCCGCGAGCAGCGGACCTGCCGAGGAGCCAAGGTTGCCGCCTACCTGAAACACCGATTGCGCCAGCCCGTGTTTGCCGCCGGAGGCCATGCGTGCCACGCGCGAGGACTCCGGGTGGAACACCGACGAGCCGGTGCCGATGAGCGCCGCGGCCACCAGCAGCAGCGCGTAGCTGCCGGCAAATGCGAGCAGCACCAGGCCGATGAGAGTGAAGCCCATGCCGATCGCGAGCGAGTAAGGACGCGGAGTCCGGTCCGCGAAAGCCCCGACCAACGGCTGCAGCAACGAAGCGGTGAATTGAAAGGTGAAGGTGAGCAGGCCGATGTATGCGAAGGAGAGTCGGTAGGAGGTTTTGAGCATCGGATACAGCGCCGGCAGCAGCGACTGCATCATGTCGTTCAGCAGGTGACAGAAGCTGATGGCGGCGAGGATGCCGAGAGCAGTACCGCCGGCGGCACTGACCTTGCCGGGCGTGGAGGTGGAGTCGTTCACCAGAGCGAGTATTGAAGCGGATCGGATGTTCCTTGCCTATACCTCTTAAGACGCGGCTGATCGCTCCAGCCGTTCAGACTCGCTGAAAGCAGGTTTGTCAGGCGGGATCCGGAAGCTCATCATGCGCCCGACGAATGGAGGAACACGTTGACGAGCGGCTCGGATCCGGTCGGCTCCCTTGATGTTGCCGTGAAACATGCTGCCCGGCTGCTGGCCACTCAACCGGCTCTCGCCGCAGAGCAGGCGTCCGAGATCCTCAAGGTGGCTCCGGGGCATCCGCTCGCGCTGCTGTTCCTCGGCGCCGCGCGGCGCGCGTGCGGCGATCCTGCGGCCGCGGTGCAGGTTCTCGGGCCGCTCAGCGCCGCCCAACCGGCCTGGGCGGCAGCGCACTACGAGTACGGCGCTGCGCTCGGGGCCGTGGGACAGGGCGAGGCGGCCATCGCGGCGCTGCGCCAGGCCGTGGCGCTCAAACCCGATCTCGCCGAGGCGTGGCTGGCGCTGGCGGGCCACCTCACTGCCGCCGGCGATAGCGCGGGTGCCGACGATGCCTATGCGCGGCACATCAAGTGCTCTACGAAGGATCCACGCCTCATCGAGGCGGCGGCGGCGCTGTGCGAGAACCGTATCCCGCACGCCGAGGTGCTGCTGCGCGAGCACCTGCAGCAGCGCCCGGCAGACGTCGCCGCGATTCGCATGTTCGCCGAAGTCGCGGCGCGGCTCGAGCGCTATGAGGACTCCGAGAAGCTGCTCGTACGCTGTTTGGAGCTCGCGCCCGGGTTTGCCGCCGCGCGGCGCAATCTCGCCACGGTGCTGCACCGCCAGTACAAGGACGTCGCAGCTCTCGAGGAGGTCGAGCGGTTGCTCGCGAACGACCCCCGCGATCCGGTCGCGCGTAACCTCAAGGCGGCGATCCTCGGTGGGCTCGGGCGTTACCAAGAATCGATCGAGCTCTACGCCGGCATCCTCGCCGAGTACCCGCAGCAGGAGAAGGTGTGGCTCAACTACGGCCATGCGCTGAAGACCGCGGGGCATCAGCAGCAGGGGATTGCTGCTTACCGCCGCTGCATCGCGCTCGCACCGGGGAGCGGCGCAGCGTACTGGAGCCTCGCGAATCTGAAGACGTTCCGTTTCACGCCGGCGGAGGTCGAGGCGATGCGCGCGCTGCTCGCTGGCGCGAAGCTCGCGGCGGACGACCGCGCGCAACTTCACTTCGCGCTCGGCAAGGCGTGCGAGGACGCAGCGAGTTATGCGGAGTCGTTTGATTATTACATCGAGGCCAATCGCCTGCGCCGCGGGAGCTCAGCCTACGATGCGCAACGTACGACGGCACGGCTGGAGCGCTCAAGACGGCTGCTGACGGCGGAATTCTTCGCCGCGCGCCGCGGCTACGGCGCGCCCGCCCGCGATCCGATCTTCATCGTCGGCATGCCGCGCGCGGGCTCGACGTTGCTCGAGCAGATCCTTTCCAGTCACTCCGCCGTCGAAGGCACGATGGAGCTGCCGGACATGATCTCCATGGCGCGTGGGCTTGCGAAGGAGCGCGGCGGCCCAGCGCCTTATCCCGCGCTGCTCGCCGAGTTGAGCGCCGCCGACTGCCGTGCGCTCGGGGAGCGCTACATCACCCAGACGCACGTCCAGCGCAAGACGCAGCGGCCATACTTCATCGACAAGATGCCGAACAACTTTGCCTACCTCGGGCTCATCCATCTCATCCTGCCGAACGCCAGAATCATCGACGCGCGCCGTCACCCGCTCGCGTGCTGTTTCTCGGTGTTCAAACAGCACTTCGCCCGTGGGCAGCACTTTGCCTACGACCTTCGGGACCTCGGCTGCTACTATCGGGACTACGTTTCCCTGATGTCGCATTTCGACAACGTCTTGCCGGGCCGGGTGCATCGTGTCTTCTACGAGCGTCTGATCGAGGACACCGAGGAAGAAGTGCGCCGCCTGCTCGATTACTGCGGGCTGCCGTTCGAGCAGGCGTGCCTGCGCTTTTACGAGAACGAGCGCGCCGTGCGCACGGCCAGTTCAGAGCAGGTCCGTCAGCCCATTTTCCGCGACGCGCTTGAACAGTGGCGCCATTTCGAGACCTGGCTCGAACCGTTGAAGACCGCGCTTGGACCTGTGCTCACCTTATATCCCGAGGTGCCACAGTTCTGAAATTCCTCGGCAACGATTACACTCGCACGGTAAGACTTACAGTTGTTGCATTCGAGCAACGCTTAGGGGAGAGGGGATGACACGCAGTCGCTTGCGAAAACTAAGACGTTTCCGTTCGAAGCCGCTACGGACCGCAGTGAAGATGATGCCGATCGCCTCGGCGATCGCCGCAGCGATCCACCCTGTCTTTGCGCAGGATCAGACCTCGAGCGGCGCCCTGGAAGAAGTGGTGGTGACCGCGACCAAGCGCACCGAGAGTCTGCAAAACGTGCCGCTGAGCGTGGTCGCGATCGGCACCGAGCAGCTGGAAAATCTCAACATTCAGAATCAGGACGACTACATCAAGTTTCTGCCGAGCGTGACGACCCAGAAGAGCGGCTCAGGCGGCGGTGCGAACGGCCCGGGCTTCGGCAATGTGATCATGCGCGGCATCTCGAGCGATTCCGGTCAGAACCACTCCGGTCCACTGCCCACCGTCGGCACGTACCTCGATGAGCAGCCGATCACTACCATACAGGGCGCGATGGACGTGCATCTGTACGACATCGCGCGCGTCGAAGCGCTCGCGGGTCCGCAGGGCACTCTATACGGGGCGAGCTCGGAGGCCGGCACGCTGCGCATCATCACCAACAAACCCGATCCGACCGGCTTCAAGGCCGAATATCAGGTCGAGGGCAACTACGTCGATCACGGTGATCCGGGCGGACTGATCCAGGGATTCGTCAATGTCCCGCTCTCCAGCAGCGCTGCCGTGCGCCTGGTGGGCTGGTATCAGCACGACGGCGGCTACATCGACAACGTGTACGGCACGCGGACCTTTCCGCAGTTCGGCGTCACGATCAACAACGCCGCCGTTGCCAAGAACAATTTCAACGACACCACCATCTACGGCGGACGGGCCGCGCTCAAGGTAGATCTCGGCGATAACTGGACGATCACGCCGTTTGTCATGGCGCAATCCACCAAGGCCAACGGCTTCAACGCCTATGCCGCCGACTTTCCGGCCTTCGCGAGTGGCTACAACAGCACCAACGTCGGCGATCTGCAGCTGCAGCACTTCTCGCCCGACAGCGTCGAGGACCGTTTCGTCGACACCGCGCTCACCATCGAGGGGAGAATCAGTAACTTCGATGTGATCTACGCCGGCTCCTATCTAAAGCGTCACGACCTGACGCACACCGACTACTCGGACTACTCCCTCGCCTACGACATTTCCATTCCGAGCTACACCGCGCCGATCGTCGACAATGCCGGCAATCACATCAACCCGACGCAGATGATCGCGGGCCGGGACGGGTACGAGAAGATCAGCAACGAGCTGCGGCTGCAATCACCGCGGGACTGGGTCGTGCACTTCATCGTCGGCGGCTTCTACCAGCGCCAGCTGCACAACATCGAGCAGGATTACCAGATCGCCAATCTGGCCACCTCGCTCTGGGTCACCGGCTGGCCGGATTCCTGGTGGCTCACCAAGCAGCAGCGCGTCGACCGCGACTACGCGGCGTTCGGCGAGGCGACCTGGGATATCAACTCTCACCTGTCGGTGCTCGCGGGTTTGCGGCACTTCAACTACGACAACTCGCTCGAGGGTTATCGCGGCTACGGTCTCAACAATCCCCTGAGCGCGGCCAGCGGACTCGGCGAGGCAGGGGTGTGCGACTTTTCCTATCCGTTCCAGGGCGCGCCGTGTCTGAGCTTCAACAAGTCGACCAGCGGCAGCGGCAACACGCCGAAATACACCCTGACGTACAAGTTCGATCCCGATCGCCTGATATACGCGACCTACTCGAAGGGATTCCGGCCTGGCGGGATCAACCGCGTCGGCAACCTGCCGCCCTACCAGGCGGATTTCCTGAAGAACTACGAGATCGGCTGGAAGACCAGCTGGGCCGACAATCATCTGCGCTACAACGGTGCGATCTTCCGCGAGGACTGGGACAACTTCCAGTTCGCCTTCCTCGGCGCCAACGGCCTGACGCGTATCGCCAACGCCGGCGCGGCGCGCGTCACCGGCATCGAGCAGGAGCTGCAGTGGGCGGTGGCACACGGTTTCTCGCTCGCGGCGGGACTCACGCTGCTCGATCCCAAGCTCACCGAGAACTATTGCGGAGCGATCAATCCCGACGGCAGCCCGATTACCGATTGTCCCTCTGCCGCAGCGCCCGACCCGCCGCAAGCCCCGAACGGCCAGCAGCTACCGGGCACCTCGAAAGTCAAGGGCGATCTGATCGCCCGCTACGACTTCCCGCTCGCTGGGTGGCAGGCTTATGGCCAGGGCGCCTTCGTCTATCAAAGCGCCCAATGGTCGGACCTGCGCACCGCGCAGCGCGAGGAGATCGGGGTGGCACCGGCCTTCGGCACACTCGATTTGTCGGCCGGCATTGCGCGCGGCGGTTACTACCTGGATCTGTTCCTCACCAACGTGTTCGACGAGCGCGGTCAGACCTTCCGCTTCAACCAATGCGGTTCCTGCAGCATCGTCGCGAACTATGCCGTGCCGACACAGCCGCGAACCATCGCGTTGAGGTTCGCGCAGAAGTTCTGACGGCCTGGGCACTGGGCGCGGTGGCGATTCCGCTCGCCACCGCGCTCTTGTGCGCGTGCACTCAGTTGGAGCACGACCGCCCCGCCGAGCAGCTGTCGTACGGGGCCTTCCACGAGCTGCGCATCTATCTTCCACACCCCCCCGCGCAGCATCTGGCGCTTCTCCTGTCCGGCGATGGCGGCTGGGGCGCACCGCTTCATGAGATCGCGGCACGTCTGAGTTCCGAGGGGACGCTGGTGGCCGGGATCGATGTGCGCGATCTCTTTGCGCGCTACGAACACGACGCGCAGCATTGCGCCTCACCCGCCGAGGATCTCCAGCAGCTCGCGCACTACCTGCAGCAGCGCTACGCGCTCCCCAGCGCCCGGCCGGTGCTGATCGGCCATTCGGCCGGCGCGACACTTGCCTACATCGCGCTGGCGCAGTCGGCGCCGGGCACCTTTGCGGGCGCGCTCACACTGTCCTTCTGTGCGGACCTTGATCTGGTGAAGCCATTGTGTGCCACGCCGGCCCCCGGCTCTGTGCGACGCAGCCAGGGCATACGGCTGCTGCCCGCCGCATCGGCTCTGCCGGGCCCCTGGTTCGCGTTGCATGGACTCGATGACTCGGAGTGCCCCGCGCCCGAGGCGCAGAATTTTGCCGCTACGATCCCAGGGACGCATTTCATCGGGCTGCCGGGGATTACCCACCGGTATCACCACATAGGCCGCTGGTGGCCGATGTTCGATGGAGCGTGGCGCCAGCTGATCGCAGCCGCTCCCGGGCGCGCGGCGCCCTGACGTGGCCGTGTCGGTCACACTCCATTAAGGTGTGATCCATGGATGTGCGCGCGGCGACCCGTGGCTACGAGACCTGGCTCGGGCGCACGCTTCCAGTGGTGCGTGCCGACCTCGATCGCAAGCACCGCCTCATGGCCGAGGATCCCTTCTCGTTCCTGCGTGCGACGTTCTACCGCTGGTCACAGCTGTGGCCCGAAGAGTGCCGCGAGCTCATGCAGGCCCCGGAGGTACTGGCGGTCGGCGACCTGCACATCGAGAACTTCGGAACCTGGCGCGACGCGGAAGGGCGTCTCATCTGGGGTATCAACGATTTCGATGAGGCGGTGCAGCTACCCTACACTCAGGACCTGGTGCGCCTCGGCACGAGCGCGCTGCTGGCGATCGAGGAGTCGCGCCTGCGGCTTTCTGCGCGCCGCGCCTGCGCAGCAATACTCGAGGGCTATGCCGAGTCGATGCGCAGGGGCGGCGACAGTGTCGTGTTGGCCGAGCGCTATCGCTGGCTGCGGGATCTCGCGGTAGCTCGGCTCAGGGATCAGCGCCCTTTCTGGCAACACCTGCGCTCGCTGCGCACAGCGCAGGGGCGTATCCCCGCACGTACTCGGAAACTGCTGCAGCGCTCACTGCCGGCGGGCGCGACCGATGTACGGTGGGTGCATCGGCAGGCCGGGCTCGGGAGCCTCGGCCGCCTGCGGCTCGTGGCGCTCGCGCATTGGCACGGAGCCATGGTCGCACGCGAAGCGAAGCCGCTTGCACCCTCGGCCTGGCTGTGGGCGCGTGGAGCTCGGCCGCGCACGACACACTATGGCGAGATTATCGATCGGCCACTGCGTGTGCCCGACCCCTGCCTGAGTCTGCACGGTGAGTGGTTGATCCGGCGCCTCGCGCCGGACTGCAGCCGCATCGAGCTCTCGAGTCTCCCGCGCAGCCGGGACGAAGACCGGCTGCTGTGGATGATGGGCTGGGAGTCGGCCAACGTGCACCTGGCGGGCCCGGGGCAGCGCAGGCGTATCCTCGCGGACCTGCGCGAGCGCAGTGGCCGCTGGCTCGGCAAGGCCGCAGGCCGCATGGCGCAGGCGGTCGAGCGCGACTGGCGCAGGTGGCGCAAGGGAGCGTTGCAGAACCCATGAAAGATCTCACACAGGGCCCGATCGGGCGCCTGCTTCTGGCGATGGCCGCGCCGATCGCCATCGGCATGCTCTTCCAGACGCTGTACTTGGTCGTGGACCTCTATTTCGTCTCGCGTCTGGGCGATGCGGCCATCGCCGGGGTGAGCAGCGCAGGCACGGTGAGCTTCGTGATCCTCGCTCTGACCCAGATGCTCGGTGTGGGCACCGTCGCGCTCGTGTCCCACGCGGCAGGACGTAAGGACAAGGCGCAAGCCAACCTGGTCTTCAATCAGTCGGTGCTGCTGGCGGCGGTGTGCGGCGTGCTCACGCTGTTCTGGGGATTTCTCGCCGGCGGGGCCTACGTACGTTGGGTAGCCGCCGATGCGGGTGCGGCGGCTGCGGGCACGGCCTACCTTTACTGGTACACCCCGGGTCTCGCGCTGCAGTTCGCGCTGGTAACGATGGGCTCGGCGCTGCGCGGCACCGGCATCGTGAAGCCGACCATGCTCGTCCAGATGCTGACCGTGATCCTGAACACCGTGCTGGCACCGATACTCATTAGCGGCTGGGGCACGCACCATCCCTTAGGAACCGCGGGTGCGGGACTTGCGAGCAGCATCGCCATCGCCTGCGGTGTCATCTTCCTGTGGATCTACTTCGTGCGGCTCGAGCACTACGTAGCGCTCCATCCGCGCGAGTGGCGCCCGCACTGGAGCCTCATGGGGCGGATGCTGAACATCGGGCTGCCCGCCGGGGGCGAGTTCCTGATGATGTTCGTGATACTCGGGGTGATCTACCTGGTGATCCGCCCGTTCGAAGCGGCGGCTCAGGCCGGGTTCGGGGTCGGCGGGCGCGTCATGCAGGCGCTATTCCTGCCGGTGATGGCCATTGCATTCGGCGCGACGCCGGTCGCCGGGCAGAACTTCGGCGCGGGGAGGTTCGATCGCGTGCGCGAGACCTTCCGCACGGCGGCGATCCTGAGCAGCGTGCTCATGCTCCTCATCACACTCATCTGCCAGTGGCACCCCGAGTGGTTCATCCACGTCTTCACGCGCGCACCGGCTGTGGTGGCGGTGGGCGCACCGTACCTGCGCATCACCTCCTGGAATTTCGTCGCCACCGGCCTCATCTTCACCTGCTCGGGGCTATTCCAGGCTCTCGGCAATACCTGGCCCTCGCTCCTGAGCTCGGCATCGCGTCTGCTCACCTTCGTGGTGCCCGTTGTGCTCCTCTCGAGGCAGCCGCATTTCGCGCTGGCGCAAGTTTGGTATCTGTCGGTGGCTACCGTGGCACTGCAGGCGTTGACGAGTCTGACGCTGCTGGCGAAGGCGTTCCGTCGCCAGCTGGGGAGTCCCGAGGCCGATACCGAAGAGGGGGTGTCCGCGAGCGCCGCGGCGCCCGGCGTCAGCCCGGGGGCTGCACGCAGCAACTGAGTTCCGGCGCGGCAAGGCCGCGCCGGAACCATCCGCCAATCGCGTTACTTCGGTTCCTGCCCGGGCTGCGGATCGGCGAGCGGGAAGCTCTGCACGGGTGCGGCGGCGGTATGGCCGGATGGCGCCACGCCGGTCACTGCCGCAGGCGCTGCGCTCGCGGAAGGGCTTCCGGGGACGGCTGTGGCCGACGCCGTGCGTTGCGGTGTCAGCGCGCTGGTGCTGCTCGCTACCGCCGCGAGGAAGCGCCGTGCCGAGTCATCATCGGTCGTGACGTTGCCGGCGATGATGTCACCGGCCGTGACGCCGGGCTTTTTGTAGAAGGCCGCGTTCGCAGCATCGTCGATGGTGATCACGGTGCCATCGAGCGCCAGGCCTGCGAACACACCTTTGCTGCGCGAGTAGGAGTAGACCTCCGCCTTGAAGCCCGCATCCGTGGCTACGGATGCCTGCCGGCCCACCGGGCCTGCGGCGACGGAGGCATCGGCGCCGAGCGTTACCTTGCCGCCGTTGATGCCTTCGATGCCCTTCGGCGTGGTGAACACCAGCACGATATCGCTGAGCGCCACGCCCCACTGCCAGCCGAAGCTGCCGCCGGTCATGGTCACGAACACCGGGTTGGTGAAGCGGCCGTTCTTGTCGCGCACCACGAGCGCGCCGTGTCCGCGACGCCCGCCCGCGAAGAAAGCCACCTTGGTCAGATCCGGAAACACTGCAATTCCATAGGCGCGCTCGAGCAGCCGATCGGGAATGCCCTTGTCGCGCTCGCCGCGGATGTCGGTGAGAATCTGCCCCGCGTAGAGCAGGCGGCCTTCTTCCCGTGCCTGCGCGTGCACGGTGGCAGCGGCCATGGTGAGCGTGAGAGAAGCCAGCAAGGTAACGACAGCAGTGCGTATGTGCATGGTGAGACGTCCCCTCCATTCGTTGACTGTCGGCGCCTGCCGACAGCGCGTGGAATGAGCCATATCGACTGGCTGCGAAGCTTAACTCACTCGCGAGCGACGCGCGCAGCTCAATTAACGCGCGCGTGCGCTGCGCGGATGACCTGCAATGGGGTGGGTTGGCAAGAGCCGCACGGGATATTCAGGGCAGGTTCAGCCGCACACCAAGCGCGGCGCGCTCAGAACCAGATGGAGACAAAGACCTGGAAGATGTTCGCGTTCAGTTTGTAGAGCGGCTCATTCCCCGCGCCGTATTCACTCGCGAGCAGCGCGTTGCGGAAGTCCTTGTAGTCGATCAGCAGGTGCTCGAAGCGCACGTTGGCCGTGCTCCTGTTGATCCAGGGCGCCCCCGGCACGTTGAACTGATAGGAAGCGCCCGCGCCGATCGTCCAGTCGGTGAAGGATGCGAGCTCGCGGTCGCGCGCCATGAAGTTCTGGTAGTTGGCGTACGGGAACAGGTCGCTGTAGAAGTCGGCACTCGTCTGCGTGTACCAGCGCACCATGCCATCGAACACCCACTGCCTCCACGGCTGGGTGTAATCGGCCTCGATGGTGTTACCGACGATGCCCCAGGTATCGCGGAAGAAGCGGTACTGCCCGCTCACCGCGGCACGCCACGGCAGGTAGTATTTCATCTGGATGGAGGCGGCGTTGCTCGTGCGCGTGTTCGGGTATACCTGGTCAGCGAGCGTGAAGCCCTGCCCCTGCCCGGGCGAGAGATAGCGGATCTTGCGGTACGGGTTGGCGAGGTACCCCTGGTCGGTCAGTAGCTCGTAGTTGAAGTCGGCGATCAGGTTGCGCGTCAGGATCTGGCTGATCGAGAGGGTGTAGCCACGATGGTCGGCCTGTTCGTGGAAGGTCGGGTCGTTCACGATCTCCCCGTTGGGCTGCTTGATGTCACGGAATATCTGATCCCAGGCACGGCGGTAGCCGAGGGTGACGGTGGTGAGATCGCCGAACATGTCCTGGCTGATCGAGTAGAAGGTCGTATTCGCGGTGTAGTCGGGCTCCTTACTGTGGATGTAGCCCATGGCGTAGGTGGTCTTGCCATGCAGGTACTCGATGCCGACGTTCTCCTGCTTGCGGGTCTCGTGGTATGGGCTCGCCGAGAGCTTCACATCGATCGAGGCGCTCGAGATCATGTCCTCGTAGTAGCCGGCGGAGAATGAGAAGCTATCGCCGACCCTCTTCTGCACGAGCACCGAAGGGCCTTCGACGGTAATGTCGCCACCGTTGTAGTTGTGCCACATGACATCGGCGCGATCCTCGGGCAGCACCCCGCCGAGCGCAGGGGCTGCGATCACGCACAGCGCGAGCAGCGTCCGCCTGAACGGCGTGAGCAGGCTGTCTTCGCCGGGGCGCGCCGCGCGCACCTCGCCTAGCCCTTGGGCTAGTTGCATCCGCATCCGCCGCCGACCGCGCCGGTCGCGCCGCGCGAGCCCTCGCGGCTCTCGAACACGTGGTCGAGATAGACGCTCGAGACCGGATCACGGTTGAAGGACATGATGGGATCGGCGAAGTGCTCGCGCTCGTAGGGCTTGACCCACGGTTGCGGCGCCGTGCAGCCGGCGAGCGCGGCAGCGAGCGCCGCGGCCGCGACGGCGCGCGCGAGCTTGCCCTCCATCCTGCTCATGTTCGCTGCCCCACGCTCGCACTCCTCACTCGCGTATGAGGCTCCGGATGCTATCAAGATATTCGTTTTCATCGCCGGGCTTGTAGCCCCGGTGCAGCACCCGCACCTTGCCGCTGCGATCGATGATCACCGTCGAGGGCATGCCGGCGACGTCGTAGAGCTTACTCACCTTGCTGTCGCGATCGTAGAGGATCGGGAAGCTCACCGGTGTCGCCTTGAGCCACGCATTGGCGGCGTTCGAATCCGGCTCCACGTTCACCCCGAGCATCGTGAAGCCCATCTTGTTGTACTTTTTGTAGATGCTCTCGAGCAGGGGCATCTCCTGGCGGCACGGCCCGCACCAGCTCGCCCAGAAATTGAGCATTACCACCTGGCCCCTGTACTGTCCCAGGCTCACGTCCTGACCGGCGCGCGAGGCGAGCGTGAAGGCCGGCGCGGGTCCGCCGGCGGAGCCGGCGAGTGCCGGCAGCGCGACGCTGAGCGCCGCGACGATGGCTGCGATTCGAATCCTCATGATTGCGTCCCTTTAAAAGAATACGGTCACACCGATGCGCGCCTCGAGGTTGTTGGTGATCTTGGTGGCGCCGAGGAGCGAAGACTGGAAGACGTGGTCCTGCGCCATGATGTGCACGGCCAGCCAGTCGACCGGCACTACGCGATAGCCGGCACCAAAGTTCACCGTAAACTTCGTGTCTCCGGCGAAATCGGTACCACCGAAACCGCCGAGGAGATAGAAAGCGCTCGTCATGGCGACGCCGCGACCGAGAAAGGCCTCGCCCGGCAGGAAGTTGTAGCCGAGTGAGAGGTCGTAATACGTGAATTGCCTCTCAGACTCGGTAAGCAACTGAACGTTACCGCCCAGGACCTCGAAACTGGTGCGCCCGGCCTTGGCGCGGCCGGCTTCCGCCTGGAAGAAGAAATCCTCGGTGATGTGGTAGGCCAAGGTGAAACCGCTGACCGGATGGGCGCCGAAATCCTCGATCGAGAGCTCGCCGTAGAACAGGCCGAGCTCGATGTTGGAGCTGCGGATCTTGGGGACCTTGATCTCACGGCGCGCCACCTCGGGCTCCACCACACGGGGCGGCGCCTCATCCGGTGACTGGGCGACCGCAGTCGGCGCGCTCGCCGGCTTGCTGCCGTGATGGAACCAGCTGCGCATCGAGGCGCACCCGGGAAGCGTCGCGAGCAGCGCTGTCAGTAAAAGAACGCGAAGCCCAGTTTCCATTCGTCTGCTTCCTCGTTTGTGTTGCGGCTCGTGAAGATCCAATGCGCCTTGTACTCCGCGCGCAGGAAGAAGCGCCTTGTGAGGTAGTAGCGCAGGCCGCCACCGACATACGCGGACTGCTCGGTGCGGTCGGCGGGCTGTACCAGCGTCGCCTTCGGCTCGGTGTGCACCAGTCCCACACCGAGCGTCAGGAACGGCGACAGCCGGGCCTCGGGCAGCACAATGTGCGCGAAGCCGATATCGCCGGTCACGCCGTTAGTGAACGTGCCGAGGAAGTTGCCGACCGCAGCCTCGACCTGCAGCTGCGGGTTCAACGACAGCGCGGCGTACCCCGAGATGTAGGTCGCCGCGCCGTACTCGCCGACGAAGATGCCCATCTCCCAGCGATGCGCGGTGAAACCGGCACGATCGCCGAGCGGGAAGCGGAACGGTGAGCCGTCCGCCAGCACGGTCTTCAGCAGGTCGCCCTGGCTGGCCCAGCCTTCTACGCCGCGCTCGGTGCGCACCTTGAACCAGTCGGTGCGGCGGAACAGCACATCGACGCTCGCATCGCGCGGTACCACGTGGAATACCGGGTAACCGCGCCCGGGTCCGGTATGCAACTCCAGGTACGGCTCGGTGACGAACAGCTGCAGGTACTCGCGTGCGGCACTCAGCGCGGGGGTGCACACCGACGCCAGCAGCAGGAGGCCCGCGAGCGCCAGGTGCCGCGCGCGCGTGATCAATTCCGTCCTTTGCTCAATTGACCGGCACCGCCGGATCGAAGGGGTTGTTGAAGTACTGCGCGCCGATGTCGAGCCACTCGGACACGAGGCGCAGCTCATCGGCAGTCATGAAGCCCGCGTGCGAAGGTGCCATGCAACCCGCACCGGTGGTGAGACAGGCGAAGAACTGCGCCGAAGCGCCGCCGTTCGCGCTGCCGGCGTTCATGACCGGAGGATCCGGTGGTCCCGGGATGGGTCCATTGGGCCCCATGATAACGGTTGGGCGCTGGAACAGCAGCTGCTGGTACGAGGTGAGCTCTTGCGGCACGGCCTGCGATGGCGTCTTGGTAAGGTCGAGATTGCCCGCCGGCGTTTGCGGCTTGCCCATCGCATCCTTCGGGTTGTGGCAACCCATCTGCGTGCAGGTGTTGTCGACGCCGGCGACCGGCGGATTTGGCCGCGGCAGATCCCACAGCGGCTGGATGTGCTGGGGATAGTTGATGATGACGCGGCAGTTCGCCGACCACTGCGTGACGCACAGCGCGCTTGTCGGGAAGGCGGTGAAGAACTGCGTGGCATCGTCGTAGCGCAGATTGATCGGCGTGCCGGGTGTCGCCTGCGCCGGGTCGGTCCATACATCGCTGTAGAGCACGTTGACGCTCGGCACCATCTGCTTGCAGGGCGGCATGTCGCTCAGGCAGCTGACGCGCATGCGTGACTCGGCCATCGTCTCGCCCGCCTGCGGTATGAAGGCGCCCGCGCCGCTGGCGATCGTGTGCGGGAAGGGGACCCCGCTCGTGGTCGCACCGGCCCAGGCGGAGGCGAACACACCCTGACGCCCGTGCGAGTGCGGATTCTGCGCGCTGGCGGGCAGGTGGCAGCCATTGCAGTTGACCACCTCACCCGGCAGCACCTGCAGCCACACGCCCTGCACCGGGGTTATGCGCCGTGCGTTGGCATCCAGCACGCTCATGCGGAAGGCGACATCCCCCGGCACCTCGATACGCACCGAGCCATCGGGCTCGATCGGGGCGTAGCCGAGGATCTCGAGCATGTAATTGCTTGCGCCAAAGGCGGCGGCCGAGAGGTTCACGATGGTCTTGTCCGGGATCGATACTGCCTTCTCCAGGCGGACGAAGCGCGCCCGACGGGTATCGGGCGGCGTCTTCACGGGGTCGGCCACCGCAGCGATGCTCGGCACCGCGGTGTCGACGCCGTCGATGTCGTAGACACTCCTTATATCTATGACGCCGACGCCGGCGTTCAGCAGATTCTCATCGAGTCCGACCCCCGGCACCTTGTCGTTGATCACACTCGGCAGCGGCCGCGGCTGCGCCACGGCGACATCGGTCACCATGGTGCCTTCGACCGGCGGCATGATCGGCTGCAGGGTGTTCTGCGTCGGGTCGAACAGCCACACGCTGTAGAGCGGCAGCGCGACTTGCACGTTGGGCTGGGCGAGCGCGGTGGAACTGCACGGCACGATCGCCGGCGGCTGCTGCGTGCTATCGAGCAGCCGGCACTGGCTCCAGCTCACCAGGATGCGGCTGGTGCCATCGAGCAGCGGGTAGGCGGAGATGTAGCGCCCCCCGGGCGAGGGCCCCGGAATGGTGATGACGTCATTGCTGGTGGCGGGCGTCTGCGCGGGACCTGCGAGCTGTGGGTTGGCGAGCAGCGGCTGAGTGTTCTCGACGTAGTGCTCGCCGTCGATGATCACCAGAGCGCCGCCGTCATCGACATCGGTGTACTGGCGCATGATCGCCAGAATGCGGCCATCGAGCATGGGGCGCGGATGCACGAACTCGACCACGGTGTTGTTGGTACCGGTCAAGTGACTGTTGGCGCCGTAGTAGAGCTCGAGATCGGTGCCGTCGGGGTTGGCCGAATAGAGCGACATCGCGTCCTTGCCCGGGGCGTTGTCCCAGCGGGTGAACAGCACGCGGCCGTTGGCGAGCACGGTGGCGTCGCGGTCATGGCTCTGGTTGAAGCTGATCTGGTGTACACCGGTGCCGTCGGCGTTCATCACCTCGAGGACGAACGCCGGCTCCTGGCGCTGCTCGTCCTGCGCCGCGAACTGCGGCTTGCCCTCATCGAGCAGCACGCCCTGCGACTGCGTTTGGCGCGTGCTGGAGAAGACGATGCGGCCATCGGGCAGGTAGTGGGGCGAGACATCGTTCACCGTCGGCGGGTCGGGGTCCGATGCCGGGTTGATCACCGGGTGCAGCGTGTCGGTTGCGATCACGTACTCGTAGATGCGCCAGCTGGGTGGATCCTTGGTCTTCTGATTCATGGTGAGCGGCCCACGCATGGCGAAGATCACACGGCTGCCATCGGCGGAGGTGTCGACGTCCTTCACATCCCACATCTGGCCGGCGGTGATGCGCGCGGTGATGTTGGTTTCGGCCGCATCCGGTGAGGCGCTCTTGCGCATGTACAGGTCCACCGACGGCGTCGAGGGCGTGAGCGTGCGCAGAATGCGCAGATCGTCCTGCACCAGCAGGCCCGCCTGGTCCACCGGCACCTGACGCTTCACGTAGAACACCGGGTAGTCGACGGTCGCCGGATCGGTTACCTGGCTGTTGCTGCCGACGTGCCAGCCGCCGCTGCACGCGGCGAGCGCCGCCAGCAGCGCGGGGAACGCGGCGCGCAGCGCGCGCGGCCCGGTGCGCCGACCCCGTCGCTTCAGCTCACGCCAGCTCGGCGAGCTCATCCTGCTCTCCCTCGTGCCATGCGGTCCTGCCGCCATGGCTACCAATGTAACGTAATTCATGGGTCTGCCGATGACCATTGCCCTGCTATTCGTCATAGCGCCGATTGCGTCACGGCGCGCCCGGCAGCACGCGGTTCTTATACCACCGCGAGGGTGCACGACCGAGCGCACTACTAGGTAGTCGTTCGATCACGCCCACGCCGTGAACCGGCTCGCAGTTTGTTATGCATTGAGCGGTCCAACACAACAACAACACAAACTGTCGGTGCCTGGCGACGTCAGGCGGTTGAGACATTCGGGGTGGGGTTGCACGAGCCGTATAGTTCAGCTCGCGCATTCGGCCATTGTTTGGGAGTTGACGAGCGCCATGAATGTCAGAACCAACACGGTACAGGCCATATCGGCCCGCGGGCGTCGCGCCGCGGTGGCAGGCGCGCTCTTGCTGACGGCGCTCGCGGCATCGCCCGCGCACGCCGGTCCCAACGAGCAGGCGCGTCGTATCTACGAACGCATCGCCGGCGTGCCGCCTTCGGCGGCGGAGCTCGCCAGCATGGCCGGCACTATCAACGGCGGCTGCGGCGGCAGTTGCGCGCCCGGCGCTGCGGCGCTGGCGACGGCGGCGCAAACCGCGACCAGCTCGCCCACCTTCTATAGCGTGACCTTGAAGAACATGGTCATCCCCTGGACCAACCGCGACCAGACCGTGTTCGCGCCGTTCAACGACTATGCCGCGACCGTGATCGGCATGGTGCGTGATGACGTGCCATTCAACACCGCGCTGTCGGCCGATATCCTCTATGTGGTCAACGGCGTGTCGCCGGCGGCCTCCATCGCCGACAACAATCACTACGCCACTGCGGAAGCCAACGGTGTCGATCTGCTCGCCAATCTCAAGCAGACGAGTCAATCGGCCGCCTATGGCACGCCGAGTGCGGCGACCGCGGGACTCATTACCACGCGCGGCGCCGAGTCGTCGTTCTTCATCAACGGCACCAACCGCGCCATGTTCCGCTACACCATGATCAATCACTTCTGTAACGACATGGAGACGCTGATGGACACCTCGCGTCCCACCGATCGTGTGCGCCAGGACGTGGCGCGCTCGCCCGGCGGTGACAGCCGCGTGTTCCTCAACACCTGTGCCGGCTGCCACAGCGGCATGGATCCGATGGCGCAAGCGTTCGCCTACTACAACTTCAATGGCACCGCGGTCGGAGATGGCACCAACACCGGCACGATGGAGTACACCGCCGGCCAGGTGCAGCCGAAGTACCTGATCAACTCGTACAACTTCGTCTACGGCTTCGTCACCCCCGATGACAGCTGGTCGAACCGCTGGCGCGGCGGCGTGAACGCCTCGCTCGGCTGGGATGCGTCGCTCCCGGGTTATGGCAACGGTGCCAAGTCTCTCGGCATGGAGCTCGAGTCGAGCGATGCGTTCGCGCAGTGCCAGGTGGTCAAGGTGTTCACCACCGTGTGCTTCCGTGCGCCGCTGGCGAGCGACCAGTCGGCGATCAGTTCCATCAAAGCGAGCTTCAAGTCCAACGGCTACAAGCTCAAGCAGGTGTTCCAGCAAGCCGCGGCCGCCTGCCCGGGCCAGTAAGGGAGCCGAAGCCATGAACTGCGATTCTCCTGCCACCCTCACTGTGCGCGCCGCGCGTGTTATGCGCGCGCGCCGCGCCCTCAGCTGCGGCGCAGCGCTGGCGCTGCTTGCCGTGCTCAGCGCGTGCGGCGGCGGCGGCGCACCCACCACCGTCAATGCGCCGCCTCCGACCAACACGGCGCAGCAGTACACCGGCCCGCCGCCCGCCAATGCCGACGTGCAGGCCTTCATGGTCAACCTCTGGGCGAACATCAATCCCTCCAACCGCTGCGGCGGCTGTCACCACGCCGGTGGCCAGTCGCCGATGTTCGCGCGCACGGACGATGTGAACCTCGCCTACCAGGCCGCGCTGCCGCTGGTGAATCTCTCCAACCCCTCGCAGTCGACCATGGTGCTCAAGGTCGGCGGCGGTCATAACTGCTGGGTAGCGGATCCGTCGGCGTGCTCTGCAACGCTGCTGGTGTGGATCCAGGGCTGGATCGGCGCCGGCTCTGCCTCGACCACCAGCATCAAGCTCATCGCACCGCCGATGCGCACGCCTGGCAACAGCCTGCAGTTCCCGGTCGATCCGAGCACTGCCGGCACCAACGGCAAGAGCTTCGCCAACACCGTGTATCCGCTGCTGTCGACTTACTGTGTCGGCTGCCATACCTCCAGCTCCGCCACCGCGCAGCAGCCGTACTTCGCGAGCGCCAACATCCAGGAGGCCTTTCTCGCGGCCCAGCCGAAGATGAGCCTCACCACCGCCATCGCCAACCCCGACACGGCGCCCTACCAGGACCAGTCGCGTTTCTACGAACGCCTGGCCAATGAGTCGCACCACTGCTGGGCGAGCGTCGCTAACGGGCCGCCCGACTGCGCCGCGAGCTCCATGGCGATGCACGAAGCGATCCGCGCTTTCGCGCTCGGCATCACGCCGACGCAGGTGGACCCCTCGCTGATCGTCTCGAACGCGCTCGCGTTGACCGATGGCACCATTGCCTCGGGCGGCAGCCGCTACGAGACCAACCTGGTTGCTAAATACATGTTCGAGACCGGGCAGGGCAGCACCGCCTACGACACGAGCGGTGTCAGCCCCGAGGCCGACCTGTCGCTGTCGGGCAATGTCAGCTGGGTGGGCGGCTGGGGCATCAACATCGGCGCCGGCGGCAAGGCGCAGGCCTCCACCAGTGCCAGCGCCAAGTTCGCCAGCATGATCCAGGGCTCGGGCGAGTACACCATCGAGGCCTGGGTGGCGCCGGCGAATGTCACGCAGACCAACGCCTGGATCGTCAGCTATTCCGGCAGCAACACCACGCGCAACATGACCCTCGGCCAGGCCGCCATGCAGTACGAGGGCCTTGCACGCAGCAGCACCACCAGCACTGCCGGCACACCGCCGCTCCTCACCACCACCAACGGTGGGGCGGCGCAGGCGGCGCTGCAGCACGTGGTGCTCACCTATGACCCGATCAGCGGGCAGAAGCTGTACGTCAACGGCGTATATACCGGCGATGCCGATCCGTCCAAGGGCGGCACGCTCGCCAACTGGGACAGCACGTTCGCGCTGGTGCTCGGCAACGAGACCACCGGGCAGCGGCAGTTCCAGGGCGTCATCAAGTTCGTCGCCATCCACAATCGCGCTCTTACCGCGGCGCAGATCCAGCAGAACTTCGCCGCCGGCGTCGGCCAGAAGTTCTTCCTGCTGTTCGGCGTCAGCGCGCTCACGGGCGTGAACCAGTCGTACATCCTCTTCCAGGGCAGCCAGTACGACACCTACAGCTACCTGTTCGCGCAGCCGAAGTTCATCAGCCTCGACGGGAATGCGATGCCGGCCAATCTGCCGATCAGCGGCATACGCATCGGTGTCAACGGCGTGCTCGCGCCCGCCGGACAGGCATATACCTCGGTGAACTCGACCATCGGCGGCTCGAACTACACCGCCGCCAACGGCCAGCTGCTCTCGGCGCTCGGCACGGTGGTGCCGGCGACCCTCGGGCCGGCGAACGACCTGTTTTTCCTGTCGTTCGACCAGATCGGCACGCACGTGCACGCGTACGTCGATCCGACCCCACCGGGCACGCCGCCGACGCCGCCCTCGACACCGCAGCCGGACTTCGGCGTTGCGACCTTCGAGCGCGTCAACCACTCGCTCTCGCGCATCACCGGCGTGTCGATCACCGACAACGTGGTGAACCCGCTCTACCACGCCTCGCAGCAGTCGATGCCGGCGGGCCCCTTGATCGCCGCCTTCGGCTCCGCACAGCAGACGGCGATCTCGCAGCTCGCCAGCGCCTACTGCAGCGAGATGATGGCGAGCACCGCGCTGCGCGACGCCTTCTTCGGTGGCAACAGCCTGGATGCGAGCCTCAACAGCTCGGCGTCCGGCTTCTTCGGCGCCAGTGGCAGTGCGCCGCGCCAGACCGTCATCAACGCGCTGGTGAACAAGGCCGTCGGGAACGCCAACCCGCAGACCGCGAGCGCGGTGCAGACCGAGGTGGATGGGCTCATCACCAAGATCCCCACGCTGAACCCCAGTGCCACCGTTTCGCAGGCGACCGTGGCGGCCTGCACCGCAGTGCTCGGCAGTGCGGCCGTGACCTTGCAGTAGCTCTCAACAGGGTTTTGGAGATAAGCCGATGTTCATCTACAAAAAGCCCCCGCGATCGCATGCGCTCGGTGAGCCGCTGCGGCACGAGAATCACCCGCGGCCCAGGACGCGGCGTGAGTTCCTTGCAGCCGGCTTCATCTCGGGACCGGCCATGGTGATGGCGCCCGCGTGGCTCGGTGCGCTGCTCAAGGCGAACCGTGCCAACGCCGGCGCACCGCCGCTCGACGGCGACATCGCTCCGCTGCTCGCGGCGGCCGAGTGCAACGTGCCGGCCTCCGGTGTGGGCTTGCCTTTCATTGCCTTCGATCTCGCGGGCGGGGCGAATCTGGTGGGCTCGGAGGTGATCGTCGGCCAGCAGGGCGGCCAGAGCAACTTCCTCACCACCGCGGGCTACGGCAAGCTCGGCGTTCCAGGCAACATGGTGCCGAGCTCGACCGCCAACGTCGACGCATCGCTAGGTCTCCTGTGGCATGCGGATGGCGCCATCAAGCGCGGCATCATGAGCATGATCACTCCGACGACGGCAGCCGGCACCAACGGCGCGGTGATCTGCGCCATGTCGCAGAACGACACCCAGACGAACCCACACAATCCGATGTACGGCATCGCCATGGCGGGCCGCAAGGGCCAGCTGCTGCAGCTCATCGGCACCGATTCGAGCGTCTCCGGCGGCAACTCGGCGGCCCCGATGGAGCTCATCGTGCCGGCGCTGCAGCCGAGCACCATCAGCCAGCCTTCCGATGCGACTTCTCTGGTACCGATTCCACCGGGTGGCAAGCAGGACCCGCTGTCGGTCGAGGTGCTCGAGACGCAGACGCGCATCAGCTCGGGAACCGGCCTGTACAACGGCGGCAGCGGCGGTACCGGAGCATTCAGCGGCGCGCTCGGCATGCCTACCTCGCTGTATGTCAATGCGCAGCAGGACGCTGCCCTCAAGAATCAGGTGCGCTGCGCCTATGTGAAGGCCGTGAACACCGCCAACCAGTTCGGTAACCCCTCGGCGCTCGATCCGACGCAGGACACCAACATCACCTCCATCGCCTCCAAGTTCCAGGCGAATGCCTTCCAGGACAATGAGTTCGCCAAGACGGCGACCGTGATGAAGCTGGTGCTGAATGGCTTCGCCGGCGCCGGCACGATCGCCATGGGCGGCTACGACTATCACGACGGTTCGCGCGCCACCGGCGAGATGCGCAACTTCAAGGCCGGGCAGATGATCGGCGCGGTGCTGCAGTACGCGAGCGCGCTGGGCGTGCCGGTGATGATCTACGTCTTCAGCGACGGCTCGCTCAACTCCAACAGCATGGTCGACAACAGCGCCGCCGGCCGCGGCAAGCTCGGCTGGCAGGGCGACAACTCCTCGGTGGCCTCGACCTTCTTCCTGGTCTACAACCCCAAGGGACGGCCGGCCACACGCGGCGCGGCCTCGACGCAGCAGATCGGCTACTTCACCGCAGATGGCTCGGTGGCGAGCACCTCGAGCCCGGCGGCGAACTCGGTCGACTCACTGGTCCAGCTCGTGTTGCTGAACTACATGGGACTCAGCGGCACCGACGCGAACTTCGCCAGCGCCTTCCAGGCTTGGACCTCCATGCCGCAAGCCCTCGGCTCGGCCGCCCAGCTCGCCGCGCTGACGGTGTTCCAGCCGATCGTGTGACGCGCCTCACGCGCGTGCCGCCACGCGGCGGCTCGCGCGCTTGATGCGTGCCCGCTGTCGCCGCGCGCCGACGCGGGCCGGCACAGCCGCCTGCGCTGCTGCAGGCCTCATTTCGCCCCTCGTTTCGTTGACAGTGTCGCTGACGCTGTGCAATTTTGCCGCCTTGGCGCGCGTTCCGAGCGTGCCCCTCGAGCTGAGGACCTTTATTGAGCTGGCAGCAGCCGAACCCGGCGCGGCATGAGGTGGCACAACGGCCCGTTGCCCTGCGGTGGTCTGCCGGCGCGTGCACGAGCGTGACGGTGCTGCTGGGCGCGCTCGTACTGACGCTCGCGGCGGCAGCCGCTTACGCGACCGAGCCGCCGTATGCGCTGCTCGGTCAGGCGGCGCCGGATTTTGCGCTGCATGCCGCCGCGGGCGAAAACGTGCGCCTGTCGGAACACCGCGGCGAAGTCGTGGTCCTGAGTTTCTGGAGCAGCCGCTGCACCTCGTGCCGCGCGCAGCTCGCCGCGCTCAACCACAGCCTCGCCACCTACGCTTCCGCCGGGCTGTCGGTGTACGGCGTGGGAGTGGATGACGACCCGGTGCAGTCGCAGGAGTTTGCGCGCACCGCGGGTGTCGGCTTCGCACTGCTGCTCGATCCGGCCAAGACGGTGAGCCGCAGCTACCAGGTCGACAACCTGCCGATGACCGTGCTGATCGACCGCAATGGCACGGTGCGCTATGTGGTGCGCGACTACAGTGCGGCGAGCTCGACGGTGTATCTGCAACAGCTGCGGACGCTGCTGAACGAATGATCGGAACCAACATGCTGCAGACGACCCCTCATCCGCGCCGTGCCTTTGCGACCGGCTGGCGCGGCCTGCGTGCTCTCGGCCGGCTGTGCGCGGCGGCCCTGTGCGCCGCGGTACTGCTGAGTCCCGTGCCGCTCGCGGCGCAGAGCGCGCCGGCGAACCCGGCGCCGCCCGTGGTACCGCCGCCGGCAGTGCCTTCGCCGCTCGCGCCCACGGAGGTGCCCGGCGCGCAGCATGGCGCGAGCGATGTCGGCAAGCAACTGTTCCCCAACGCGTCGAAAAATCCACTGGCCGCGCCGGCGGAAAGCGCCGCGCCGGCGCAGCCCGGGGGCGACACCCGTGGGCTCGACCAGGAGATCCAGGGGCTGAAGAAGGACGTGGTCGATCTCAACAAGGATCTGTTCATACTCGAGGAGGAGCTGCTGTTTCCCGCCAACACGCAGGTGGCGGTGTTCCTGTCCATGGACGTCGGGGACTTCTTCGCGCTCGACTCGGTGCAGCTGAAACTCGATCAGAAGGAAGTGATCAACTATCTGTACACACCGCGCGAGCGCGACGCGCTCCTCAAAGGCGGCGTGCAGCGTCTGTACCTCGGCAATCTCAAGGTGGGCCCGCACGAGCTGGTGGCGTTCTTCAGCGGCTCGGGACCGAACGCGCGCGCCTACAAGCGCGGCGCCTCGCTGCGCTTCGAGAAAGCCGTCGGCGCGAAGTATCTCGAGCTCAAGATCAACGACCGGCAACGCAAGCTCGAGCCGGAGTTCGAGATCAAGGACTGGGAATAGACCCTTGAGGCGCCGGTCCTGCATACGCGCGCTGCTCGTGGCTGCACTCGCGACGTTGCTCGCGGCGGCGGGGGCGGACGCGCGCCGGCACGACCCGGAAAAGCTCTCCGAAGGACATATCCGCGACCTGCACTTCGGTGATGTGTTGTTCCTGTACTTCCAGCAGGACGACGCGCACGACTTCGAAGCGCTGACGCGGGTGCTTGCCTACCAGCACTGGGGACGCATGCCGCATCACGCAGAGGATGCCGAGCTCATCGCCGGCTCGCTCTATCTGCAGGAGGGTATGCACAACGAGGCGGGCGAGATCTTCGAGCGCCTGCTGACCGACAGCGTCTCTTCTGGTGTACGCAACCGCGCCTGGCTGTACCTCGCGCAGGTGTGGTATGCGCGCGGCTATTACCCGAAGGCCGAGGCCGCATTGCGCAAGGTGAACGGGCGCATGTCGCCCGACTTCGAAGCGCAGAAGGAGCTGCTGCTCGCCAACGTGCTCATGCACCAGGCCAAGTACGACGAGGCGATCGAGCTGCTGACCGGGTGGCGCGGCGCACCGGTATGGTCGGCCTATGCGCGCTTCAATCTCGGGGTTGCGCTGGTGCGCGCCAACCGCCTCGCCGACGCCGACCCGTTTCTCTCCGCAGTCGGCACCATGCTGGCTCCCAATCCGGAGCTGGCAGCGCTGAAGGACCGTGCCAACCTCGCGCTCGGTTTCGCCTACCTGCAGGCAAACCAGCCGGAACGCGCGCGTGCGCCGCTCGAGCGCGTGCGCCTCAGTGGTCCTTATTCCAACAAGGCGCTGCTCGGCACCGGCTGGGCCGAGGCCGCGCTCGGCGACTACCAGGGCGCGCTCACCCCGTGGATGGAGCTGCGCGGCCGTGACGTGCTCGACGCCGCGGTGCAGGAGTCGTATCTCGCCGTGCCGTATGCGTTCATGAAGATGAATGCCAACGCGCAGTCCGCTGAGTATTACGAGAGTGCGGTCAACTCTTTCGACAGCGAGAACACCCGGCTCGATGCGGCGATCGCGCACATTCGCCAGGGTGACATGCTGCGCGAGGTCCTGGCGAGCGGCCCGGCACACACCGCAACCGATGCGCCGCTGCTACACGGCTGGTTCCGCGACCTGCACAGCCTGCCACGCACCGCCGAGTCGCCCTATCTGTACGCCGTGCTCGCCGGGCATGACTTCCAGGAAGGGGTCAAGAACTACCGCGACATGGTGTACCTCGGCAGCACGCTCGAGCACTGGGGCGAGAGCATGGATGCGTACCAGGACATGATCGGGACCCGTGAGCGTGCCTACGCCGAGCGGCTGCCGCGCGTGGATAGCCTGCTCGCCTCCGGCACCCTGCAACAGCTGCAGCAACGCGACGTCGCGCTCGAGAACGAACTGCGCACCATCGAGGCGCAGCACGATGTGGCGGCGCTCGGTACCGACACCGAGCGCTCGCAGTGGGCGCGCGTGCAGCGCCTGGAAGCGGGCCTCGCAGGGCTCCCCGACTCGCCCGAGACGGCGGAGGTGCGTGCGCGGCTCGCCCTGGTGAAGGGTGTGCTGTTCTACCGTTTGAACGATGCGTATGGGGCGCGCGCCTGGCAGGAGCACCGCAGTCTCAAGGATCTCACTCTGGCGCTGCACGAGGCGCAGAGCCGCTGGATAAGAGTCGAGCGCGCACGTCACAACGTGCCGCAGAACAACGGCGAGTTTGCCGCGCGCGTCGCGAGCTTGCGCCAGCGCATCACAGCGCTGCAGGTGCGCCTCGCCGCCACCGAGCAGCGCCAGAGCACTTACCTGGCGCAGATCGCAGTGCAGGAGCTCGAGCAGCAGAAGGCGCGGCTCGCTGCCTACGAGGTACAGGCGCGCTTCGCGCTCGCGACCATGTACGACCGCGCTGCGAGTGCGGCCGCGAGCCATGGCAAAGCGCCCGCTCCCATGCAGAAAGGCAGCAACGGCGCGGCGGAGCCTGCCGACGAGGCTGCCGATGAGGGGGGCGCGGAGCGCAACGCACCGCCACCTGCTAACGCACCGCCACCCGCTAACGCACCGCCGCCGCCGGAGTCGCCGCGATGAGCATGCAGCGCCCGTGCGGCTTCGCGGCCGCGCTGCTGCTGTGCGCGGGCGTGCCGCACCTTGCCCTCGCGCAGAGCTCATCGCAGCCGACCATCGGTGATCTCAACAAGCGCAAGGTCGAAGTGCACACGGATACCGCTGCGAGCGGCAGCAGTACGCGCGCCATGGAGAATTACCGGCGCTTTCTCGAGCTGCAGAATACCGATCCGAAGCTGCGTGCGGAGGCGATGCGGCGCCTCGGCGACCTCAATCTCGACGCCGGCGAGATGGAGCGTATGGAAAAGGAGCTCACCGCCGTCGACATGCAGGGCGGTGAGGCCATCAAGCTCTACAGCACACTCCTCAAGGCTTACCCGAACTATGCGCGCAACGACCAGGTGCTCTACCAGCTGTCGCGGGCGTACGAGACGACCGGCCAGCCGGAGGCGGCCCTCGCGACGCTCGACCGCATCGTGCAGACCTACCCGCAGAGTCCGCAGCTCGATGAGGTGCAGTTCCGCCGCGGCGAGCTGCTGTTCTCGGCGAAGCGCTATCCCGAGGCCGAGCGCGCCTATGCGGCCGTAGTGGCGCGCGGGCCCGGCTCGGAGTTCTATCAGCAGAGCCTCTACAAGCGCGGCTGGTCGCTGTTCAAGCAGTCACTCACGCTCGAGAGCCTGCCGTCCTTCGGCGGCGTACTCGATCGCGAGCTCGGCACCAGCTCCGCGAAAGCCGTGCGCCCCGAAGCTCTCAAGCGCGCCGACCGCGAGCTGGTCGAGGACACGCTGCGCGTCATGAGCATCACCTTCTCCTACAACGATGGCGTGAGCTCGCTGGAAAAGTACGCGCAACAACACGGCCAGCGGCCCTACAACTGGATGCTGTACCAGCGGCTCGGTGATCTCTACGTCGACAAGCAGCGCTACCAGGACGGCGCGAGCGTCTATCGCGCCTACGTGGCGCGCGATCCGTACAGCGACCACGCGCCCGATCTCGACATGGCGGCGATCGAGGCCTACGGCAAGGGCGGCTTCAGCCAGCTGGTGCTCGATGGCAAGCACGAGTTCGTCGAGCACTACAACTTCGATTCTCCCTACTGGAAGACGCGCAGCCGCGAAAGCAACCCGCGCGTGGTGCAGGAGCTGAAGACCAACCTCAGGGACGTCGCCACCTACTTCCACGCCAGCGCGCAGAAGTCGGGACGGGTCGCCGACTACCAGGAGGCGGCACGGTGGTATCGCGATTACCTGAAGTCCTTCCCCGGCGACGCGGACTCGGCGCAGACCAACTACCTGCTGGCGGAGGCGTTGTTCGAGGGGCACGAGTACAGCGATGCCGCGACCGAGTACGAGCACACTGCCTACGGCTATCCGCGCAACGACAAGTCCGCAACCGCCGGTTACGCGGCACTGGTCGCCTATAAGAAGGGCGAAGAGGGATTGAGCGGTGCCGACAAGGACGCCTGGCACCGGCGAGCCACCGACTCGAGCGTGAAATTCGCGCAAACCTTCCCCGAGCACCCCGACAGCTCCGGCGTGCTCACGCGCGCCGCGGAGGAGATCTTCGCGAGCGGCGATCAGGCGCGCGCCGTCGGCGTGTCGCAGTCGATCCTCGCACGGCAGCCGCCGGTGGATGCCGCCAAGCAGCGCATCGCCTGGACGATCATCGGCCAGTCCTACTTCGATCAGGGGCAATACGCCAAGGCCGAGCCCGCCTATCTGCAGGCCCGCCAGCTCGCGGGCGGCGATGAGAAGCTGCGCAGCGATCTGACCGAGCGCCTCGCGGCGAGCGTCTACAAGCAGGGCGAGGCCAAGCAGAAAGCCGGGGACGCGGCGGGTGCGGTCGAGGACTACCTGCGCGTCGAGCGTGTCGCGCCGGAGTCGAAGATCCGTGCCAATGCGCAGTACGACGCCGCCGCGCAGCTCATCGCCCTGAAGCAGTGGGATCGTGCCATCGTGGTGCTGGAGGAGTTCCGGCGTACGTTCCCGCAGAACCCCCTGCAGCGTGATGTGACCGCCAAACTCGCGGTGGCGTACTCAGCGGCCAATCGCCCCGGCGCAGCCGCCGCCGAGTTCGAGCATATCGCCGCCAATCCGGCCGAGGACAAGGGCGTGCAACGCGAGGCCCTCATGCAGTCGGCGGACCTGTACGCCAAGGCAGGCAATACGCCGAAGGCCACGGCCATGCTGGAGAAATTCGTCGACACCAATCCGACACCGCTCAACGATGCCATGGAAGCGCGGCAGCGCCTGGCGGAATACGCGCAGAAGAGCGGTGACGTCGCGCGGCGCGATCGCTGGTACCACGAGATCATTCGCGCCGATGAGCAGGCGGGGGCGCAGCGTACCGAGCGCAGTCACTACCTCGCGGCGAAGGCGCAGCTGGCGCTCGCGCAACCGGCGCGCGATGCATTCCGTCAGGTGCGCCTCACCGCGCCGCTCAAGAAAAGCCTGATCGTGAAGCGCAACGCGCTCGAGACCGCGATGGACGGGTACAAGAAAGCCGCGGATTATCAGGTCGCGGAGGTCACCACCGCCGCAACCTACGAGATGGCCGAGCTCTACCGTACGCTCGCCAAGGACGTTATGGCCTCGGAGCGCCCGAAGAACTTGAAGGGCGAGGAACTCGAGGAATACAACTCGCTGCTGGAGGAGCAGGTGTTCCCGTTCGAGGAGCAGGCTATCAAGGCGCACGAGCTCAATGCCGCGCGCGCCAAAGAGGGTGTCTACGACGAGTGGGTGCGCAAGAGCTTTCAGGCACTCGCCGAGCTCAAGCCCGCGCGCTACGGCAAGACGGAGATGACGCACGATGTGGTCACGAGCCTCGAGTGAGGCGCTGCGCGTGCTGCCGCGCTGTGGCGTGGGCGCAGCCCTGCTCCTCGTGGCGCTCGCGCTCGTGGGGCTTGGCGCGTGCAGTTCCACTCCCTCCCGTGGAAAGCCAGCGGCTACGGCGGCCCCGGCGGGTGCCTCCGCACATCCGGCAGCGGCGGCGCCCGGCGGTAAGGCTGCCCCGGCGGGAACGGCCGCGACGGGCGCTTCAGCCGACGCGGCGGCGAAAGCCGCCGGCAGCGCAACGGCCGGCGGTGCGGCATCCACGGCTGCCGCAGTGGTGCATCCCGAGGTACCGTCGGCCGCGCGCGCGGATTTCGAGCGCGCAGTGCAGTACATGCGATCGGGCAACGCCACCGAGGCGGAGCTCGGTTTCAAGCAGATCGCGCTCCAGTACCCGCAGTTCTCCGCGCCGCTCGTGAACCTTGCCATCATGCAGCGCAAGGACGGCCACCTCGATCAGGCCGAAGCCACACTCAAGAGTGCCGTCGAGCGCGAGAATGGCAGCGCGGTCGCATGGACCGAGCTCGGCGCCACGCAACGCATGCGCGGGGAGTTCCGCGACGCGGCGTCCTCCTACGAGCAGGCGATCACTGCGGATCCACGCTACGCGCCTGCCTGGCGGAACCTCGGAGTGGTGTCGGATCTCTATCTGGGGGACCCTCACCGCGCGCTCAAGGCTTTCGAGCAGTACAAGCAGCTTACCGGTGAGGACAAGCCGGTAAGCGGTTGGATCGCGGAGCTGCGGCAAAGACTGGGTCTGACGCCGGCGAAACGGCCGGCGGGAGACTCCGGCCCCGGAGGCGGGGGGGCGACTCCAGCCGCACCGGGCGGTACGCCGCCTCCCAAGGAGTCGCCGACCGAGAAGGCGCCCGGCGGCCATCCCTCACAGCCTCAGCCCGCGGCGAGCCCGGTGAATGCAGCGGCCGCCACTGCAGGGAATGGCACAGGAGGTTGAGCATGAAGCATGCGCGCATACATGAAACGCGCCGGTGCAGCCGGGCGCTCTACGTGGTGTTGGTCATCATGCTCGGAGTCCCTTGCCTTCTCGCCGCGCAGGAGCCTCCTGCACCCACCGCGGTACCTCCGGGCGCCCGCGCTATTCCGCGCCCCGAGGAGCTCGAGCCCGGCGTGAACACCACACCCTCATCCTCCGCGGCACCTGCACCGACCGCCAAGGGTGCGTCGCCCGCAGCACCGGTGGCGATGCCCGCACCGGCGGCCTCGACTGCCTCGGCGGCGCCCGCAACACCCGCGGTGCCTGCACCAAAAGCGGCTCCGGCCGCGGGTGGAGCGAAGACGAGCGCGGCGCGAGAGAACGCGACGACCGCGAAGGCCACGGCGCGCAAGGGGGCGGACCGCCTCGAGCTCGATGCGACCGACATCACGGGTAATCGTGAGCTGCCCAAGGTGCTGTATATCGTGCCGTGGAAGCGTTCGGACCTGGGCGATGTGGTCGGCAAGCCGGCCAACAGCCTCCTGGATGAGGTGCTGCAACCCCTGGACCGGGATGTGTTTCGGCGGGAAAACCGCTATTACGATGCGCTGCAGCCGGGTGCGGGCGATGCCAAAGCGGGCACGGCCCAGGGTTCCCCCAACAAGCCCTGAGAATGCCCCTATCCGACGTCGCAGATGAGAGCCAGGTCGCAGCTTTTTGGGCTTATGTCATTCAGTTTGGCAAGGCTTGTGTCCCTAAGATGGTCATTGTGAGCGGGAGTGTCAGATGGGCCTCTGGAACTTGATCGTACGATTCTTTCAGGGCGGCGGGGACTTCATGTACCCGATCGCCATCGTGTTCGTGTTCGGTCTGGCGATCGCCATCGAACGCTACATCTATCTAACCCAGGCCGCGGTGCGCAACCGCGGGTTGTGGAACCAGATCGTGCCGCTGCTCGCGCAGGGCAACTTCCGTCAGGTCGCCGCGACGACCTCGAAGTCCGATTCGGCGATCGGCCACATTCTCAACTACGGGCTGGCGCGTATTCAGTCGGCGCGCCGCCGCGATGACATCGAGAAGGCGATGGAAGAGAGCCTGATGGAGGTAGTGCCGCGGCTCGAGAAGCGCACGCACTACCTCGCAACCTTCGCCAACCTCGCGACGTTGCTGGGACTGCTCGGCACGGTCATGGGCCTGATCCGGGCGTTCGCCGCGGTCGCCACGGTGAACCCGGCGGAGAAGGCCAACCTGCTGTCGGCGAGCATCTCGGTGGCCATGAACTGCACGGCCTTCGGTCTGATGACCGCGGTGCCGCTGCTGTTCATTCATGCGTTCCTGCAGACAAAGACCACCGAGCTGATCGACAGCCTCGAGATGGCGTCGGTGAAGTTTCTGAACGCCATCACCGAGCGACAGCCGGCGGCGGCGGCCTGACCGTCCCGCGACGGTAAGCGCCCCTCGAAGGACTGAAGGTCCCGCATGCGCCGCTCCTATCAGTATCGCAAGCTCGAGCGCCACACCCGCAAGCCCGCGGAGCTGCTGCTCGTGCCCATGATCGACATCTTCACCGTGCTGGTGACCTTTCTGCTCATGACCGCGGTGTTCTCCCGTACCGTGATCCTGCAGCTGAACCTGCCGGCCCCGCAGACCGAGTTCAAGGAGCCTCCGCCGGGTCTGCAGCTCGAGGTGATGGTGCGCAAGGACCAGCTGATGGTGGCCGACCGCAACAGCGGGCCGCTGCACGCAGTTCCCAACACCTCGAACGGCTATGATTTCGATGCGCTCACCGAGTATCTGAAGTTCGTCAAGACGAAGTTCCCGGAGAAGACCGAGGCCAGCATCCTGCTCGAGCCCGATACCGCTTATGACACGCTGGTGCAGGTCATGGACCACGTGCGCGTGTTCGAGGCGGGTCAGGGCGTGAACACCGTGCAGGCGGAGCTGTTCCCGGATATTTCCATAGGCGATGCGCCCGCACCCGGCGCCGCACCAGGTAGCGGCACACCGGTGGCAGCCGCACCGGCCGCGACAACGGCGCCAGCAACGGCAACGGCCGCGGCCCCCGGGCCGACAAGTGCCAGGGGACCCAAACCATGAGCATCTCGAACCGCGCATTGCGCATGGCGCAGCACCACGTGCGCAACCGTGCGGACGCGACCCTGAATCTCATCCCGCTCATCGACATCCTGTCGGTGATGGTGGCGTTCCTGCTCGTGTACTCGACCGAGGTGGAGATCATCCAGAACACCAAGGGCATCGAGATTCCGCAGTCGATCGCCCAGACCTCACCGAAGCATTCGGTGGTGGTGATGGTGACGCGCAACGACCTGTTCGTGCAGGGCGAGTTCATCACCACGGTCGCCGACATCAGAGCCGCCCCCGGCGCGATGGTCGAGCCGCTGCGCGCGGCGCTGAAGCGCCCGCTGTTAGTCGGTCAGGAGGTGAGCGAGCGCGATGTGGCACAGCGCGAGATCACCATCATGGCGGACAAGGCGCTGCCATATGAGGTGCTCAAGCGCGTCATGGCGACCTGCACCGATGCGGACTACGGGCGCATCTCGCTGGCGGTCATCCAGAAGGAAAAGCCGGTCGCACCCGGGCAGTACAAGCCGGTGTAGGGAACTCATGCTGCTCGCGCCTTATTACCGCGAATTCGAGCTGCCCTGGGAGGCGGACCCGGAGGCGGACGATCGCTTCCGCAAAATCCTGCGGGTGCTGCTCATCGTTCTGCTGCTGCTCGGCATCCTGTTCCCGCTCCTGCCGAGGCCGAAGCACACCATCGCCGAGGAAGTGCCCGAGCGGCTGGCGCGCGTCATGACACAGACACCGAAGCCGCCACCGCCGCCGCCGCCGCCCAAGCCGAAAGAGGAAGAGAAGCCGAAGATCGAGCCGAAGGTGGCCATGGTGAAGCCGCCGCCGGTCGATGAGCATCAGCGCGCCCACGAGAAGGCGCAGAAACAGCTCAATCAGGTCAAGGACGAGCTCGCGGACCTGCGCGACGTCATGGACCTCAGCCCTCTCCAGAGCAAGAATCTTTCCGGCGCGGTGGGCGCGGACAGTCATGCCGAGCGCTCACTCATCACCTCCAAGGCGGGCGCCGGCAGCGGCGGCATAACCTCCGCCAACTCGAGCCGCGGCTTTGGCACCGGCGCAGGCTCGCTCACCGGCCACGAGACGACGGCGGTGAGCTCCGGCATCGCCAAGTCAGGCCTCAATGCCCGCGGGCCCGCAACGAGCGGCGGCGGGGGCAAGCCCGCGCGCTCGCGTGAGGAGATCGAGCTGGTATTCGATCGCAACAAGGGTCGTATCTACAGCCTCTATGCGCGTGCGCTGCGCGACAACGCGGAGCTGCAGGGAAAGCTCGTGCTCGAGTTCACCATCGCGCCGACCGGCGAGGTGACCATGTGCCGTGTGGTCTCGAGCGAGCTGAAGGATCCGGACCTCGAGCGCAAGATCATCGCCCTGGTGCGGCTGTTCCACTTCGACCCCAAAGACGTCGACTCGATCACCACCACCAAACCCATCGATTTCTTCCCGGCATAGCGCGGATGCCGCCATGAGTGTGTCATGAACCTCAATTCCGAAATCGCCTTCTACTCGGAGCTGCGGCCGGTCGATAAGGCGCGGCTGCTGAATCTGTTCCTGCACGAGCTCGCGGAGGAGGCGCGCGGCACCTACGGCGCCGGGGACCAGGTGCACGACGGCGTCCATCTGCGCTTCGTGAACGAGCTCTATCACCGGCTGACGCGCGTCATCGAGCAGCTGCTCGCGGAGGAGGCCACGCGCCCCACCGACGATGTGGTGTTGCGGATGCTGCTCGCGCCGCGCGCCGACAAGTTGGCCGAACGGCTGGTATTCAACGCTTACGGCCGCGCGATCCAGGGTTTCGAGAGCTACGATACGACGGTGTTGATGGGCTCTTGAGTCGGTCCTGCGCGCCCGCTCGGGCCTGCTGTGGAGAAAAATAATGACAACGACGCGGACGCGGTGGCTTGTTGCAGCGCTGGCTTTTCTCATGCTGCCGCTGAGCGCTCACTGCGCGACACTGCTGCTGCGGCCGGCGCAGCTGTGGACCGCCGGTGAGCCGCTGCACGGCGGTTGGGTGGTGCTCATCGAGGGTAACCGCATTCGTGCCGTCGGGCCGCCCGCAGCGGTGTCGGTGCCATCCGGTGCCAGCGTGATCGAGCTTCCGGGTGCGACGCTGCTGCCCGGGCTCATGGACATTCACTCGCACCTGCTGCTGCACCCTTACAACGAGACACTGTGGAACGATCAGGTGCTGAAGGAGCCGGTGCCCTATCGCACGCTGCGCGCCGGCGTGCAGGCGCGCGCAACGCTGCTCGCCGGCTTCACCACGCTGCGCGATCTCGGCACCGAAGGCGCCGAGTACGCCGATGTGTCGCTCAAGCGCGCGATCGAAGAGCGTCTGATAGATGGGCCGCGCCTGTTCGTCGCGACACGCGCGATCGTCGCCACCGCATCCTACGGGCCGGCACCGCGCGCGCTGCGCCCGGATGTGTGCTGCACCCCGCAGGGGGCCGAGGAGGCGAGCGGAGTTGCCGAAGTCATTCGCGCAGCGCGCGAGCAGGCCGGACGCGGAGCCGACTGGATCAAGGTCTATGCCGACTATCGCTGGGGACCCGATGGCTCCCAGCAGCCGACTTTCTCGGAGGAGGAGCTGCGCGCGCTCACCGAGACCGCGCACTCCTCGGGCCGGCCGGTGGCCGCACACGCCACTACCGCCGAAGGCATGCGCCGCGCGGTGCTCGCCGGGGTGGATTCGATCGAGCACGGCTTCAATGGCACGCCCGAGGTGTTTCGCTTGATGGCGGCACGCGGCGTAGCGTACCTCCCGACCCTCACCGCCGAGGAAGCCTACGGCGAGTACTTCGAGCACTATGTGCCCGGCAAGAGTCCGCCGACTGCAGGAATGGAGCAGGCAAAACGCGCCTTCAACACCGCGCTCAAGGCGGGCGTCGTCATCGGCTGCGGGAGTGATGTCGGGGTGTTCGCCCACGGGACCAACTATCGCGAGCTCGCGTGGATGGTGCGCGATGGCATGACGCCGGTGCAGGCACTCACCGCCGCGACCGCCACCGACGCCAGAATCCTGCGTCACGAAGCGGACTTGGGCCGTGTACGCGCAGGCATGCTCGCCGACCTCGTGGCGGTCGCGGGCGACCCAACCCGCGACATCGATGCGCTGGCGCGCGTGCTGTTCGTCATGAAGGATGGAGTGATTTACCGCCGGCCGTGAGCGCCGCGCGCGGCGCGAGCGTGAGAGCGGCGATGAGTGCGCTGGCGAGTGCGAGGGCGCCGGCGATCCGCAGTGCGAGCGCTACGGTGTGCTCGAGCGCGGCAGAGACAAGCGCGCGTGCACGCTGCCGCTCCTGTTGCGACAGGCCTGGGGGCATCGCCGGCATCACCAGCCCGCCAGCGGCGCTTTCTACCACCTGCGCCAGCGCTGGCGAGGCGCGCGCCATCGCCAGCTGCCGCGCGAGTGCGCGGTCGAACAGCCCGAGCGCGAGCGTGCCGAGCAGCGCGATCATGAGCAGACTTCCCACGGACGCGACCGCATTGTTGATTCCGGAGGCGACCCCGGTGCGACGCTCGGGGACCGCGTTGAGCACGGTGGTGGTGAGCGGGGCCACCGTGATCGCCATGCCGAAACCGAGCACCGTCATCGCGAGCAGCACCGCGCCGTAGGGCGCCGCCCGCAACGACAGCAGCGCGAATCCCACCGCTGTGAGCGTCGGCCCGATGATGAGCGGGCCGCGCGCACCGAAGCGGTCCATGAGCCCACCGGACCAGCGCGAGAGCAACCCGAGCACCATCGTGAAGGGCAGGTAGACCGCCCCGGTGGCGGTTGCGGAATATCCACGAGCCTGGATCAGCACGAACGGCAGAAAGAAGAACGCCCCGCCGAGTGCGCCGTACAGCAGCAAGGTGAGCAGATTGATGCCGCTGAAGGTGCGCGAGCGGAAGAGCTCGAGCGGCACCATCGGCGCACGGCCGTGCTGTTCGGTGAATACGAAGGCGCAGAGCCCGAGCGCACCGCCGGCGAGACCCGCGAGCACCCAGCCATCGCTCCAGCCGCGCGTGGCGGCGCCGATCAGCGCGTAAACGAGCGCGGCGAGTCCCGCGCAGGCGAGCAGTGCTCCATGCCAGTCG
>DASQYM010000038.1:0-48569 GCA_035639195.1 Steroidobacteraceae bacterium
GATGAAGTAGAAACTCGTGATGTGGGCGAAATAGCCGAACGTGACGAGCACGGTGGTCGCCAGGAGGCCCGGTTTCAACACGTCCGCGATCGAGCGCCGCACGGCCGAAGGACCCACATCGCTCAGCGCGGCTGCCGGCGCATGACCGAGCCGCACGAGGATGCGGTTGATCTGCTCGAGCGCCCCCGAGGCCCCGCGCCGATCGAGAAACGCCACCGACTCGGGGACGAGCATCCACACGATCGGTAGGAAGGCTGCGGTCGCCCAGCCGCCGGCGTTGAACACCGTGTGCCAACTGCCGCTCGCGAGGATTCTCTGCACAAAAAGGCCGCCAATCACGCCGCCGAGCGGATAGCCGATCACCATCAGCGCCATCGCGAAGCTGCGCCAGCGTTTATTGGAGAGCTCTGCGGCTGCAGCATTGATCGCGGCGAGCGTACCGCCGATCCCGAGCCCGGTGAGCAGCCGCCAGGGCAGCAGGTCCGCGACCCCGTGCGCATGAGCGGCGCCGAACATGCCTGCGGCCATGGCGATCAGGCACCCGAGTATGGTCGGCCGCCGCCCCACCTTGTCGGCCACGCCACCGAGCAGCAGTGAGCCCGCCGCCATGCCGAGCAGCTCCATGGAGAGCACCCAGCCGAGGGTAGCCTTGTCGATGCCCCAGTCGCGCGCAATGCCGGGAGACGCGAAGCTGATCGACAGCACATCGAAGCCGTCGAGCGCGTTCAGCCCGACCGTGACCAGCACCGCCAGCCACTGCGCGCCCGTCATGGTGCCATGGTCGATGATGGATTTCGGGTCCCTGCCCGCCATGTTCCCCCCGGGGTGTCCGCCGCTCCACTCGTTATTCGTGGATGCGCATGAGCAGCTCGATCAGCTTGGACACTTCTTTCTCGTTGAAACGCGACTTGAGCCAATGCTCATGCTGCTGGATGGCACGCTTGGCGGCGGCGAGCGCCTTGCGTCCCCGATCGGTGAGATTCAGGGCCTGCTTGCGCCCGTCGCTGCGGGATTTACGGCGCACGAGGTAGCCCTTTGCCTCGAGGCGGTTGACGATCGCCATCGTAGTGGCGCGGTCCATGCGCATGCGCTGCGCGAGACCGGTCTGTGCGATGTCGGGGTGATCGTCCACCAGCCAGAGCGCGGAAACCTGCTTCTGCGTGAGGTCGAGGTCGGCGAAGGTCTCGGTGAAGTGCCGGTAGACTGCGCCGTGCGCCAGGCGGATGTGAAAGCCCACAATATTGCGGATCTCGCCGATGTCCTCATCACCCGCAACGTGCGGCGTGGTGATTGCGACTGTCTCTTTGGTAAGTTTCGGCATCGCCTACCCCGGGACTGATTGTTAGTATAACTTACAAATACCCGCCGACGAGGGTACGTGCCATGAGCCATTTTCCCGCCACCCCCGCCTTCACCGGCTTCAACACGCCGTCGCGCATCGAAGCGGACATTTTAGATCTGGCGCACGAGGGCACAATTCCGCCGCAGCTCGATGGCGCCTTCTTCCGAGTGCAGCCCGATCCCCAGTTTCCGCCGCGCCTGGGCGATGACATCGCCTTCAACGGCGATGGCATGATCAGCCGCTTCCACATCCATCACGGCCGCTGCGATTTCCGCCAGCGCTGGGTGCGGACCGACAAGTGGAAGCTGGAAAACGCCGCCGGCCGGGCGCTGTTCGGCGCCTATCGCAATCCGCTCACCGACGACGAGTCGGTCAAGGGCAGAATCCGCGGCACCGCCAACACCAACGCCTGGATTCACGGCGGCAGGCTGTACGCGCTGAAGGAGGATTCCCCGGCCCTGGTCATGAACGCCGCGACTCTCGAGACCGAAGGCTACACTTCCTTCAATGGCAAGATGACCGGTCAGACCTTCACCGCGCATCCCAAGGTCGATCCACACACCGGCAACATGATCGCCTTCGGCTACGCCGCCTCAGGTCTATGCACCGATGACTGCACCTTCTACGAGATCACGCCACAGGGCGAGCTGCTGCGCGAGCTGTGGTTCAAGGCGCCCTACTACTGCATGATGCACGACTTCGCCATCACCGCCGACTACGCGCTGTTCCACATCGTGCCCTCCATCGGCAGCTGGGAACGCCTGCGGCAGGGGCTGCCGCACTTTGGCTTCGACACGCAGCTACCGGTGTACCTCGGAGTGCTGCCGCGCCGCGCCGGCGCCACGGCGCGTGATGTCCGCTGGTTCAAGCGCGACAACTGCTTCGCCAGCCACGTGCTGAATGCCTTCCAGGAGGGCACTCGCATCCACTTCGACACGCCGGAAGCCAAGAACAACATGTTTCCGTTTTTCCCGGACGTGCGCGGCGCGCCGTTCAATCACCAGGAGGCGATGAGTCATTTGACGCGCTGGACGGTGGACATGAGCTCTGATTCGACGGAGTTCACGCGCATCGAGCGCCTAACCGACACCGCAGCCGAATTCCCGCGTATCGATGAGCGCTTCACCGGCCTGCGCTACCGCCACGGCTGGCTGCTCGAGATGGACCTGCGCCGCCCGGTGGAGCTGCGCGGCGGCAGCGCCGGCGGGCTGCTCATGAACTGCCTGTTCCACAAGGATCTCGCGACCGGAGCGGAACAACACTGGTGGTGTGGACCGCTATCGAGCCTGCAGGAGCCGTGTTTCATTCCCCGGGGCAGAAAGGCAGCTGAGGGTGACGGCTGGATCGTGCAGATCTGCAATCGTCTCGAGGAGCACAGCAGCGATCTGCTGGTGTTCGAGGCGCTGGAGATCGCCAACGGGCCGATTGCGACCCTCCACATTCCTATCCGCCTGCGCTTCGGCCTGCACGGCAACTGGGCGCAGGCGGAGGACATCGGGCTCGCGGCCGAGCGTCAATAAGACGCGTGTGCTCCGGCAGCGGCCAGCTGGCGGCGCCTGCTTCAGGAGGCCGGCGCGGCGCTCACCTGGCCAAGAATCTCGCCGCCACGCCGCGCTCGCTCGATGAGTCCCGCTTCATCGCGCTTCACGCGCAGCGCGAGCGCGATGAGCATGACGACGATCGCCGGGGCGACCCAGTTGATCGCGAGGATCGCGGTGGCGAGATTGCCGCCGTTGGCATCCGCGATCATGCCGACCACGAACGGGCCGATGCCGATGCCGAAGAGCGTGTAGACGATGAGATAGAGGCTCGCGGTGATGCCACGCATGCGCGGCAGTACCTGCTCGAACATCGTCGCGTAGAGCGGCGGATACCACGCCGTCAGCACCAGGCTGTAGAGCACGAAGCGCGAGTAGAACGACACCGGATCGGCCGCGTGGTAGACCCAGATGGCGATGAGTGGTGAGAGGCCGAGTGAGACGAGCGTGACGTAGATGCGCCCCGCCGCGGGGAAATGCGCGTTGATGCGATCGGAGAGCGGTCCGGCGATCATCGGCCCGATGATCCCGAGCGCTCCCGCCAGCACGCCGAACTGCAGCCCCGTGGTCGACGGCGACAGCCCGTAGTGCCTCATGAGGAACGAGGGCGTAAAGCCCATGGTGCCGTAGTTGATCATCATCTGCAGTGCCGCTACGGCGAAGCACAGCAGCAGTGCGGGCGAGCGGGTGATGACCTCGAAGGTCGGACGGTCGGCGAGAGACAGTCGCTGTAGCAGATTCACGACGACGAGCGCGCCGAAGCCCACCACGGCCCATTGCAGCACATGCGGGCTCACCGCGAACGAGCCGAAGTGCAGCGGTGGGCGCGGCGACAGCGCCGCAGTGAGGTGCGTCAACAGCACTGCAGCAGCGATGACCACGAGTGTCGCGACGAGACTCACGCCCCAGTAACCCGGGCGCGCGCGCCGGCTTGCGAGCGCGAGGCAGTTGGCACCGGGGGTCACCGCGCCGAGCAGCGCCAGGCTCTCGCGGAAGGGGTGCGGATCGGGTGGCGACTCGATGCCATCGAGCCGTCCGCGTGCCGGCTCGGGCATTCGCCACAGGAGCGCCGCCAGGATGAAGCCCGGCGCCGCGGCGAGCAGGAATGCGAATTGCCAGCCCTTGAGTGCGAGCGGCGCCGCGCTTCCTGCATGCAGGTGGTCCCACCAGTCGGCCGCCACGCCGCCGAGCACCGAGGAGCCGCCGAGCCCGAGCGCGATCGCCGCAGCTATCACCCCCATGGCGAAGCCGCGGCGCGCTTTGGAGTAATGGTCCATCACGAGTGAGATGCCGGCCGGTTGCGCCGAGCCCTCGCCGATGCCGACTCCGAGGCGGGACACGGCAAGAAGCGCAAAGCCGTGCGCGGCCGCAGCCAGCGCCGTCGCCACCGACCAGAACGCGAGCGTGATGCCGAGCAGCCGTGTGCGCACCCAGCCATCGGCCAGGCGCCCGATGGGGAGCGAGAACAACGCGTAGAAGAGCGCGAACACCGTGCCGTAGAGCAGCCCCATCTCCGCATCGCCGATGCCGATGTCGTGCTTGATGCGGGGGGCGAGGATCGCAAGGATGTTGCGATCGAGGAGACTCATCGCGTTGGTGAGCGCCACCAACGCCAGCGCGTAGCCGGCGGTCGAGGTGAGACGGGCGCGGCTCACAGGCCGAACCAGCGCTCGGCGTTGGTCTGCATCAGCTTCTTCTTGGTGGCGAGCGGGATGTCGAGGTTGTCGTGCGTACGCACCTCGTCAGCGTGGAACTGATAGGGGTAGTCCATCGCATACATGACGCGATCCTCGCCAACGACTTGTTGCGTGAACAGTATCGCCGGCGCCCACGCCATGCCGCTCGTGGTGATGAGGACGTTCGTGCGCAGGTACTCGAGGATGGTCTTCTTCAGCGGCTTCATGAACGGATAGCGCCTGGAGCGCACGGTCGCCTGGTGCATGTAGTCGATGCGATAGATCCAGAACGGCAGCGCCTCGCCCATATGACCCACCATGATCTGCAGGTCGGGATAGCGGTCGAAGATTCCGCTGGTGATGAGCCGCAGCAGGTGCAGTCCCACCTCGACGCCGAAGCCGAAGATCGCGCCATCGAGCCCGGCCTCCAGCATCGGCCCGATCATCGTGTCCGGCGGCGACGAGGGGTGGATGTAGAGGGGCTGACCGGTGTCGGCGAGCGCGCGGAAGATCGGGTCGAACCTCGGATGATCGAGATACTCGCCCTGGGTGTGGCTGTTGATCTGCACGCCCTTGAAGTCGAGCTCGCGCGCACCGCGCACGATCTCGCTTGCCGACCATGTCGGGTCCTGCGGCGCGACGGTGGTCATGCCGATGTAGCGATCCTTGTGTGCCGCGACGTTCTCGGCAAGGTAGTCGTTCGCCCGCTGCGCGAGTCCGCGCGCCTCGCCGAGGTCGGTGAGCGGCTGAGCGCCGGGCGCGGTGAGCGCTAGCACCGCCTTGTCGATCCCGGTCTCGTCCATGTGGCGCAGCCGCTGCGAGCCTAAGTCGAGCAGGCGCTCGAGGATGGTGGTGGCGCGCTCGGAGGGGCTGCGCGCGTAGAACCCCCAGAGCGAGGTGACGCCCTTGTCTGCGGTGCCGTCCTTCACCATGCGCAGGTAGGTATCGATCTGCTCGCGCGTTGCGAAGGCTTCCTCGGTCGCGATACGCAGGTAGCCGCAGTCACCGCCGGTCTTGAGCTCGTGGGCCATGCCTCAGCCCTCGTGGACGGCCTTCACCACCATGCAGGACATGACACCTTCGGGACCGTTCTCCGAGCCGTGCCCCGACCACTTGACGCCACCGAAGGGTGCATCGCCGGTACTGAGCGTCGTGGTGTTGATGCACAACATGCCGGTCTCCACCTCACGCGCGAGGCGCTTCTGCCGTGCGGCGTCGTTGGTCCAGCTGTAGGCGGCGAGTCCATAGGGCAGACGGTTGGCCTCCGCGATCATGTCCGCCTCGGTACGGAACGGGTTGATGAGCGCGACGGGCCCGAACGGCTCCTCGTTCATGACGGGCGCGGTGAGCGGGACCTCTGACAACACCGTTGGTGCGTAGAAGTAGCCTCGATCACCGATGCGCCGTCCGCCCGTGTGCAGCTTAGCCCCGGCATGCACCGCGCCCCCGATCAGCCGCTCCATCGCATCGGGCCGGCGCGGGTTGGCCATCGGGCCCATATGTACGCCCTCTTCCAGCCCGTTGCCCACACGCAGCTGCGCGGCCCGCTCGGCGAAGCCGCTCACGAAGCGCTCGTAGATATCTTGCTGCACGATGAAGCGTGTCGGTGAGACGCACACCTGACCGGCGTTGCGGTGCTTCGAGGCCACCATGGCCTTCAGCACCTGCTCGAGATCGACATCGTCGAACACCAGCACCGCGCCGTGGCCGCCGAGCTCCATGGTGGTGCGCTTGCAATCCTCGGCGGCGAGCTTCATGAGGTGCTTGCCGACCGCCGTTGAGCCGGTGAAGCTGAGCTTGCGGATGATCGGCGAGGCCAGCAGGTGCCGCGACACCTCGTCCGGCACGCCGAACACCGCCTGGCCCACCTCCTTGGGCAACCCGGCGTCGAGGAGACACTGCAGCACCGCCAGCGCGGATGCCGGCGCCTCTTCCGCGGCCTTCAGAATCACCGAGCAGCCGGCCGCGATCGGTGCACCGAGCTTGCGGCCGGGGTTGCCGATGGGGAAGTTCCAGGGTGCAAACGCCGCGACCGGTCCTACCGGCTCGCAGGTCACGGTCGAGCGCATGCCGGCGGGACGGACCAGCTGACGACCGTAGAGACGGTGACACTCACCGGCATAGAACTCGAACAGCGTGACGTTCATCATCACTTCGATGCGCGACTCGGCGAGCGCCTTGCCCTCTTCCAGCGTCGCGATGCGAGCGATGTCCTCCTGACGCTCGCGCATCAGCCGCGCGGCGCCGAGAAGCACCGCGGCGCGCTGTGCGGGAGCGGCATCGCGCCATAGACGAAAGCCGCGCTGCGCGGCATCGAGCGCGCGGTCGAGATCGTTCGCGTCCGCGAGCGGCAGCGCGCCGAGTGCCGCACCAGTGGCGGGATTGACGACGCTGTGGACGCGGCGGTGGCGGGCGGGGATCTTCTCCCCGTCGATGATCATGTGCAGCTCAGGGTAGCCGGAACTTCCGCTCACCGTCTCACGCCCTCTGCGCCTCGAGCTGCTCGAGCCGTGCGACTTCGCGGCCGTAGGGCCGCACACCGCGCGAGATGGTAAGCGCCGCGAGCGGCAGCAGGATCGAGGCCGTCAAGACGATGCTCTTCCACAAGTCTGCATCGGAGTGGAAAACGCGCTGAGTTACGCTGCCGATCAGCTGTCCGCCGAACGCACCGAAGAAAATGAACATGAACAGGTAGATGGCAGTCATACGGCCGCGCATCGCATTCGGCGTGATGCGCTGGATCGCTGCGTTCTGCGGAACCGAAGAGGCGAGCGCGCACACCCCGCCGCCGGCCGCGCACAAGAGCGCGAGCTCACCCGAGGGCATGAGCGGCGCCGCGATCTCGAAGGGAGCGGCGAGAGCGAACAGGATCGTTGCGGCCCGCACGTACGCGTCCTTGTAGCGCTTGGACAGCCGCTCGGTAAACACGGTGCCGACGAATGCGCCCACGAGCCACGACACCAGGATGACGATGCTCAGCCAGTTGCCAATGCGTTGTGGGCTCCAGCCATAGGTGCGGGTGAGGAACGCCGGGCGCCACACACCGAGACCGAGGAACTCGGTGGCGCTGAAGGCGAGGCCGATGAACAGCGGCAGGTAGGTCCCCCGACGCGTCCAGATCTCCCGCAGCACGGCGCTGAACGGCACGTTGAGCGCCTCCCCCGCCAGGCCGCGCCGCGGCGGCTCCTGAGTGAGAAGCAGAAGCGCGGCGATCACGAACGCGGGCGCACCGACCATCATGAGCACCCACTGCCAGCCGTGGATGCTGAGCCCCATCCAGTGCGCGACCGGCCATGTCGCCACCATCGTGAGCAACACTCCGCCGAGGTAGACGCCGAGCACGTTGCCACTGATGAAGCCGAGCTGCAGGAGACCGAAGGCGCGCGGCAGTCGCGCCGGCGGGAAATAGTCCGCGAGCATCGAGTACGAGCCCGGGGCATGCGCGGAGCCGCCGGCGCCAACCAGCATGCGGCTCATGAACAACTGGACGAAGTTCTGCGCGAGCCCGCCGAGCGCCGTGATACCGCCGATGAGAGTGATGCCGCCGGCGAGCACGTATTTGCGCGGATAGAGGTCCACCAGGCGCGCGAGCGGGATCCCGACCAGAACGTAGAAGACGATATTCGCCGGTCCCAGGAGAAAGCCAAGCTTCTCATCCGTCAGGTGAAAATCGGTCTTGATGGGCTGAGCCATCATGCTGAAGATCTGTGCATCGAGGAAATTCAGCGCGGTCGCGAGAATGATCACGAACAGGGCGTAATACGCCGCACCCCGGGCAGGCCACCCTTGCGCCTGTGGAGGCGCATCCGTCACCGGGCCTGCGCTTATGGGTGCCTCTGCGACCATTCGTCCCCCTTCGTGCCTGGCGCTTTGCCAGCGCCAGACTGTATGTGTTAGATACAATATGACTTGGCGGCGGTTTGTCCAGCGCTTTATGGGCGCGCCGGTGCACCGCCGCCGAAAAGCATGAGGGGGACCGCGGCATGCAGGATTTGCCAGGCAAGACCGCATTCGTGACCGGGGGCGCGAGCGGCATCGGGCTCGGCATTGCCAAGGCCCTGCTCGGGGCCGGCATGAACGTGGTCATCGCGGACATCCGCGAAGACCATCTAGCAGATGCTACGGCCGAGCTCAGCGCGCCCGAGCGCGTACTGGCGCTGCGACTCGACGTGACCGACCGTGCAGCGTACGCACGCGCCGCGGAGGCCGCCGAAGCGCGCTTCGCCAAGATCCACTTGCTCTGCAACAACGCCGGCGTGGCGGTGGTCGGACCGACCGAGCTCGCGACTTTTGCCGACTGGGACTGGGTGCTGGCAGTCAATCTCGGTGGCGTGGTCAACGGCATCGTCACCATCCTGCCGCGCATTCTCAAGCACGGCGAAGGCGGACACATCGTGAACACCTCCTCGATGTCCGGGCTGGTACCCCATGGGGGCGCCACCATCTACGGCACCTCCAAAGGCGCAGTGCTCAGCATGATGGAGTGCATGCGCCCCGAGCTCGAGTCGCGTGGAGTCATCTGCTCGGCCTTCTGTCCCGGCGCAGTGCAGTCGAACATCGCCGAGGCGCACAAGACCCGGCCGGCCGAGCTCGCCGAGAGCGGCTATGGCGAGGCCGACAAGCGCCGCCGGCAGAACACGGACTTCCTCCATCTGTTCCGCACCAAGGAAGAGGTCGGCCAGCGCGTGCTGCAGGGCATCCTGAACGACGAGCTCTACATATTGACTCATAGCGAGTTCCGCCAGGGAGTCGCCGAGCGCGCCGAGGCCATGTGCGCAGCCGTTCCCGACCTGCCAGAGAACGAGGAGTACAAGCGCACCTTCGCCTTCCTGTTCCGCAACCCCATTCACGCGGCGGAGACGGCGCGCCGCAAGCGAGGTGGGACATGAAAGACTTTGCCGGCCGAACGGCCTTCGTTACCGGCGGCGCAAATGGCGTCGGCATCGGCCTGGTGCGGGCGCTGCTCGCGGAAGGCTGCAACGTCGCCATCGCCGACATCCGCCGTGGCTCGATCGACGCGGCACTCGCAGCGCTCGACAACCCGCGCGCCATGGGCGTCGAGGTCGATGTGTCCGCGCGCGCCGACCTCACGCGTGCCGCCGATGCCGTCGAGGCGAAGTTCGGGGTCGTCACGCTGCTTTTCAACAACGCCGGCGTCAACCTGTTCCAGTCGATCGAGGAGTCGAGCTACGACGACTGGGACTGGATCATGGGCGTGAATCTTCACGGTCCGATCAACGGCGTCATGACCTTCGTGCCGCGCATGATCCGCGCCGGCAAGGGCGGCTACGTGGTCAATACCGCGTCCATGGCCGGCTTCCTGGCGGCCGGCGTATGCGGCATTTACAACACCACCAAGTTTGCGGTGCGCGGAATGTCCGCATCGCTGCGCGCCAGCCTCGCGCCGCACGGCATCGGGGTGTCGGTGCTCTGTCCCGGGCTGGTCAAGTCGTACATCTACGCGAGCGACGAGATCAGACCGGAGGCCCTCAAGGGCGGCGCAAAGCCCGTCAACACCGAATTCGTCAAGCGCCTGGCGGAGGTGCACCAGTTCGGCATGGAACCGGAGGTGATTGCCGCGCGAGTGCTCGAGGCGATGCGTGAGGATCGCTTCCACGTCTTCACGCACCCGGAGTTCAAGGACGAGCTGAGCGAGGTGTTCGGGGAGACTGTCGCTGACTTCCGGGACTATCCGAGCGATCCGGGCCACGCGCAGCGCATCGATTTCGAGAAAACACGCCGCGAGAGCTACCGCAAGCAGCGCCGCGGACTCAAAGGGGTTTGACCGTGCGCGTGGATGCGCTCGATCACGTGAACGTCATCACGGCGGACCTCGAGGGCACCGTGTGCTTCTACGCGGAGCTGCTCGAGCTGGAGCCGCGCGATGGACCGCCGCCGCTGACGCATGAGAACGCGCGCTGGATGTACGACCAATCCGGACGCGCCATCGTGCACATCAACACCCTCGACTGCCCGCGTGCCTACGAGCGCGCGGTCACTCCGGGCCCGACCGGCGCGTTGCACCACATAGCACTCAGATGCTCGGGCTATGAGGATGTGCGCGCGCGCCTCGCGAGGCGCGGCCTCGAGCATCGCATCAATCTCATCAGCGCCATCGGTCTCAAGCAGATCTTCGTCCTCGACCCGAATCAGGTGCTGCTCGAGCTCAATTTCTTCGGCGCATGAGGCGGCGCTGCGCCATCGAGCAGCGCATCACAGTCGGGCTTTCCTCAAAGGAGCAGCGCGTGAATCAGCCCGCGTGCTTCGAGCAGCAGCGCGGCCGAAGCCCCGCCTACGATCATCGCGGCGAGCCCAAGGAAGGCGATGCCGGCTATATCGGCGGCAGTCTGCCCATGACGCTCGAGCTGCGCATAGCGCTGCTCGGCGCGCAGCAGCAGCGACCACAGCACGTACGCCGCAGCGAGTGTGAGGACCATGAGCCCAACCGTTGCCACGATACCCATGGACTCAAGTGTGGCGCCCCGTCGCGGCGCCGCGTTGACCAGGTTCACGGATCGGCGCTGCGGTATCTCCATCCTGGGGGCAGGATCAGGAGGCACCCCCGCTGCCCGTCGCCCCCTCGCGGGTGAAGCCCCGTACACCTACGTAGCTCGCGGCCAGACTGAAAATGAGCAGCGCGATCGCCATCACCAGCCAGGGTGATGCGTGATCGTAGTCGAGCTGAATGATGTGACGTGCCACCGCGATGAGCGCCACGCTGATGAGAAATTCCACCCGGAAGCGGTGCTCGATGAAGTAGTTTCTGAGCGTATCCAGCAGCTCGAGGCCGAGCACTACCAGCAGCACGCCGGCGAATAGTGACTGCACCGCCCGCTGCAGTTCCGCGATGCTGTCGATCTGTCCCCATGACTGGCCGATCTCCCGCATCACCAGCAGCACCAGGACGAACATGGCGGCAGCGATGCCCAGCGCCATGGTGGCTCGCAGGATCCGCAATACCCACAGATCGAACAGGAACGAGAGACTCTTTGGGTCAACCACGGAAGCTCCCTTCTCGATCGGACGGCCAGTAGTTCGCGCGCGACGCCACGAGGTGCAGTCCCAACACGCAGGCCGCGCGGACGCGCCGATTGTATTGTACTGGCTGTGAGCGTACCCGCCCGCAGTTCCGCATGCCCGGGGAACCGGAGCTGATGACACATGGACTGGTTCAGCTGCGGCCGACTGCGAGTGCGCTTTCTAGTTTCCTGGCGAGGTCCTGGCTCACGTGCCGCTGCAGCGCCAGGCGCAGCTCGGGATGCCGATCGAGAAAAGCACGCACCTGCTCGAGCGGCCACTCGATATAGCGACCGTTCTCGATGAATGAAGCGCTGATCGGCGAAGGCGTGTTTGTCAGCGCGAGCGCGGTGCCGATCACCTGTCCGGGTTTCATCATCGCCAGGCTCTGTCCCTGGCGTCGGGCTTCGATATCTCCAGCGGTGGCGATGCGCACGGCGGAAACACATTCCCCTTCGGCCAGTAATTGATCCCCGCTGTGGGCGTCGCGCCATTGCCCGATCGTCACCAGTGACAGAAACTCGCGCGGCCTCAGCGTTTGAAATCCCAGCTGGTAGAGTCTCTGCTCATCGGCCGACAGGACGACCGGCCTGCGTGCCGCATACAGGCGCGCGATCTGGTAGAGATTGATCGCAGTGAATACCACCGCCCAGGCCACCGGTGGCCAGAGCACGCGTTCCTGCGCGAGATAGTAAGGCACCACCGTCAGGGCGGATGCGACTGCGAACCAACGCAACAACAGCATGCTGCGTACCGAGTACGAGATCAGCAACAGCACGTTGGCGAAATGCACCAGAAGGTTGATCGGCTGGATAGTCATCGCGGACTCCATTTCCGCTCCGGGCACTGCGCGGTCAAACCGCCCGGCACACCGGCAAGCCTGCACCGGACCTACCGTGGCAGGGCAACGGATCATTCACCAGCTGCAGCTGCGGCTCGGCCCAAAGAGCCTGGGCGAGGATACCTGCGGTCAGCCGCCACCCCGCGTACGCCAGCCGCTCTTGTAGGTTTCGCGCGCCACGCGGCTGTAGGGCACGGGACTCACGATGACACGCACTTCGGTCTGCCGGTGCGGCTCGACGGTGGTCTTGCGGGTGCCGCCCGCTTCCTCGCCCCATACCACACGCAGCTCGGTGCCGATGGGTATCTCGGGACGCACCGTCGCCAGACTCAACGCCTGCTTCTCGTTGTAGCTGTAGCCGGTGAACATCGACAGTCCGACCGTGTTGCCAGCGGCGTCGATCACGCGATCGTAGTTGGAGGAGGCGTAGTTGGCGAGCGGTACATCGAAGAACTTGTACTGCTCGGCCGTCGGATCGAACAGCGAGGCCATGATCCTCGTCATGTCCTCCGGGTTCCAGGCGAGCGTCACTTTCTTGCGCTGTGCCTCGGGCTGTAGGCGCTGCAGCGCTTCGCAGCCATGGAAATCGTGGTCGAAGCGGATGAACGAGCCGTAGCCGAGCTCGAACGGGTTGAGGTAGTAGTCCTCGATGTTCTCGGACACGAAGCTGCCGCCGATCGAACCGGTGGCCTCGTAGCTGTCCGCAGCGAGCCACTGCCGATAGTCCCTGAGCTTCTCGCCCGTGTAGATCGCAGGAAGGGGCGAGGGTATCCAGCCGGATTCCAGCGTGTTCGCAGGATAGGCGCGGCTCCCGCAGGCCACCAGACCGAGCTCCTTGCCGGCCTCGAGAATCGCCGCGCGGACCTCGTCCTGCTCTGCATAGGGACCCCAGATCTCGAGCCCGGGAGCTCCCGACATGCCGTGGCGCAGGGTGCGCACGCTCCTGCCGGCAATTCTCATGGTGGACATGTTGAAGAACTTCAGCTGCTCGAGCGGACCGCCGTTCAGCTTCTCGATGACGGCCCACGCCTTGGGGCCTTGGATCTGGAAGCGCCACACCGACCGGGTGACCGGCTTTCCCATCGGGCGCATCGGCGAGCGGTCGTCGAGCTCGACCTCCACGTCGTAACCGCCGGTCGCCGCATGAAAGCGCAGCCAGTTCGAGGCCGGCGCCCGGCCGACGTACAGGCACTCCTCTTCGGCGAGATGGAAGAGAATGCCGTCACCGACCACATGTCCATACGGTGTGGTCGGCACGTACTGCTTCGCCTTGTTGACGCTGAAACCCTGCATCGAGTTGATGGCGGTGTCGCTGAACAGCCTGAGCGCATCCTTGCCGCGCACGTAGAGATTCACCATGTGGTGCGTCTGGTCGAAGAGCACCGCGCTGTGCTGCCACGCCCACTGCTCGCTGCGCCAGTTGCTGAATTCCGCCGGCACCACCGGATAAACGTACGCACCCAGCTGCGAGTTGCGCAGCAGCCGCACCTTGTTGCCCGCTACCGCCAGGATTTCTTCGAGATTACGCGCGGCCATGATTCATCCCCCTTGCCGGCTTCGATGATATCGCAGTTTGTATGCAACACAAACGAACGCGATACCCGCCCCCGGCGGGCCGCGATCACGCCTGATTTGCAATCACGACCTTCCCGAACAGCGCGCCCGAGGACTGATAGGCATAGGCGGCCCTCGCCTCGCTGAAATCGAATACACGGTCGACGACCGGCTTGAGCTGGTGCGTGTCGACGAAGGCATTCAACTCGCGCGCCATGGACGCCGAGCCGACAAAGATTCCGCGCAGGCTTGCGCCTTTCAGCATGAGCGGCATGGGGTTGGTATCGCCCTGCATCGATAGCACGCCGATGAGCGCGATCTCGCCACCGAAGCCGACGGCCTGCATCGATTGTGCGAGGGTACCCAGACCCCCCACCTCGACCACGTGGTCGATGCCGCCGCCGGCAAGCGCAGCCGCACGGGCGCCCCACTGCGGCTCGGACTTGTAGTTGAGCGTGGCATCCGCTCCCAGCTCGCGTGCGCGCGCAAGCTTCGCATCGCTCGAGGATGTCGCCACCACCCGCGCTCCTGCGGCCTTCGCTATGCGCAGCGCCAGCAGCGACACGCCGCCCGTGCCGATGAGCAGCACGCTGTGACCGCGCTCGAGAGGACGCGCTGCCTTCATCAATGCGTTCCAGGCGGTGACCCCGGCGCAGGGCAGTGTTGCCGCCTCCTCGAAGCGCAACGAGCCGGCGAGGCTGACGACGCCGGTTTCGGGCAGGGTCACGTAGTCCGCGAGCATTCCCTTGGCCGGCGGACAGCCGAGTGCATCGCCCTTGGCCGCAGGCGGCATTCCATCCTGCCAGCCCTGGAAGAAGGTGCCGGCAACCCGGTCTCCGGGCGCGAAGGACTTCACTCCCGCACCGACGGCCTCCACGACCCCGGCGCCGTCGGAGAGGGGAATCCCGGCCACTTTGATGGCCGAGCCGAAATACCTGCCCTGGGCGATGGCCTGATCACGATAGTTGAGCGAGGTGGCGTGCACGCGCACGAGCACCTCACCCGCGGCTGGCTGCGGACGCGGCAGCTCGATGAGCTCGGCCTGGGCGATCGAGCTGCACCCCGCCGGTAATTGCCAGGCGCGCATATTGGTTGACGTGCTCATCGTGCCCCCGACCAGGTGCGTAGCCCCGGAGCTGTGCGGTCTTCGCCGGCGAGCGCGCGCTTCACGGCTGGCCGCGCCCGCATTCTCTCGTCCCACTTGATGAGCCGTGGGCAGCGCCTGGTGATCTCCATTTCCGGAAACATGCGCCCCACCGAGACGCCGCACATGGAGAAGAAGTTGATGTCGGCGAGCGTGTAGTCATTGCCGGCGATCCATGCCGTCTCGCAGAGCTGCTTCTCGACCTTGTCCACGGCGTAAAGGATCTTCTCGGTCGCGTACGCCAGATCCTTGTCGCTGAAGCCGGAGCGCGCCGTGCGCCATTTGATGCGTTGGTCCGGCAGCGGAATGCGCTCCATCAGCCGCTCGAACTCCCCGCTCTCGACGCTGCGCGCGATGATGCCCACCATGCGATGCCAGCCATGCATGGAGACATAGTTCATCACCTGCTCGTCGCAGAACTTATTCCAGTAGCGCATGCGCGCCGCGCCTACCGGATCGCGTGGTCGCAGCGGCACCTCGGGAAAGACGTCCTCGAGGTACTCGTTGATGACGGTCGTGTGTGTGATGATGACGCCGTCATGGTCGAGCACCGGCACCTGTCCTTCCGGGTTGATGGCCGTGAACCACGCGTCGTGCTGCTCGAATTTGTGCAGATCGACGTAGATGCTCTGCCACGGCAAACCCTTCTCGATGAGCGGAATCATCGACTTGAGCGAGTTCGCCAGTGGCTCCGCGTGATAGTACTTGAGTGTCATGGAAGCCTACCGTGGTGTGAGCGTGCCCAGCATGCCGCCATCGACCGCGATGATCTGCGCGGTGATGTGGCTGGCACGCTCGGATAGCAGGAAGCAAACCAGCTCCGCCAGCTCATCGGCCGTGCCGATGCGGCCCTGCGGCACGTTGGTGCCGAGGCGCGCGCGGATCGACTCGACGGGCGCGCTTGGATCGAGCTGCATGAGCATCGGCGTCTCGATGAGGCCGGGCAGCACGCAGTTGACGCGTACGTTGCGCGGTGCGGCTTCGGCCGCCGCCGCGCGCGCCAATCCCATCACCGCATGCTTGGAGGCAACGTACCCGACGTTGTTGGGCATGCCCCGGGCGCTCGCGAGGCTGCCCGTGACGACGATGCTGCCGCTGCCGGCGGCAAGCATCGACGGCAGCACGCGCTTCATGGCCCAGTAGACACTGGTCACGTTCGTGCGCAGCACGCTGTCGAACTGCGCATCGTCGTAGTCTGCAAGCGGTGCGAAGCGCCCGCCGCTGCCGGCGTTGGCGAACAAACCCGCCGCCGCGCCGAAGGCATCCTCGGCCTTGTCGATGGCCGCGAGCAGCGCAGGCCGATCGGCGACGTCCGCGGCCGCCCAGGCGGCGGTACCGCCATCGCGCGCGATGCCTGCCGCAGCTGCTGCCAGCTTCTCTGCGCGGCGCGCGATGAGGAACACACGCGCGCCGCGGCGCGCCAGCAACTGCGCCGTCGCGAGCCCAATGCCGCTCGAGGCGCCGGTGACGAGCACGTGGCGGTTGGCGAACTCGCTCACTTGAGATCCAGGAGCCGTGCGGCGTTGTCCTTCATGATCCGCGGCAGCACCTCCGGCTTGAAGCCGACCTGCTGCGCCGCTTCCAGCCATTTGTCCGGACGAATGAGCGGAAAATCCGAGCCGAACATCATCTTCGCTTTCAGTGGACCGTTGGCGTACTGGATGATCTGCGGCTGGAAATACTTCGGGCTCCAGCCGGAGAGGTCGATGAACACGTTGTCCTTGTGCAGCGCCATCGACAGGCTCTCATCCACCCACGGCCAGCTCGGGTGAGCGAGCACGATCTTCATGTCGGGGAAGTCCGCGGCGACATCGTCGATCAGCATCGGCTGACCCCACTTGAGACGCACGCCGCCCCCCCCGGGAAGTCCCGTGCCCATGCCCGAATGACCGGTGTGAAAGATCGCCGGCAGCTTGTGCGCCGCTATCACCTCGTAGATCGGATAGGCGATCCTGTCGGCCGGGTGGATATTTTGCATGATAGGGTGGAACTTGAAGCCTCGCACCCCATGGTGCTCGATGAGGTCGCGCGCCTCGCGCGCACCCATGCGCCCCTTGTGCGGATCGATCGAGGCGAACGGTATGACGATGTCGGAGTTCTGCGCAGCGAACTCGGCGATCTCGTAATTGCTGACGCGTTTCGCTCCGAAACTGCTCTCGCAGTCGACCGTGAACAGGCAGAACGCAATCTGCTGCTCGCGGTACAGGTCGATGATCTCGGGGATCTTCGGCCGCTCGCGCGACGCCTTGAAGTACGCCGAGGCCGCATCGTAGAAGCGGCCCATGGCCGGATCCTCCGGATCGTGGCAGGAGACATCCGCATGCACGTGTACGTCGATGGCGCGCACCTTGGACAGATCGATCATGCCGCCGCCCCCTTCAGGCCAGCATTCTCGGGCCGGTCTGCTGCGCCTGCTCGATCTCCGCCGCGCGGTCGCGCTTTATCGGAACATCGCGGCCAGCCTGCACCGCCGGGCGCGCGCCCATGAGCGTCAGCCAGCGCTGCAGGCTCTTGAACTCATCGACGCTGACACCCGACCAGTCGTGTCCCGATACCCATGGCCACAGCGCCATGTCGGCAATGGAATAGTCGCCGGCGATGTATTCGTGACTGGCGAGCTGCCGGTCGAGCACGCCGAAGAGCCGCGTGACCTCGCGCTGATAGCGATCGATCGCGGGCTGAATCTTCTCCGGGAAGTAGCGCAGAAACACATTCGCCTGTCCCATCATCGGGCCGATGCCGGACATCTGGAACATGAGCCACTGCAGCACACGGCTGCGGCCCTGCACATCACGCGGCATGAATCTGCCTGTCTTCTCGGCGAGATAGATGAGGATCGCGCCGGACTCGAACATCACGAAGCCGTCATCCTCCAGGGTGGGAATGCGGCCGTTAGGATTCAGGCGCAGGTACCAGTCGGTCTTTTGCTCGCTGCTCGCAAAATCGATCACCCGCACTTCGTAGGGCAGTCCCATCTCCTCGAGCGCAATCGAGATCTTCCAGCCATTCGGTGTCGCGGCCGTATAGAGTTTGATGGCCATCGGTCTCCTTCTCAGCCCCAGCGGTTGATTTCCGGCCCGACGCTCCAGCTCGCCGCAGGCTCGGGCGTACGCGCGAGCGACAACGCCTGGGCGACTGCCGGGGAAGCCTCGACACGCGCGAGCCAGTCCCTGGTGCGGGGCCGCTCGGCGAACGCGCCCGGCACCAGCGGCACCATGCCGGCGAGCCATGCATAGCTCTCGAGATCCGCAAGGGAATAGCCGCCCATCAGCCACTCACGATCGGCGAGCCGCGCCTCGATGCGCTCCGCCGCCTGGCGGATCTTGCTGCGGCTGTCCTCGAGCTTCTGCTCGGAGAACTGCCCGCCGAGGATCTCCTCCCAGCGCGCACGCAGGTCCACGCTCTCGATCCGCTTCAGCATCGCAGCGTCGGCCTGCGGCGGATGCGCGCGGCAGCCGAGGTACGCCGCTGCAGGTGCGGTGCGCTCGATCATCTGCCGGCACCACCGCATCGTCCCCCAACGCTCGTAGGGATCGGCGGGACGGAGCGCCACGCCCTGCCCCACATCATCCAGATAACAGGCGATGAACACCGAGTCGGTCATGGCTTCGTCATCGGCGACCAGCACGGGTCCCTCGCCCTCGATGCTCATCGCCACCAGCGGCTCGTGCGCACAGGCGAGCGAGTGGCGCTCGCCGCGGGCGAGATCGATGTAGCTCAGGTCCGCCTGCACCTGCTTGGCGAAAAGCGCCGCGAGCACGGTGAGCGATGGGCCGTTCGGCTCGCCGTGGTAGAGCGTCAGGCTCATGCAATCTGTCCCGCCGCGATGTGGGGCTGCTCGAGAATCTTGACGCGCTCGACCATGCTGGTGCGGCCCATAGCCCAGCAGGCCCGCGTCGCCGGCCGCGCGTAGATGGTGCGCAGCCAGCGCAGGATGTTGGGTGTCAGCTCGTCATTGGACAGCGTAGGCTGTGCCAAGGGCAGCGCGTAGGCGAGATTGAAGCCGTTGATGTCGGCAAGGCTGAACTGATTGCTGGCGAGCCACGGGCGTTTACCGAGCTCCTCCTCCAGCATGTGGATACCGAGTGCCACGCGGCGCCGCGACTCGGCCATCTCCTCGGCGCCGAAGTTGCCGGAGATCGCCTTGGTCCAGGCGACGCGCCGCTCCGGCAGCGGAATGCGCTCGACGGCCGCCTTCAGCTCCGCCGGATCGCGGGAACGGACCGCAGGTCCTACGAACACGCTCCATCCGATCATGGAAAAGCTCGGGCCGAGCCATTGGTCCATGAGCTTCATCCACCAGCGCACACGCCAGCGGTCACGCGGATCGTCCGGCATGAGCTTTGGACCCGGAAACGCCTCATCGACGTATTCCATGATGGCGGTCGACTCGGTGAGTACGCGGTCGCGATGGACCATCGCCGGTATCGTGCCCTGAGGATTGATGGCGAGATACTCCGGCTGGTGCTGATCGAATTTGAGCAGGTCGAGGTAGTGGCTGTTGAATGCCACACCCTTCTCCATCAACGCCAGCATGGGCTTGCCGGAATTGGCGTTCGGTTCCCAGTGATACAAGGTGACGCTGTGCATCCGGCCGCGATCCCTCTTTTGTAAGTGTTGCATACCATTCGCCCGGTCGGCGGTCAAGCCACGCAGTTCCTGCGCCTGCGAGCAGGGAGGGCCGCGCGAGATCAGGGCCAGCAGCGCCCGATGAATCTAGCCCCGCGTGACCCAGCCATGGCGCAGGTTGTCGCGCATACCACCCGCCTCCCGGTAGTCCGCACGCAGGCGCGCGAGCCGATCTGAGCCCGGGGAGGCCCGAAGGGCGTGCGAGCCCTGGCGCGAGCCCGTCTCATCGGCAAGCGTGGCGCGTAGTTCGGCAGGGACCCGATTTGCAAAATCCGACGGCACGGGCTTGTAGGAGCCGGCCCGCGAGACCGGCGTGCGGCCGTCAAGCCTGTAAAGGCGTGCCGAGTTGAGGCCCAGAATTCTGCGCCGGGCTTGCTCATCGAGGCGCGGATAACCGTACCTGGTTGCGAGCGCCTCGGGGATCTGAAAGCGCCACAGCGCCTCGATCTGCCACTGCGGTGCGCCGTACCAGAGGGAGTCGGATCCGAACACGATACGCTCCGATCCGAAGTACTTGAGAAACTGCCCGAGTATGTGGGCGCATACCGTGGGAAAGGTCGTCACGGTCGCGGCGAAGGTCGTGCCGAGCTCGGCGTACACGTTCGGCAGGTGTGCGCACCCCTGTGCCATGCGCGTGACCCACTGGATATCCGGCACACCGTTCAGCAACCGGCCAGCGCGCACGGCGCGCAGCGACTGCTGCCCGTAGAAGAGCGGTGCCCACGCGGCGTGATAGATGATGAAGTTGAACTCGGGCCAGTCGCGTGCCGCTTTGGGAATATCGTCAGGGTTCCCCATGGACGGCAGGTCGCTCGCAGGATCCGACGGATCACCGAGCGTCGTCAGGCCTTTGTGGATGCAGACGTTGAAGAAACCCGGCCGGTCCTTGAGTTGCCCACGGTTGCGCCGGATCAACTCGTAGGTCGGGTACGCGATGGCTTCATCGTCGAGGCTCCACCGGTCCATGGCACGTGTCGGGTCGTCGTTGTCCTTGGCGGAGTACGCGATGGTGTAACCCTTCCAGGAATCCGGACGGAACTCCTCGATCTGCCGCTGCATGAACTCGAGGTTGTTCTTTCCCGGATAGAACTGGCCGTGCGCAAGCATGCGCGTCGAGCCGGCGATCCGGTTCACGAAGTCGCGGACCGCGGCGGTCTGATAGCCGGTCAGGATTTCGGAGGACAGCGACTCGGCGATGGTCCGCGGCGGAATCGGCTCCTTGGCTCCCGGCGGCAGGAAGAGTCCGAGCGGTGCATTGCTCAGAACCCCAACGGCCACGCTGCTGTCGAGGTAGACATCCTTCACCAGCGAGGTCAGCGTGAAGTCCGTGCCGACATTGGGCGTCTGCTGAAGTGCATTCGTCCAGGCCGACCACGGGTTACCGAGCTCATCGGGGAAGCCCTCGGGGTTGAAAGGATTCGCCTTGAACCCGGCGCTGGTGCTGGCGGCTCCGGCGCCCTGCGAGGCGGCGCGCAGCGGCATGCCAGCCGCTCCTTGACTGTCACGCACCATGTGCAGCTGGTCATCGAGCACGAACAGGTCTGCGGGCGGCCCTTTCTCGGCTGCCGCGGCAGGCTCTACCAGTTCGAAGTGACTCGCATCGAAGAAGGGACCGAAGACCTCGTTCATGGCAATGAACGAGGCCGCCATGCCGCCCGCACCGCACAGAAAGCCGCGCCGCGAGAGGCCAAGTTGCTTCGCAGTCTGCTCCGCGATCGCGGCAACACGTGCCTCGACTTCGCGCTGACCCGCAGTCTGAGCGAACGGCACGTACTCGCCGTTCGACACGTTGTGCGTCGGCACGGCCGCGCGCAGCGCGTCGGCGGCTTCGGCACGCTCGAGACTTCCGAGCTGCTCGCGCGAAAACCAGCTGTCGGTCTCGGGCCGATCCGGGTCGTGTTGACTCAAGTGGCCTCCTCAGCGTGCGGGTCGATAACTGCAGGTGACGCCCGGCTGAATCGTTGGCGGCGCCGCGAGCTGCGCGCGTGCGATCAACCGCCGCTCGGCGATCCGGCGCGCACAGCCTGCAGCATGGCGACGAGCGCCGAATCGAGCTTTTCGGGCATCGCTGCAATCAACGCTGCATGGCGCGCCACCGCCATGGGTCGCCACTCGCCATGCGTGATGATGTAAGGCTCATCGTCCATGATGGCCTTCAGCACGAGTGAGCCAACCTCCTGCGGTTGCATCATGCTCGGGAATACTACGCTCGTGCCGCCGGACTGCTCGACCTGCCGAAAGGCATCACCCACGCCGAAGCTGGCGGCCCGGTTTTTCGCGACCTCGTGGATGTTGGTCTTCACCGGCCCGGGGCACAGTACCGACACTCCGATGCGCTCAGCTGCCAGCTCGCCGCGAATCGTTTTGGAAATGGCCACGACCGCTGCCTTGGCTGCCACGTAAGTGACGAACGCCGCTGCCATCGCCGAGCGCCCGGCGCAGCGCCGACACCACCTGGTTGAGGTTGCTCTCCTCGACCACGACGTTTGGCCACACAGCTGCCATCACCGTCGACTTGTCGAGCAGCTCCCCCGGGTGCTGCACCAGGAAGTGCAGTGTATCGAGCGCCTTCGGCGTGAGCTCGATCGGCCGGCCATCCGAGCGACTCGTCAGCCGCCGCTGCGCGGCGAACAGCCGGAAGTCGCCGAACTCGTACACGCCGTCAGTACGGCGGCCTTCAGGCATTTTCCATCCGCTTCAGGGGATTTCAGAAGGTCTCAGGCAGTGCCAAAGCCTCTTCAGGGCTCTTGGTGGATTCTAGGCTCCGGTAGATCACGGGGCTAGCTCGGGGAAAAAGCGACGTAAGCCGTGATCGCACAACCGGTTAAAGGAGCACTCACATGAGCGATACCACGTCCTTCCTGGCTGCGGAACTCACCGAGATGGGACTTCATGGCGGCTGCTGATCCCCACTTCGCGGAACGGCTTCTCGAGGCGCTGCCACGCGGCAGCGCAGAACAGGAGAGATCCGGAATCCGCGCGCGCCAGCGACGGTGCGCACGCGGAGCAGGTCTGCGCATGACTTGCGCCACCACGGCTGTCTCGAGCTTCCTCAATCAAAGCTCAACCCAACGTAGTTCTCTGCCAGTGAGTGCGAGGCGGCGGCGGAGCCTGCCAGGTACTCCAACTCCGCCGCTTGCATCCGGCGGGCGAAAGGATCGGTGCTGAACCGGTGCATCAGCCGGGTAAACCACCACGAAAAGCGGGTCGCCTTCCACACCCGCGAGAGCGCTCGCGCCGAATATTCCTCCAGCAGCGTGGTGCTGCGGTTGCGGTAGAACTCGATGAGGCCGCGCGCGAGCACGCGTACGTCCGCGGCCGCGAGATTCAATCCCTTCGCCCCGGTCGGCGGCACGATGTGCGCCGCATCGCCCACCAGGAACAACCGTCCGAACTGCATCGGTTCGATGACGAGACTGCGCAGCGGCACGATGCTCTTCTCCAGCGAGGGGCCGGTGACGAGGCGACCAGTGTAGCGGTCGGGTATCCGCAAGCTGAGCTCGTCCCAGAAGCGATTGTCCGGCCACTCCTCGACCTTGTCCTCGAGCGAGCACTGCAGATAGAAGCGGCTGCGATCGCGCGACCGCAGGCTGCAGAGCGCGAAACCGCGTTCGTGATTGGCGTATACGAGCTCTTCGTGCAGCGGCGGCACATCGGCGAGAAGTCCCAGCCAGCCGAAAGGATAGACGCGCTCGTACTGCGCAACTCTGTCGCGCGGAATAGCCGCGCGGCTGACACCATGGGAGCCGTCGCAGCCGGCAAGAAAATCACAGTGCAGCTCCTGGCGGGCTCCGGCGTGCACATAGCTCAGCCGCGGAGCCTGTGTATCACAGTCATGGAGCGCCATGTCACGCACCTGCCAGAGGACCGCGCCGGGCTCGCCTGAGCGGATCTGCGCGAGATCTTTTTGCAGCTCGTTCTGCCCGTAAACGAGCATGCTCTTTCCGGTCAGCGCCTTCAGGTCAATCCGGTGACTGCCGTTCGCAAAGGCGACATCGAAGCCTCCGTGGACGAGTCCTGCCTGCATCATCCGCTCGGCAACTCCGGCCTGCTGCAGTAACTCCACCGTGGTCCACTCCAGAAGCCCTGCGCGAATGCGCGCCTGCACGTGCTCACGGGACTCCTTCTCCAGCACCACCGAGTCAATCCCCTCACGAGACAGCAGCTGCGAGAGCAGGAGCCCCGAGGGACCGCCGCCGACGATCGCCACCTGGGTTGAGCGCACGCTGACACCGCGCCGACTCATTGGTTGGCTGCATTCCGGGCTGCCGGCACGCTGGCAGACGCCCGGGCGTGGCGGCGCAGTCCGTCGATGAGCTGCGACTGCACCTCGGTCGGCCGCCAGTCCCGACGCACGGTGAGTCCAATCGATCGTGTTACCCGTCCAAGAGGATGCGGCAGCGCGACCAACTGCCCGGTCGCGAGCTCGTGGTAAATCTGGTGCTCCGAAAGGAGCATCACCCGGTCACTGGCCAGGAGCAGCGAACGCGCTGCGACCAGCGAGTTGCATTCGATCGGCGCAATGTTGTGCCGTATCTCGAGCCGGGTGACGAGCGCCTCGAAATGCCGCCGCAGTGGCGAATGCCGCCGCGGCGCGATCCAGGGAAAGCGGGCGAGCGCCGCCAGTGTGGGCGCGCCGCGGGCGGCGAGTGGATGCCGCGCCCCCACGACGATGGCTAGCGGATCATCGAAGAGATGCTCCTGCACGATGTCCTCACAGGGCACGGGCTCCCGCAAGGCGCCGACCAAGACATCGGCAAGTCCCCGGCGCAGGGCGGCGAGCATGCTTTCATACGGACCATCCAGAATGCTGATGCCGTGCTCAGGTCGTACCCCGGCGAATTCGAGGACCGCCCGCGCGACCAGCACGCTGCGCGCGAGCGGCATGGCCCCGATCGTCGTCGAGCCGCTGCCGGAGCCCTGGGTCGCGGCGACCTCTGCCTGGGCCTGGGCGATTTCCGCAAACGCGAGCCGCGCGCGCAAGGCCAGCTTCTCGGCCTCGCGTGTCGGGCGCACGCCAAAACTCGTGACTTCGAACAGGTCAGTGCCGAGAGAGCGCTCCAGTTGTCGTGCCGCGCGGTGCACCGCGGCCCGCGCACGACCGGCGCGCCGAGCGGCACGGGCAAAAGCCCCTTCCTCCACCACGGCAATGAGTGCATTGAGTTGCGTGGAAGTTATGCCGCTCAGGACCTCGGCGGAAGCCACGGTCGCTGAGCGGCTGCGCAGCCCGATCAGCGCTTCCCGCAGCATCTGCAACGCGCGGTCGATCCGTTGGGCGGCTGCATGTCCCGATCCCGTGAGTGCCAGGCCCAAATGACTGCGCTCCAGGAGACGCGCTCCGAGGGCAAGCTCGATGTGCGCGACCGCCTGGGTCACGGCCGGCTGACTCAGGTGCGCCGCGCGCGCCGCAGCGCTCACGCTGCCGCGCCGGACCACCTGATCGAACAGTACGAGGTGCCGCAGGTTCGGTGCCATTCCGCCCCGCCGGGATGCGCGCATTGCCATGTTCACAATTTCTTATACCCGGGTCTGAATTGCAATTACCCCACCCACCGTCTGCCGCGGGACAATCCGTTCTTCCGGACCCCGAAAGAAAGCCGCCATGCATGTCGTGTACACGGAAATCCGCCGCGCCGATGCCGAGGCGGTGAAAGGACTGGCGCGCTACGGCGTGGCCACGATTCATGAAGCACAGGGCCGGACCGGGCTGTTGGGCCCGACCCTCCGACCCATCTGCCGCGGTGCCCACATCGCCGGTTCCGCGGTCACGGTAAGCCTCCCGCCCGCCGACAACTGGATGATCCACGTCGCGGTCGAGCAGTGCCGGGCCGGGGATGTTCTGGTCGTCGCGCCGACCTCCTACTCGGACGCAGGCTACTTCGGCGAGCTGCTCGCATCCTCCCTCGTTGCGCGCGGTGTACGCGCGCTCATCATCGATGCCGGAGTGCGCGACGTGCATCAGCTGACGAGCATGGGCTTTCCCGTGTGGTCAAAGGCCGTACACGCACAGGGGACTGTCAAGGAAACGCTCGGCTCGGTGAACGTTCCGGTCCTCTGCGGCGGGGGACTCGTCAATCCCGGCGACGTGGTGATCGCAGACGACGATGGCGTGTGCATCGTGCCGCGCCTCGAGGCCCGGGCGGTACTCACGGCCAGCGAGGCCCGTGAAGCCAAGGAGGCCGCGACGCGCCAGCGTCTGCAGAACGGTGAGCTTGGTCTCGACATTTACGATATGCGGGACAAGCTCGCCAAGCGCGGCCTCATCTACCGCTCGCAGTCATTGCCGGAGTGAGCGACATGCTGCGCGCCATTGCAAGCACGCTCATGCGCGGCGGCACGTCCAAAGCGCTGTATTTTCACGCCCGCGACCTGCCGCAGTCGGTTGGCGCCCGAGACCGCGTGCTGCTTGCCGCCATGGGCTCACCCGATCCGCGCCAGATCGATGGCGTGGGGGGTGCACACCCCCTCACCAGCAAGGTCGCCATCATCGGCGCTCCCACGCGTACGGATGCGGATGTGGACTATCTCTTTCTCCAGGTCGTGGTCGACAAGGCGGAAGTGAGCGACTCGCAGAACTGCGGCAACATCCTCGCCGGCGTAGGCCCATGGGCGATCGAGCATGGCCTGGTGCGGATCACGGGCGCCGAGACGGCAGTGCGCATCCACATGGTGAACACCGGCAGCATCGCCGTCGCGCACGTGCCGACCCCGCACGGCGCGGTGGAATACGAGGGCGACGCCCGCATCGATGGCGTCCCGGGAAGCGCCGCGGCGATTCCCATCGACTTCCTCGACGTTGCCGGATCCTCCTGCGGGAAGCTATTTCCGACCGAATCCAACATCGAGCGCATCGAGGGGACGGAGGTCACCTGCATCGATAACGGCATGCCAGTTGTGCTGATGCGCGCTGCCGATCTCGGCAAGCGCGGCGATGAGTCGCCCGCAGAGCTCGAAGGTGATTCCGCGCTGAAGGCTCGCATCGAGCGTCTGCGGCTTGCGGCCGGACCCCGGATGAATCTCGGCGATGTGGCGCAGAAGACCGTGCCCAAGATGTGCCTCGTCTCGAGCCCGCGTCACGGGGGCACGCTGCAGACACGCACCTTCATACCGCACCGCGTGCACGAAGCCATCGGGGTTCTGGGTGCGGTGAGCGTCGCCACTGCGTGTGTCGCGCCCGGCTCGGTGGCCGCACAGGTGGCGCGCCTGAGTCCGCGCTCAGGCCTGCAGCGGCTCGAGATCGAGCATCCCACCGGCTTCTTTACCGTCGAGATGGACGTGACGCTGGAGGGAGAGCACGTGACGGTAAATCGTTCCGCGCTGCTGCGCACCGCGCGCAAGCTGATGCAGGGGGAGGTCTTCGTCCCGCCAGGTGCCTGGAGCGACTCATGACGCATGAGCTCTCCATCGGTCTCATCGGGCTCGGGGAAGTCGGCCAGGTGCTGGCGGACGACCTCCACCGCAGAGCAGAGGTAGCCCTGTGGGCCTGGGACCGGCTCTTCCCGGTTGATGGCAGTGAGCCGCGTCGCGCCGCTACGGCGCTATCGTTTCTAAAAGCCGCAGGCTCCATGGCGCAGGCGGTCCGCGGCCGCGCGCTCGTCATCTCCGCGGTCACCGCGGACGAGTGTCGTGCCGCCGCGCTCGAGGCGGCAAGCGCACTTACCGCGGGCACGTACTACCTCGATCTCAACTCGGTGTCACCGGGAACCAGGAGCGAGGCTGCGCGCGCGATTGAAGCTGCGGGCGGCCGTTACATCGAGGCGGCCGTGATGTCGCCGATCGCCCCGCAAGGCATCGCCTCGCCGCTGTGGCTCGGTGGCCCTCATGCGCAGGAGTTTTTGCCGCTCGCGCAGTCGCTCGGCTTCAAGGACGCCGCGGTGTATTCCGGCACGATCGGCGCGGCGTCTGCGGCCAAAATGTGCCGCAGCGTCATCGTCAAGGGCATGGAGGCGCTGCTCGCCGAGTCACTCCTCACGGCGCGACGCCTTGGCGTCGAGGACGCGGTGCTCGCATCGCTCAAGGATCTCTTGCCGGTTGGAGACTGGCGCAAGCTCGCCCGTTACATGATCTCCCGCTCCCTGCAGCACGGCCGCCGGCGGGCAGAGGAGATGGCGGAGGCGGCCAAAACCGTGACCGAGGCCGGCTGCGAGCCGTGGATGAGCCGTGGGTGCATCGAAAGGCAGCGGTGGGCTGCGACACACGCGGGTGCACTGAGGCACGAGGCACTGACCGACATGCTCGATGACATGCTGGTGCCCGCGTCCGCACAACGGCGGCTACGGAAGGCGGAACGCACATGATCATCGATTGCCACGGTCATTACACGACCGCGCCGGCCGCTCATCAGAAGTTCCGCGACGCGCAGCTAGCCGCACTCAAGGATCCAACCGCGCCGCCCGCCAAGCCCGGTGCCATCTCGGATGACGAGATCCGCGAGACCATCGAGAAAAATCAGCTGCGGCTGCAGAAGGAGCGCGGCTCGGATCTCACGCTGTTCTCACCGCGCGCCTCCGCCATGGGTCATCACATCGGCAACGAGGCGATCTCGAGCGCCTGGACGCGCGCCAACAACGATCTCATCAAGCGGGTCGTCGATTTGTACCCGGAGAATTTCGTCGGCGTCTGTCAGCTGCCGCAGTCGCCGGGTGTACCGATCGTGAACTCCGTGGCCGAGCTCGAGCGCTGCGTGCGTGAGCTGAGCTTCGTCGGCTGCAATCTCAACCCGGACCCTTCGGGCGGATACTGGAGTTCACCGCCCCTTACCGACCGCCATTGGTACCCCTTCTACGAGAAGATGGTCGAGCTCGATGTGCCGGCTATGATCCACGTATCCGCCTCGTGCAATCCGAATTTCCACGCAACTGGTGCGCACTACATCAACGCCGACACCACGGCGTTCATGCAGTTCATCGAGGGCAACCTGTTCCGGGATTTCCCCGCTCTCCGTTTCATCATTCCCCATGGTGGAGGCGCCGTCCCCTACCACTGGGGCCGCTACCGGGGCTTGGCGGACATGCTCAAGCGGCCGCCGCTCGCGGAGCACGTGATGAAGAATGTCTTCTTCGATACGTGCGTGTATCACCAGCCGGGCATCGACCTGCTGGTGCGCGTCGTCGACGTCGGCAACATCCTGTTCGGCTCCGAGATGGTCGGTGCCGTGCGCGGGGTCGATCCGCTCACCGGCCACTACTTCGACGACACCCGCCGTTACATCGATGCGCTCTCGCTATCGGCCGCAGACAAGGAGTGTATTTTCGCGAACAACGCACGCCGCGTGTTCCCGCGGCTGAATACGCAGCTCGAGGCACGCGGTCTGTGACTTCAGGGTCGCTCATTCGACCGGGTGATCCCGCGTGGCCTGCGAATGCGGCCACCGGCGGCTTCACCACCGATCGCGACTGGTTGCCGTTTCATGCAGCGCCGCGGCGACCGCGCTTCGCTCTCCCGCGCGGCGCGGTCGACGCTCACTGCCACGTCTTCGGGCCCGGCGAGCGTTTCCCCTACGCCGCTGAGCGCCGTTACACGCCGTGCGATGCTCCAAAGGAGAAACTCTTCGGGCTACGGGACTACCTGGGGTTCGAGCGCAATGTCATCGTGCAGGCCACCTGCCACGGCGCGGACAACCGCGCGCTGGTCGATGCGCTGCGAGCCGCCGGCGAACTCGCGCGCGGGGTGGCCACGGTCCCCGCCGGCATCACCGACCGGGAGCTCACCGAGCTCGCTGCCGCCGGCGTGCGCGGCGTACGCTTCAATTTCGTGAGGCGGTTGGTCGACACCACGCCGCGCGAAGTGCTGCTGCAGATTGCGCGGCGCGTCGCGCCGCTCGGGTGGCACGTGGTCATTTATTTCGAGGCCGCGGAGCTCCCGGAGCTGTACGATTTCTTCGCCTCGCTGCCGGCGACGCTGGTGGTCGACCACATGGGACGGCCGGATGTGACGAAATCCGTCGCTGGGCCCGAGTTCGAGCTATTCGTGAAGCTGATGCGGGAGCATCCCAACATCTGGTCGAAGGTGAGCTGCCCGGAGCGGCTGTCGAAGAGCGGACCGCCGGAGTACGCGGACGTCGTCCCCTTCGCCCGGCGCATCGTCGAGACCTTTCCGGAACGGGTGCTGTGGGGCACGGACTGGCCGCATCCGAATCAGAAGCCGCGCATGCCCGACGATGGCGACCTCGTGGACTTCCTCCCGAAGATCGCTACTAGCGCGGCGCTGCAGCGGCGGCTGCTGGTAGATAACCCACTGCGCCTCTATTTTGGCCGCTGAGGAGAGCTCGTGAGACCTCACCCACCACATCGCGCGTTCGCTGCCGCCCCAAGGCGTAGACTCGGAGCGCCACCTTAATGGCACGCGTCACGGCGGGCGTCACCACCTCGCACGTGCCGGCGATCGGCGCGGCGCTCGATAACGGCAAGTCTCGGGATGCCTACTGGGCGCCGATGTTCGCCGGTTACGACTTCTCCAGGCGCTGGATGGCCGCGCAGAAGCCGGACGTCATCCTGCTCGCCTACAACGATCACGCCAGCGCTTTCAGCCTCGACATCGTGCCGACCTTCGCCATCGGCTGCGCGGAGCAATTCCCTCCCGCGGACGAGGGCTGGGGCCCGCGGCCGGTGCCGGTGGTCGAGGGTCACGCCGAGCTCGCCTGCCACATCGCCCAATCGGTGATCCAGCAGAACTTCGATCTCACGATCGTGAACCGCATGGATGTCGATCACGGCCTCACGGTGCCGCTGTCGCTGTTGTTTGGCCAGGTGCCGGCCTGGCCGGCGCGCGTCATTCCCTTCCCGGTCAATGTCGTCCTCTATCCGCCGCCCTCGGGGCGGCGCTGCTACGAGCTCGGCAAGGCGATCCGCCGGGCGGTCGATTCGTTCCCCGCCGATCTCAACGTACAGGTGTGGGGGACGGGCGGCATGAGTCACCAGCTGCAGGGACAGCGCGCGGGCCTCATCAACAGCGAATGGGATGCGCGCTTCATCGAGCAGCTGATAGACGATCCGGAGAGCCTTTCGCACATGCCGCACATCGAGTACGTGCGCGAGGCGGGATCGGAGGGTATCGAGCTCGTGATGTGGCTGATCATGCGTGGCGCACTGACCGACAAGGTGCGCACCGTGCACCGCTTCTACCACGTGCCCGCCTCCAATACCGCGGTGGGCCACCTGATCCTGGAGAATCTGCCGTGAAGATCGTTCTCGCGGGCGCCGGCGCCTTTGGCGCGAAACACCTGGACGCCATCAAGACCATCGGCGACATCGAAGTGGTGTCGCTCGTCGGGCGCACCCTCGAGGCGACCCGTGTCGTGGCAAAGAAGTACGGTGTGCCGCATGCCACGACGGAGCTCGCCGAAGCCTTGAGTCTCCCGGGCGTGGATGCGGTTATTCTCGCGACACCGACCCAACTGCACGCCTCGCAGGCCCTCGCCTGCATGCGGGCAGGCAAGCACGTGCAGGTCGAGATACCACTCGCCGACAACCGGGGCGACGCGCTGGCGGTCGCAGAGCTGCAGGCGGGCACTGGTTTGATCTGCATGGTCGGGCACACGCGGCGCTTCAATCCCTCACACCAGTGGATCCACCAGCGCATTGTCCAGGGCAAGCTCACGATCCAGCAGATGGACGTGCAGACCTATTTCTTCCGCCGCACCAACATCAACGCACTCGGCCAGCCGCGCTCCTGGACCGATCATCTGCTGTGGCATCACGCCGCCCACACGGTCGACCTGTTCACCTACCAGACCGGCGCGCCGGTGAGCATCGCCCACGCACTGCAGGGTCCGCTCAGCGCGACGCTCGGCATCGCCATGGACATGTCCATTCAGCTCAAGAGCGCCAACGGCGCCATCTGCACGCTGTCGCTCTCTTTCAACAACGACGGGCCGCTCGGTACCTTCTTCCGCTACATCTGTGATCACGGGACCTACATCGCGCGCTACGACGATCTGATCGATGGCAAGGAGCAGAAGATCGATGTGTCGCACGTCGCCGTCTCGATGAACGGCATTGAGCTGCAGGACCGGGAGTTCTTCAGCGCCATCCGTGAGCATCGCGAGCCGAATGCCAGCGTGGCGCAGGTCCTGCCCTGCTACCGCACGCTCGCCGACCTCGAGCAGCAGCTCAGCGAGCAGCGCTGACGGCCCCAAGCGGAGCCGCAGCCATGTCCGCGAGTTGTGTGATCGGAGTGTCAGATGAAGGAGCGCACCGGGTCCTTGCCATCCCAGTCGAGACTCGCGCGATAGAAACGGCCGAAAACCTGCTCGAAAGCACCGCCGAGCTCGATCAGCTCGGTGAAGCCTGGCAGCACCGCCGTGGTGTCCATGTATCCGACGCGGCCGCCGCTCGGCACCGCCGCGCGAAATGCGAGCGGGTAGCCGTCACGCTCGTACTGGGCGACTCCGGCATCGAAGCTCCAGGTTGCCACGCCCCAGTGGTGAAAGCCGTAGCCGCGGCGCTCGATCACCTCGCGGTACACCGAGGGCGCGTCATTGTTGGGCTGGATCAGCTCCATGTTCATGTGCCCGGCAAAGCTCATGGCGATGCGTACATCCGCGCGCGAGGGCTGCCCGCGATACACCGGGTCGACACCGGAGAAATGCTCGAGCACGAACCACGGGCCGACGCGCAACCTGGTGCTCCACTCACGGATCGCCGCCTCCAGGTCCGCGACCACGTAGGCCATCTGGATGATGCCATTGTCTGGTTGACCGAAACCTACCTGGCCCATAACGTCTCCTCCGGTCCGCTGGCGCCCGTAGCTCACTCTAAGGGCAGCGGCTCGCGACGGGAAGAGCCAAGCTAACCCGCGCGGAGACTCGCCAAACAACATGCGCTACGAACAGCGTCTCATCTGGGTGCTCGGCATCACTTTCGGCTTCCTGTTCTTCGATCGCAACGCTGCCGCCTTCCTGATGCCCTTCATCGCCAGGGACCTCAGCTTCACCAACCAGCAGGTCGGACTCATTGCCTCGGCGCTCTCCTTTACCTGGGCGGTCTCGGCATTCCTCGGCGGTGCACTGTCGGACCGCACCGGCAGCCGCAAGCCCATCCTGCTCGCGAGCGCGATCGCCTTCTCGCTGTGCTCTTTTCTCTCGGGTCTCGCGGGCTCGTTCCTCGCGCTGTTCGCCGCGCGGCTGCTCATGGGACTGGTCGAAGGACCGTTCATGCCCGTGTGCCAGTCGCTGCTGGCCGCGGAATCGGACCCTGGCAAGCGCGGGCACAACATGGGAGTGATGCAGAACTTCGGCAGCAATCTTCTCGGATCCTTCGCTGCACCGCTGCTGCTGGTAGCGATAGCCCAGCATTCGAGCTGGCGCATGGCGTTCTTCCTCGCCGGTATTCCCGGACTCATCATGGCGCTACTGATCGCGCGCTACGTTCACGAGCCGCACAGGAAGCCGGTGCCGGTTGCCGACGACGGCGGCGCGAGCTACGGCATGAGCTCTCTCGACATGCTCAAGTTCCGCAATATGGTTCTGTGCGTGCTCATGAGCATCTTCATGGTTTCGTGGATGGTGCTGGGGTGGGCTTTCCTGCCACTCTTTTACGTGAAAGTGCGCGAGCTCACCTCGGGCGAATACAGCGTGCTCATGAGTCTGCTCGGACTCTCGGCCGCTTTCTTCAGCTTCGTGGTCCCTGGGCTCTCCGACCGCCTGGGACGCCGCCCGGTGGTCGTTGCCTTCAACCTCCTCGGCGTGCTGGTGCCGCTCGCCGCACTCTACTGGCACGGGTCCCTGTACATGCTGGGCACGCTCATCTTCATCGGCTGGGCAGCCAGCGGAACTTTCCCGCTGTTCATGGGCACGATCCCGTCCGAGACCATCCCGGCGCGCTACGTCGGCACCTCCATGGGCATCACGGTGGGAATCGGAGAGATCCTGGGCGGTGTCAGCGCCCCGGCGCTCGCCGGCACGGCTGCGGATCATTTCGGGCTCACCGCGCCGCTCTTCATCCAGGGCGCCTGTGCTGTCGCCGGTGCACTGACGGCACTCGCTCTGAAAGAGACCGCGCCGCGCCGGATCAGCGCGCCGGCTCGACAATCGCAGCTTGCCACCTGACCGACGGGGTCGCACCGTGTCGACTGTGGGAATTACGGTTCGCGAAGCGGTGTTCGCGCTGCTGCGCGACTTCGGCCTTACCACCATCTTCGGCAATCCGGGCTCGACCGAGCTGCCGATGTATCGCGACTTCCCAAGCGATTTCCGTTACGTGCTCGGACTGCAGGAGTCGGTGGTCGTCGCCATGGCGGACGGCTTCGCGCAGGCACGCGGCGGCGCCGCCTTCGTGAACCTGCACTCGGCGATCGGCGTCGGACACGCCGTTGGCAGCCTTTTCACTGCATTCCGCAACCAGTCGGCACTCGTGGTCACTGCCGGGCAGCAAGCGCGCTCGATCCTGCCGCTCGAGCCGTTTTTGTATTCGGCGGAGGCTACCCAGCTGCCCCGGCCATACGTGAAATGGAGCTGCGAGCCCGCGCGTGCCGAGGACGTGCCGGCGGCCATCAGCCGCGCCTTTTTCACCGCACTGCAGGCGCCGCGCGGGCCCACCTTCGTGTCGATTCCGGTCGGTGACTGGGACTGCGCCTGCGCCGCTGCCTCTGCGCACGAGGTCAGCTGCAAAGTGGCGGCAGATCCGGCGCTCCTCGCCCGCGCCGCAGCCATGCTCGGCGCCGCGCGCCATCCGGTACTGATCGTCGGTGCGGGCATCGCACGCGATGCGGCCTGGCAGGAAGTGATCGAGCTCGCCGAGCGGCACCAGGCCGCCGTCTGGGTGAGTCCGCTTTCCTCGCGCAACAGCTTTCCCGAGCGACATCGCCTGTTCGCCGGATTTCTGCCCGCAGATCGCGAGAAGATCGTTGCGCGGCTCGAAGGGAGCGACCTGGTCATGGTGCTCGGCGCTCCGGTCTTCAGCTACCACGTCGAGGGACAAGGTCCCCACATCCCGAAGGACGCCGCACTGGTGCAGCTGACCGACGATCCGGCGGCCGCAGCGCGCGCGCCCCTGGGGCTCTCCATCCTCGGCGATTTGAAGCTCGGGATCGGCGCACTGCTTGCTGCGCGCGCCCCGGTGCGGCCGGCACCCACGCTGCCTGCGCGCGCACCGCGAGTGCCGCCTCATCGCCTCACGGACCGCTATCTGATGCAACAGATCTCGGCGCTGCGTCCGCCCCGCAGCCTCATCGTGGAGGAAGCGCCGAGCAGCCGCGGCGCGATGCACGATCATCTGCCGATGCTCGAGCCCGATTCATTCTATACGTGTGCGAGCGGCGGACTCGGCCATGGTCTGCCCGCGGCAGTCGGTGTGGCTCTGGCTCGACCCGGGTGCAGGGTTATCGGCCTTCTGGGCGATGGATCCGCGATGTATTCCATCCAGGGACTATGGAGCGCCGCCGAGCTCGGACTACCGGTCACCTTCGTGATCGTCAACAATGGCGGCTATCGCGCGCTCGATGAGTTCGCCTCGCACTTCGGGCTCGCGGCAGTTCCCGGCACGCAACTGCCCCATCTGGACTTCTGCGCGCTCGCGCGCGCGCAGGGCGTGAACGGTGTGCGCGTGTCGCATACTGCGGAGCTCGACGAAGCCCTGCGCACAGCCTTCGCAGCCGAAGGGCCCGTGCTGCTCGAGGTGTGCATCGAAGATTAGCCGCGTTGCCGGGCCAGCCTATCTGGGAGCCAGCGGGCAGCGGCCGGTAATCGGTCCGAAAGCCTCCGCGCCGGGCATGACGGTGAGGACCTTGTAGTAGTCCCACGGATACTTCGATTCGCCAGGCGACTTCACCTGCATGACGTACATGTCATGGATCATGACCCCATCGGCACGGATGTAGCCCCCTTTGGTGAACATGTCGTTGATTTTCGCGCGCCGCAGCTCGGCCATCACCTTGTCCGAGTCGATCGTGCCCGCCGCCTTGACGGCTTTCAGGTAGCTCAGGGTCGCCGAGTACGTGCCGGCCTGTGTCATGGTCGGCTGCGTCTTCCGCTTATCGAAGAAGCGCCTGGCGAACGCACGGGTCTCTTCATTGAGGTCCCAGTACCAGCTGGTCGTCAGGTAAATGCCCTGGGCAGTCTGGAGCCCGAGGCTGTGGATGTTAGTGATGAAAACCAACAGGGCAGCTGGCTTCATCGTCCTCATGAGCCCGAACTCCCTGGCTGCCTTGAGAGAGTTGGTGAAGTCATCACCCGCGTTGGCGAGCCCGAGCACCTGCGCTCCGGAGCTCTGTGCCTGCAGCAGAAAGGATGAGAAGTCCGGGTTCGACAGCGGTACGCGCACGGCGCCCAGGTTCTTGCCGCCATGTGCGTCTACGACCCGGGAGGCCGCGTTTTGCAGCTGCGTGCCGAAGGCGTAGTCGGCAGTCAGGTAAAACCAGGTCTTGCCGCCGGCCTTGAGGACGGCCGAGGCGGTGCCGTTTGCGAGCGCGGTGGTGTCGACGACGTAGTGCACGCTGTACGCCGTGCAGTCCTCGTTGGTGAGCGACGCGCCGACTGCGCCGATTATGAGCAGCGGCAGCTTTCTGGCCGAAGCGACCTTGGACATGGCGATGCTGACGCCGGTGTTGGCGCCCACCATCATCATGTCCAGACCCTTCTGGTCGGCCCACTCGCGGAACTTCGAGGCGCCGATATCGGGCTTGTTCTGATGGTCGGCAACCAGCGTGCGCACCTTGCGGCCGAGCACGGTGCCGCCGAAGTCCGCGATCGCCATCTGCATGGCCTCGACCGAGCCGGGCCCACCGTCGTCGGAATACACGCCGGAGAGATCATCGAGGTTGCCGATCACGATCTCGCTGTCCGCGGCGAGCGCCCTGGCTCCGCAGATGAGGCTCGCCATGAGTGCAGCCCTCACGGTTTTCAGCAACGCAGAGCTCATGGCTAGGCCCTAATCCGCGGGCCCGAGGGTCCAGCCGCCATCGATGGTGATCTGCTGACCCGTGAGATACGCCGAGGCGGCGGAGGCGAGGAACAACGCGAGCCCAGTGATGTCTTCGGGAAAGCCCACGCGCTGCATCGGCATGAGGGCGGCCATCGCGCGCTGCACGTCCGGGTTCTTCGCGTGTCCGCCGCCGATGTTCGTCACGAAGAAGCCCGGTGCGATCGCGTTCACGGTGATGTTGAAAGCCGCAAGCTCCTGCGCAACGCAGCGCATGAGATGCGCCGCTCCGGCCTTGGCCGCCATGTAGGCAGAGCCAATAGCCGGCTCGCATTGGTAGCCCGCGACGGAGGTCGTCACGATGAGTTTCCCCGAGCGCTGCGGCTTCATGATGCGGGCTGCGGCGCGCAGCGTGGCGAACACACCGGTGAGATTCACGTCGATGACGCGGTTCCAGCGTTCATCGGTGTAGCTCTCGAGTGCGCCCCGCGGATTGCGCTCGCGAGCGCCCGCCCAGCCGCTGACAAAGCCCGGCCCCGAGTCGATGCCCGCGTTGGCAAACACGATGTCCAGCCGGCCGTGGGCCGCGAGCGCGGCGTCGAAGGCTCGCTCGAGCAGCGCGTGGTCAGCCACATCGACAACCTCCCCGCGCACGATGAAGCCCTGCGCCTTGAGCCGCTCGGTCTGGCTGGCGATGCGGGCACCGTCGATATCGAGCAGCGTGACGCGTGCGCCGTTCTCGGCGAGCGCTTCGGCAATCGCCAGCCCAAGTCCGCTGCCGGCGCCGGTCACGATCGCGCCCTGGCCGGCGACGCTGAACAACTCTGCAGACTTCACACGCCTCTCCTTACCCGTAGTCAGTGCGCTGCGCGGCGTCGCACCTATGGCTCATGCGGAGCGGCCGGCCACGTCCACTACGATCTTCATGCCCTGCTGGCGATGCAGCCGCTCGATCCCCTGCTCGATCAGTCCATCGAACGGAATGGTCTCGACCCAACCCTCGAGCGGATAGCTGCCGCGGGCCATCTCGGCGATCACTGCCGGGAAAGCGTTGACCGAGAGCGCCACCCCGGTCAGATGAACCTCCGGCATCAGCAGATCGAAGGGCGGAATCACCACCGGCTCGTGGTGGATGGCCACCACCACCGCGGTGCCATCGATGCGCGTGCCATGGAGCATCGCGGCAAATGCCTGAGCACCGCCCGCGGCATCGATCGAGGCGTGTGCTCCGCGACCGCCAGTGAGATCGCGGATCGCGGCGACCACATCGCACGCGGTGGGATCGAGCAGGCTGCGTGCGCCGAGCCGCTCGAGCGCCGCGCGCCGCATCGGCGAGGGATCGACCACGATCGCCTCCACGCCGCGGCGGCGCAGCGTGAGGAAGGCACCCGCACCGATCGGGCCGGCGCCGTGAATGGCAACCACCTGCCCCGCTTCCACGGCGCAGCGATTCGCGGTGTGCCAGGCGATCGCCAGCGGCTCGATCAGCGCGCCCTGAAGCGCCGAGACGCCCGGCGGCAGCGGGTGCGCCATGCGCCGCTTCACCACGGTGTACTCGGCTAGACCGCCCGCACGGTTGTAGCCCTGGATCGCAAGCTCCGGACAGTGGTTGTATTGCCCGAGACCGCAGTACAGACAGCGACCGCAGGTCTCCACCGGCTCGACCGCGGCGAGATCGCCGATGGCGAGATCATCAACGCCCGCGCCGAGTGCAACCACTTCGCCACACAGCTCATGGCCCATGATCACCGGGTTCCGTACGCCCGTGAGCGGGTGCGGGGTGCTGCGCGTGGTGACCGGGCCGTCGAAATACTCGAGCAGGTCGCTGCCGCAGATGCCGTTGTAGCGAACGCGTAGCTTGACCTCGCCCGGCCCGGGCTCGGGCTCCGCTACCTCCGTGAGCCGCAGGTCCTGTCGACCGTAGTACAGCGCCGCGCGCATCCGACTGCCTCAGCGATCGGGTGCGCGGCCGCCCGAGAGCATCATCTGCGCATACTCCGCCTGCGACATGCCGGCCATCTGCGCGGCAACGTACTGGAAGCTCTTGCCGTCGGTAGCGAACAGCTTCGCAAGGAAGTAGATGTTGCCGCCGAGAGAGATCATGCGGTTGTAATCGCGGTCGAGCACCGCGCACTTCTGCTCCTCGGTCATCGGCCAGCCATCGAGGTAGGCGCGCTCCCCGGCTTTGAAGCGCGCACGGTTCTCGGGTTTCATGAGCGACATACAGAACATGTTGAGGTGATAGCCGAGGCGCGCCTGCTCGGTATCGAAAATGGTGGTTCCGGGAATGTCCGCGTAGGGTTTGGTCGATGACATGGGCGCTCCGTGCTCAGCCTGGGTGTCGCACCACGTGGCGCTTGGCCGCGCGGCGGGATGCAGTCGTGGCAGCGGCACGCCGTGCGCGCACGCGGGAGCGCATCGCTCGCGTACGGCCGGCGGCACTGCGGGGCGGCTCAGCGGCGTTGTCGAGCCAGTCGAGCACCTCGCGCAGATCCGCGAGAATGGCGTTCGGACGGCGCGGGGGCGGCTGCCTTTGCCATTCCTCACGCTGTGTGGTCCCGGTCGTGACGGCAAGCGCCGTCGCGCCGCCGCGGCGCGCCATGAGCACCTCGACCACAGGATCATCGCCGACCACTGCCAGAGCATGCATCGGCACACCGAGTCGCTTCGCGACGAAGCGCAACGCGCGTACCGAAGGCTTGCCAGTGAGCGTCATGGGCGCCTTCGTCAGGCGGCGGATGGCAGCCGTGATTGCATGCGAGTAGCCGATGGTACGGCCCTGCTTCGTGGCGAAGAATGGCACGTCGGAGGCGACGCACAACTCGGCGCCCGCCCAGATGGCCCGACAGGCGGTTTCGATGTCCTGCATGCCGCACTCGGGATGCCAGCCGACGAAGACGCTGCCGACCTCCGTGGCACCTTGCTCGCCAGTGTGCACCGTCTCGATACCGGCATCTCGCAGCGCCTGCCCCACGCCGGCACTGCCGAGCACCAGGGCGCGCCGTATGCCGCGGCGCTGCAGGTAATCGGCGGCGATGCTGGAGGGCGTGATCATCTGTTGATCATCAACCGGCAGTCCTGCGGCGCGCAGCTTCGCTGCCTGCTGCGCCGACGGATGCGCGCTGCCGTTGGTGAGGAGAGCGAAAGGCACCTGCCGCGCCTTGAGCGTCGTCAGGACTTCGATCGCTCCGGGCAGGAGCTCGTAGCCGCCGAGCGCACGGTCGCTGAGCAGCAGCGTGCCATCGACGTCGAACAGAAACCCCTGCACGGATGCCCGTCGGTTCGGGCGCGCGCGCGCTCGTCCCGCGCGGCTCATGTGGAGAGTGCCTTCGAGTCCGCGCCGCCACGCAGCTCGAGTCGGAAATCGCTCTTCGTCACGCTCAGCTGCGCGATGTTACGCATCTTGAGGACCCGCCGCAGCAGGTCCATGACCGGTTTCGACTCCGGGTCGTAGTGGCGCGCTGCAGGTCCCGCGGCGCGCATCGCGTCCACTTGCGCGGCGGGCATGGTGGCTCGCAGCAGGAGCTCCTCGTCCGACAGATCGCGCCCGAGACGCGCGCGCAGCTCCGATAGTGGCAGCATCGGCGGCTCCGTGCGCAGCTCCGCGGTCCGCGGCAGCGATGCGATGCGCTCCAGCACCTCGGGTGCGATCGGCATGTTGGGCCGGCCGAAGCGTCCGAGCGCATAGCGGATGCATTCGTCAGGGACCACGGCGTAGCGCTCGCGGCCGGTCACATTCAGCACCGCCTGCGTCAGCAGGATTTGCGAGAATGGTGTCATCACGATCGGCCACCCGAGCTCTTCGCGTACCCGCGCCATCTCCTCGATGACCGCGCCTTCGAGATGCGAGAGCCGGTGCTCGGCGAGGTGGCGGCGCATCGTACCGATCATGCCACCCGGCAGCTGGTGACGCAGATAGGCGGCGTCGAAAGGCTGCGGGGCGCCCACCTCCAACCCTTCCGCGCGGGCAATGCGGGTGAAGAACTGATTCACCTCCCTGAGCGCTTCCAGGTCGATGGGCAGTGTGTGGCCGAGCTCCCGGAGATTCTCGACCACGCGCAACGAAGGCGGATTCGAGATCCCATCAGCCGCCGCACCCGAGGCGCACTGTAGAGCGCTCACTCCGTAGTCCACCGCGTCCATATAGAGGAGCTCCCCGAGCCCGATGGTGCAATGGGAATGAAGCTCGAGCGGCTTGGTGCCGATCTCGGCCTTGACTGCGGGGATCAGCGTGCTGGCGCGGCGCGGCGCGAGGAGGCCGCCCGGGTCCTTGATGTAGATCGCATCGATCTCCGGACAGGCCGCGAGCGCCCGCGCGGCCTGCGCGTAGTGGCGATCGTCGTGAATCGGGCTGAGCGTGAAGACCAGCGCCGCGATGACGAACTCGCCGCCCGCACGCTTCACCATGCGGGCGCAGGCAATGTTCGATGGTGCATCGTTCATGGGATCGGCCAGGCAGAAGCGGCGGATACCATTGCGTGCCAGCACTTCGAAGGCGAGCGCCATGAACTCGGGGCTGGCGGTCTCCCAGGAGATGAAGCGGAAGCCCGTCGACATGAACTGCAGCGGTGTGTTGGGAGTCGCCGCCGCCATGAGACGGATGCGCTCCCAGGGATCCTCGCGCTTGTAACGCACCGCCACGCCCATGTGCGTGGAAGTCGTGAAGTCGATGGCCTTGAAGCCCACGCGCTCGAGGAGCGGCGCGACCGTGAGCGTCTTGGCGGTGTCGATGCCGAGCGCACCCCAGAGACTCTGATTTCCGTCCCGCAGCGTCGTATCGATGAGCGCAATCTCAGCCACCGGGGCTTCCCCGCGCGGCCCGCAGCAGCACCTGCCCCTGCTCGACTGCCGCACCATCCTCGACAAGGATCTCGACGACGGTGCCGCGAACCTCGGCGCGCACACTGTTCATGAGCTTCATCACTTCGATGATTCCGATGACGGTATGCTCTTCGAGCGCGGAGCCCACCTCGACGTAGGGCGCCGCACCGGGCCGGGGCGCGCGGTAGAAGATGCCCATGAGCGGAGCGGTGACCTCGATGAGCGTGGGGTCGCGTGCGGCAGATGCCTCCGGCTGCGGCGTCGCCGATTCCGGCGGCGACCACGAAGCGGCGACCGCTGCGGCAGCCGGCGACCTCGCCGGCGCGGCGGTGCTGTCGGCGCCGCCCGCTCCCGCGCGCTTCAGAGTGAGCTTGAGACCCTCGTGCTCGATGCGCAGCTCGAGAAAATCCGACCCCTCGAGCAGCCGAATGATCTCGGCGACATCCTGGGCGCTCAGGGGCACTGGCGTTTCCCGAAGATGGACATGATGTGCATGAGCGGGTCCTGCTGAGGTTTCGCGAGCGGCGCGGCATCCTTGGCCGACCAGACAGTCTCAGGGCGGCTCTGCAGCAGCAGAATGGCGCCGCTCGCCCGGTCGATCGCCCACTCGATGTCCTGCGCGCAGCCGTAGTGCCGCTCGATGCGGCGTGCGAGCTCGCGCAGCCGCTGCAGCTCCTCATCGCTCAGGCAGGCGAGGCGCCGCCGCTCGTCGCTGACAGCGACCGCCTCGATGCCACCGGCCGCGGCTGCCATGTGTTGGATCTGCTTGTCGGAGATCTCGCGCACCGAGATCTCGCCGGTGACCTTGCCCAGCACCCAGCGATCGGGGGTCACTTCGCCTCCGACCACCGCGGACCCGAGACCCCAGGCGCCCTCGATCGTGACCACCGAGCGGTCGCCGGTGGTCGGGCTGCGGGTGAACATCACACCCGCCGTGCGTGCCTCTACCATGTGCTGCACGACCACGGCCATTGCCACGCGCTCTTCGGCAAAGCCGTGCTTCAGCCGATAGCTGATCGATTCCACGGAGTAAAGACTCGCCCAGCAGCTGCGCACGCGCCAGATCATCTGCGCTGCGTCCTGCACCCACAGGTAGGTGTCCTGCAGACCCGCGAAGCTGGCATCGGCCGCGTCCTCGCAGGTGGCGGAGGAGCGCACCGCGACCGGCTGTCGCCCGTGTGCCCCCACGAGGCGCGCGTGCGCCGCGGTCAGATCGGTGAGCACCGCCTGCGGCAGCTCGCTCGCCTCGATCCGGCACCGCAGTGCGGCCGAGCACGCGGTGATCGCCGCGAGGTCGTCATGCGCGAGCGCCGCCACCATCTCGCGCACCGGCGCCGCGCGCTCGAGCGCCGCGAGGAAGTGCTCGAACGCCGCGGTCCGCACGACATAACCGGCCGGCACGCTCAGCCCGGCACGCGTCAGCTCACCGAGACTTCCACCCTTGCCGCCGACCTGCTCCCGGTCGCCGAGCCCGATCTCTTCGAACCAGGCGATGTGTGCGAGCGCGCTCACTCAGGTCCGCTACGAGAGCAGCGTGACCACGCCGCGGCCGCCGTCGACGCGGATGCGCTGACCGTCCTTGATGCGCGAGGTCGCAGTACCCGTGCCGACCACCGCCGGCAGGCCGAACTCACGCGCCACGATGGCCGCGTGGCTCATCGAGCCGCCGATGTCCGACACCGCACCCGCGATCTTCTGGAAGATCGGCGCCCAGGTCGGATTGGTAACCTGGCAGACGAGGACGTCGCCTGCGCGCACGCGGCCGATCTCCTCCACGGACTTGACCACGCACGCCGGGCCCTCGGCCACGCCACTGGAAGCGGCGAAGCCCCGCAGCTCGCGGCTCGCCGTGTCACTGCCCGCGTGCAACCAGCGGTCGAGACTCTCGCGCGTGATGCCCCAGAGCATGACGATCGCCGGATCGTCGATCACCTCCGGAACGGGCCCGAGCGCAGGCGGCGTGCCGTGCTTCGCCCACTCGGCAATGGCCGCGCGGCGCGTGGTGACGATCTGCGGCCAGTGCACAGGTCCCCGCGGCGGCGAGCCGTTCGACCAGGCGGTCATCAGATCGATGATTGCCGCTTCGAGCTCGAAGTGCGTGAGGTGGAACACATCCTCCTCGCGCCCGAAGAAGCCGTGCGCAGCGAGCAGCGCGCCGAATTCGCGTATCTTGTTGAAGAACAGGTTGGTGTACCAGTGCTCGCAGTAGAACTTGTGGCCCTCGACGTACGGGAACACACGGTGTGCGAGAGCGATCATCTGGTCGTAGGCCTGACGCTCCTCCTCGGACGCGAGCAGCTCGCGATAGTCCTGGATCAGCTGCCGCCGCTGGTCCTTGAGCGCCTCGATCGGACGCTCGAGCGATTCGCCCGCCTTGACGCGTGCGATGTAGCCCGGGAGACCTGCGAACGGCATCGACAGGTCATCGTTCCACGAGCGGTGGTAGTGGTAGAAGCCATCACCTACGTTGATGTTGAACCAAGGCTCGCGCGCAGTCGCGAGCTCCTCGAGCCAGGCGCGGCCGGCGGCACCGCGCGAGTCGAGCGCGGCCATGATGGTCGGCGGCGCGCGGCCGTCCTGGAACTCATCGTCGACTCCGAGCTCGACCGCGCGCCGTGCGAGGTGGCGCACCTCCTCGTCGGGTCGGAAGATCTCCGCGTCGATGCCGGCCACCATGCGCGCGATGGTCTGGTCGCTGATCTCCGGAAAGGCCTTCTTGCAGAAGGCGAAGAAGGTCATGTAGGCACCGTAGCCGAGCAGCAGAAACTCGAAGTGATGGTGCCACATGCGGAAGTAGCCCTCGAGCGTCTTCTGGTAGATGTCGAGGAGCCGATGATTTGCGGCGATGCCGCGCCCGGCGTGCACGTTAGCGAGCGGCTCGAATTCCGGCAGCTCGAGTTTCGGAAAGGCCTGCGCCTCGCGGATCAGTGCCAGCATCTTCTCGCGCCACTGTGCGTAGAGGCGCTCCCAGTTGCCGTAGTAGTAGAAGGCACGCTGCTGGAACTCGGCCGTGCGGCGCGCAATCTCGGCGGGGTCCGTCACGGCGTTGCCGCCGATGTAGACGCGGCCGTTGATGATGCGGTAGTCGATGCCGAGCGTGGTCGGGATACAGTGCACGCGCGTGGTGGAGGCACCGAGGGCACAGTAGGCGGCTTCCGCGGTCACCATGTCGAAGGCAGACATGGGCTCGGGGAAATGCATCGAGTTGTAGAACCAGAACCGCTCATCGTCCGCAGCGGTGAACTGCATGTAGTACGGGTAGGCGGACTGGGCGGCTTCCGTGCCCGGAACGACCTTGAGCGAGCTCGGGACAGGGAATGCGGTGGATTTGGTATTCATGTCAAGTGGCTCTCCCGGCCCGTTCCGCCCTGCTTGCGGCAGGGTGGAAGTCGGGTCGTGTGAGTTGTCGCCGCTCCAAGCGTACGCCCGGGGCGCGCCGTCGGCGAGGCGCGCCGCTGCGCGGCCTGGTCTCCTCAATGCGGTATCCCGCCCCGGAGAATGTATGCCATGCTTACAATTTCGACCAGTCGGGTTATAAGTTAATACATGCAGCCAGGTGAGCTCCTGTGGACCCCGGGGCCGGACCGCATCCGCAGCGCCAACGTGACGGCGCTCACCGACTGGCTCGCGCGCGAGCGCGGCAAGCGCTTTGCGGACTATCACGCGCTGTGGCGCTGGTCGGTCGAAGACCTGGAGGGCTTCTGGCAGGCGCTCTGGGACTATTTCGGTATCGAGTCTTCGGCGCCGTACACACGGGTACTCGCAAGGCGCGGTATGCCGGGCGCCGCATGGTTTCCGGGCGCGCGCCTCAACTATGCGCAGCACGTCCTGCGGCGCGAGCGCGCTGGCGGCGACGTGCTCTTGCACCTGAGCGAGACGCGGCCGCTCACGGCACTGTCCTGGACGGCACTCGGCACGCAGGTGCGTACGCTGGCAACCGAGCTGCGCACGCTCGGAATAAAGCCTGGCGACCGGGTCGTTGCGTGGATGCCGAACATACCCGAGACCATGGTTGCCATGCTGGCGACCACCGCGGTCGGTGCGATCTGGGCGTGTTGCTCGCCGGATTTTGGCGAGCGCGGCACGCTCGACCGGCTCGCGCAGCTCTCGCCGAGCCTCCTCTTCAGCGTCGATGGCTATCGCTACGGCGGTAAGGCCTTCGATCGCCGCAGCCAGCTGCGCGACATCGCGGGCAGCCTCGCCTCGCTCGAGCAGCTCATCTACCTGCCGTACCTGGAGCCGGATGCCCGCGCGTTGCCTCTGCCCTCTGCGCGGCACTGGAGCACGTTGTTCGAGCGGCCTGCAGTTCCCGCCGAGCAATTCCAGTACGAGCAGGTCCCCTTCGATCATCCCTTGTGGACACTGTTCTCCTCGGGCACGACCGGCCTTCCGAAGCCGATCGTCCATGGACACGGGGGGATTCTGCTCGAGAACCTGAAGAACGCCACGTTCCACTTCGACCTGCATCCGGGCGATCGCGTGTTCTTCTACACCACGAGCGGTTGGATGCTGTGGAATTTCATTACCAGCACCCCGCTCACCGGCGCCGTGCCGGTGCTTTATGACGGGCACCCCGCATACCCGACCCCGGATGCGCTGTGGAAGATGGCTGACGAGGCTCGGGTCGCATCCTTCGGCGCGAGCCCCACCTACGTCGATCAACTCAGCCGCTCCGGCATCGTGCCGCGCGAGCGCTATCGGCTCGAGCGGCTGCGCACCATCAATCTAGCCGGCTCGCCGGCAACGCCTGAGAGCATGGCCTGGTTCTATCGCAACGTGAAGGAGGACCTTTGGGTCGCCAACGGCAGCGGCGGCACCGACTGCTGCACCGGGTTTGTCGGTGGTGTGCCGACGCTGCCGGTGCGGGCGGGCGAAATTCAGGCTCCGCAGCTGGGGGTCTCGGCCGAAGCGTTCAACGCGCGTGGCGAGAGCGTGATCGATGAGGTCGGCGAGCTCGTGCTCACCGAGCCCATGCCATCGATGCCCCTGCGCTTCTGGAATGATCCCGACGATCGTCGCTACCGCGAGACCTACTTCCAGGAATTTCCCGGCGTGTGGCGGCACGGGGATTTCTTCCGTATCGACGCGCAGGGGCGCTGCTTCGTGCTCGGGCGCTCGGACGCGACCCTCAATCGCTACGGCATTCGCATCGGCACCGCGGAGATCTATCGCACGCTGGCGCTGCTTCCCGAGGTGCAGGATGCGCTCATCGTCAATCTCGACCTGCCGGCTGGCGGCTTCTTCATGCCGCTGTTCGTGAAGCTCGCCCCCGGTGTCGAGCTCGACGCCAACCTCGAGGCGAGGATCCGCGACACGCTGCGGCGTGAGTACACACCGCGCCACGTGCCGGACAAGATCTACCGAGTGCCAGGCATCCCCTACACGCTCACCGGCAAGAAAATGGAAGTGCCGGTGCGACGCATCTTGATGGGGGTCGCGCCGGAGAAAGCCGCCAACCGCAGCGGCGTGTCCGACCCCGACACGCTCGATTTCTTCATCCGTTACGCGCAACGCCAACAGGACTACCGCGTGTGACGGGCACGCGTTTGTCTCACGCCTGACGCGTTCGCCACCCCTGGTGGTACCCCTCGCGCGCTGCGCGCGAGTACGGAGTCGGCGCGACCTTCACGCGGATCTCGAGCTGACGGTGCGGCTCGACCGTGGTCTTGCGGGTTCCACCGTTCTCCTCCCCCCACATCAGTATCAGCTCGTCACCGATCTCGATGTCCGGATCGACGATGCCGAGGGACAGCGCCGTGCGCTCGTTGTAGCTGTAGCCGCCGAACATCGACAGTCCGACCGTCATGCCGCCCTTGACGATCCGGTCGAAGGACGAGGACGCGTAGTTGCAGTTCGGAATGTCCCAGAATTTGTAGTTCACCTCGCCCGGCTTCAGGAGCGAGGCGAACACCTTGAGCAGATCCTCGGCATTCCATTCGAAGGTCACTTTCTTGCGGTGCGGCCCGCGCGCCTTCTTCTCCAGTGCCTCGCGCCCGATGAAGTCGTGGTCGAACCTGATGAACGGCCCGTAGCCCAGGTCATACGGAGTAGTGTAGTAGTCCTCGATGTTCGAAGACACGAAACTGCCGCCGATCGAGGCGGTGCCCTCGTAGCCCCTCGCCGGCAGCCACTCGCGGTACTGCCTCATACGCTCGCCGGTGTAGACCGCCGGCAACGGCGAGGGAATCCAGCCGGACTCGAGAGTGTTGCTCGAGTAGGCGCGCGCGCCGACCTCGACCAGGCCGAAGTCTTTTCCGGCCTCGAGCACTGCCTGCCGAATCTCGTCGGCCTCGGCATACGGTCCCCAGATCTCGAGTCCGGGGGCTCCGGCCATGCCATGCCGCAGACAGCGGACTTTGCGGCCCTTGATGTTGATCGCATCCAGGTGAAAGAACTTCACCTCCGGCAGTGGACCGCCGTTGAGCTTGTGGAGCACCTGGGCAGCGTTCGGCCCCTGGATCTGGTAGCGGTAGTGGCGGCGCACGACGGCCTTGCCGCGCGGGCGCGACGGCGAGCGTTCGTCGCGGATCGTCTGCAGCTTGTAGCCGCCCGTCTCGGCGTGGAACTGAATCCAATTCACCGTCGGCGTGCGCCCGACGAACAGCAGCTCGTCCTTGCCGAGATAGAAAAGGATGCCATCACCGATCACATAACCGTCGTAGCTGCACGGCACCATCTGCTTGGCCCGGTTCGGCGTGAAACCGGCAAAGCTGTTTATGGTGAGATGGGATGCGAGCTTCAGGGCGTCGGGACCGGAGACCGTTATCTCCGACATGTGGTGCGATTGGTCGTACAGCACCGCGGTCTTCTGCCACCCGACCTGCTCGCTGCGCCAGTTGGTGAATTCGATCGGCACGACCGGATAGACGTAGGCTCCTACCTGCGAGTTGCGCAGCAGCTCGACCGTGTTACCCGAACGGTTGAGCAGACTTTCCAGACTCTCGCCACTCATCGCTGTGCTTCCCCCGACATCGTTCATTCCTCGAGCTGGGCGCCCTGGCTGGCGACGGAATAGAGCATCTGCACGGTGCGGGTCTTCTGGAAGTCCTCCAGACTCTGGCCACGCATCGCCGCGTAGACGTGCAGGTTGGTGACCCCGACCACTGCGGCCAGCTTCTCGAGGAGGAAGAAGATCACCCCGTAGTGGATCA
>DASQYM010000039.1:0-24669 GCA_035639195.1 Steroidobacteraceae bacterium
GTCGTGCGCGTGCTCGAGCGCGAGGCGGGGCTGTGGCGCATCGAGTTGCCGGCACCGGCGGTGGAGTTCTTCGAGCGCTTCGGCGAGGTGCCGCTGCCGCCCTATATCCGGCGTCCGCCGAGCACGTTGGATCGCGAGCGCTATCAGAGCATCTTTGCGCGCGAGGCCGGCGCGGTGGCGGCCCCGACCGCGAGCCTGCACTTCGACGCTGCGCTGGCCGATGCGCTCGCCGCACGCGGCGTGCGCCGCACCTGCATCACGCTGCATGTCGGGTCAGGGACGTTTCAGCCGCTGCGCACCGAGGATGTTGCCGCTCATGTGCTGCACCCCGAGCGCGCCGCGGTCGGCCCGGCGGCCTGCGCCGCCATTGCGGCGACACGCGCTGCCGGCGGGCGTGTGGTCGCGGTCGGCACGACGGTGGTGCGCGCGCTCGAGTCTGCCGCGCTCGCAGCGGACGGCGCGGCGCTGCCGGCAGCGACGCATGAGAGCCAAGCTCCCGGGCTGCTTCCCTGGCAAGGGGAGACGCGGCTGTTCATCACGCCTGGATTCCGCTTCCGGGTGTGCGACCTGCTGCTCACGAACTTCCATCTGCCGGAATCGACTCTGCTCATGCTCGCATGTGCGTTCGCCGGCCAGCGCGCAGTGCTCGCGGCCTACGCGCATGCGGTGCGCGAGCGATACCGCTTCTTCAGCTACGGCGATGCGATGCTAATCTCGCGCGGAGGCGGCCTTTGAACCCGACATTCGCGGTGCGCGCGCGCGATGGAGCCGCGCGCGCAGGAACGCTCGCGACTGCGCACGGAGTCGTCGAGACCCCTGCCTTCATGCCGGTGGGGACCTACGGTACGGTGAAGGCCATGACACCGGAGGAGCTCGAGGCGCTCGGTGCGCAGATCATCCTCGGCAACACCTTTCACCTGCTGCTGCGGCCCGGACCGGAGATCATCGCCGCTCACGGGGGCCTGCATCGGTTCATGCACTGGGCGCACCCGCTGCTTACCGACTCCGGCGGATTTCAGGTCTTCAGCCTGCGCAGCCTGCGCCGCATCAGCGAGGAGGGCGTGCTCTTCCGCTCGCCGGTCGACGGACGCGAGGTGCGGCTCACGCCCGAAGACTCGATGGAGGTGCAGCTCGCCCTGCGCTCGGACATCGCCATGGCGCTCGATGACTGCACTCCTTACCCGGCCACGGAGGCTCAGGCGCGCGTTTCCATGGAGCGCTCCATGCGCTGGGCGGTGCGCAGTCACGCGCATTACTACCGCGGAGAGCGCGATGACCCGCCGGGGGGCCTGTTCGGTATCGTGCAGGGCGGCATGCACCTGCCGCTGCGGCTCGCCTCGCTCGCGGCATTGCTGCGGCTTTCCTGGCCCGGACTCGCCATCGGCGGCCTCGCGGTGGGTGAGGCCGAGGAGGAGCGCCTCGGGGTTCTGGAGGCGCTCGTGCCCCATATGCCTCCCGAGCGGCCCCGGTACCTGATGGGCGTCGGACGGCCCGAGGACATCGTGGCCGCGGTGCTGCGCGGCATCGACTTGTTCGATTGCGTCATGCCGACCCGGCACGCGCGCAACGGTCACCTGTTCACTTCCACCGGCGTCATCAACATCCGCAACAGCGCTTACGCGCACGACCTGGCACCACTGGACGCGGGCTGCGACTGCTACACCTGCCGTCATTTCAGCCGTGCATACCTGCGGCATCTCGACCGCTGCAACGAGATCCTCGGCTCACGGCTCAACACCATCCATAACCTGCATTTCTATATCGGCCTGATGCGTGCACTGCGCGCAGCCATCACCGCAGGCCAGCTGACCGAGTGGAGTCGGGCCTTTGTCGCGCAGCGCACCGAACGTCCTGTGGCGGCCGGCTGACGGGCTGCCGGGACAGCATGCCACCGCCATGGCGGCACCCGCCGCAGATTCGCTAAGCTTGGTCTTGAGAATGCGTACAATTCCGTGACATCGACAGTGCACGCGGCATAATGCCGCCCTTTTCGCTTTCTGGACCACACACATGCATGGCTTGATCACTGACGCCTGGGCGCAGGCGGCACCGGGCGCGGGCGGCGGACAGTTCCAGTTCGCGCTGTTGATGGCAGCATTCATCGCGCTGTTCTATTTCATGCTGATTCGGCCCCAGCAGCGGCGCGCGAAGGAGCACCAGACGCTGGTGTCGAAACTTGCCGCCGGCGACGAGGTGGTGACGGGCGGCGGCCTCCTCGGGCGCATCACCGAGGTAGGCGATACCTTCGTAACGCTCGAAGTCGCCGACGGCGTGCGCGTCAAGGTGCAGAAGGTGCAGGTCACGCAGCTGATGCCCAAGGGCACGCTGAAGAGCGCCTGAGGATGCTCGAGTACCCGCGCTGGAAATACCTGCTCGTTGCAGCGGTGCTGCTGCTGGCGCTGCTGTTCGCGCTGCCGAATATCTTCGGCGAGGACCCGGCGCTGCAGGTGGAACGCAAGGACCACACGGCCGTCACTGCCGACGCGCAGCGTGCGCTCGAGGGCTTCCTCACGCAGCACAACGTGCACTATGGCAAAAGCTACATCGATAGCGGCCGGCTGATGGTGCGCTTCACCAGCGTGCCCGACCAGCTCGCGGCGCGCGATGCAGTGAATGCGCAATATGCCGATACCTACCGCACCGCGCTGTCGTTTGCACCGCGCACTCCCGCGGCGTTGCGCGCACTCGGCTTGCGTCCCATGCCGCTCGGACTCGATTTGCGCGGTGGCCTGTACCTGCTCTACCAGGTGGACGTCAACGCGGCCGTGAGCCAGGCACTCGATGGCTACGCCCAGGACGCGCGGCGCGCGCTGGCGGCGGCTCATATCCCGGTGAAGGAGGTGAGCACCGTGGCAGGCGGCGGTGGCGGTACGGATGCGGTGCGCGTCGTGCTGCCGCCGGAAGCCGAAGTCAATGCCGCACGCGGCGCACTCGGCAGCGCTCTGCAGGGCCTCACCGTCAGCACCCAGAGTCTGCCGAGCGGCGCGGCGATCAACGCCAGCATGACCAACGCGCAGATCCGCGAGCGCCGTGACTACGCGCTCGAGCAGAACATGACCACGCTGCGCAACCGCGTCAACGGGCTCGGAGTGTCCGAGCCGATCGTGCAGCGTCAAGGGGTCGATCGCATCAACGTGCAGCTGCCAGGCGTGCAGAACTCCGCCGAGGTAAAGGACATTCTCGGGCGCGTGGCGACGCTCGAGTTCCGCCTCGAGGACATGCAGAACAACGCCTACGAGGCGCAACAGACCGGACGCGTGCCGCTCGGCTCGAAGCTCTACACGCATACGCGCTTCGGGCGCCCGGTGCTGCTCAAGCGTGAGGTGATCGCTACCGGCGATCAGCTCACCAACGCCACCAGCGGGCAGTCGCAGGAAGGTCCGGCGGTGAACATCCGGCTGGATGCGCGCGCGGGCGATGCGATGCTGCGCACGACGCGTGCCAACCTCAACCGGCGCATGGCGGTGGTGCTCATCGAGAAGCATCGCGAGATCAGCGAGGTGAACGGGCAGAAGGTGAGCCGCGAGGTGACCGATGAGCAGGTGATCAACGACGCCACCATTCGCGGGGTGTTCAGCAACAACTTCCAGATCACCGGCCTCCAGGCCGGTGAGGCGCGCGAGCTCGCGCTGCTGCTCAAGTCCGGATCGCTCGCGGCGCCGCTGTATCCCATCGAGGAGCGTGCCATCGGGCCGAGCCTCGGGCGCGACAACATCGACAAAGGTGTGACGGCGCTGATCGTCGGCATGGGCGGAGTGTTCCTGTTCATGTGGATCTACTACAAGACCTTCGGCCTGGTCGCTGACCTCGTGCTGCTCGCGAACGTGGTGCTGCTGACGGCGCTGCTGTCGATGATGCGCGCTTCGCTGTCGCTGCCGGGCATCGCTGGCATCATCCTCACCGTCGGTATGGCGGTGGACGCCAATGTGCTGATCTACGAGCGCATCCGCGAGGAGCTGCGCAAAGGGGTAACGCCGCAGGCGGCGATCCGCGCCGGTTTCGACAAGGCGCTGTCGGCGATAACGGATTCCAACATCACTACGCTCATCGCCGGCGTGGTGCTGTGGGTGCTCGGCACCGGCCCGATCCGCGGCTTCGCCATCGTGCTGACCCTCGGCATCCTGACCTCCATGTTCACCTCGCTCATGGGCAGCCGGGCGCTGCTCACCCTGATGTACGGCGGGCAGCGCAAGGTGGCGCGCCTGTCGATCTGAGTGCCGGCCGCGGCTGCGACAAAGGACCTCGAGTGGAATTCTTCAGCCATCAGACCAACTTCCCGTTCATGGCCACACGCAAGGTGTGGTACGGGCTCTCGGCCGTATTGATGGTCGTGTCGCTCGGCTCGTTCTTCCTGCGCGGACTGAATCTCGGTATCGACTTCACCGGCGGGGTGAGTGCCGAGGTGAGCTTTCCGCAGGCAGCCAATGTGGACGCGGTACGCGGCGCGCTTGCTGCCAGCGGTTTCCGCGAGCCCCAGGTGCAGAGCTTCGGCTCCTCGCGCGATATCGACATCCGCCTGCCTCCCGATCCGCAGCAGAGTCCCGGCGAGGTGCGTAGCCGGCTGGAAACGGCGTTGCACACGATCGACCGCGGCGCGCAGGTGACGCAGCTCGATGTGGTCGGTCCGCAGGTTGGCAACGAGCTCAAGGTGAGCGCCATGTGGGCGCTGTTCTTCACGCTGCTGGGGATATTTCTGTATATCGCCTTTCGCTTCCACACCTGGCGGCTGTCGCTCGGTGCGATCTTCGCGGTGCTGCACGACCCCATCCTGGTGATCGGCTTCTTCTCGCTCACCCAGATGTCGTTCGATCTCGCCGTGGTAGCGGCCATTCTCGCCGTCATCGGCTACTCGCTGAATGACACGGTGGTAGTCTTCGATCGCATCCGCGAGCGCTTCGAGAGCAACCGGCGTTCCCCCTCGAACGTGATCCTCGACCAGTCGATCAACCAGACGCTCTCGCGCACCATCATGACCAAGGTGGTGACCTCGATCGTGGTGGTGGCGCTGCTGTTCCTCGGCGGACCGGTGCTGCGCGGGTTCTCCGCGGCGCTGCTCATCGGTATCATCGCCGGCACGTACTCCTCGATCTACATCTCCAGTGCGATCGCACTCGACTTCGGTCTTACCGCCGAACACCTGTTTCCCTCGGTGAAGAAGGCGGCGCTCGACCACCTGCCATAACGGAGAGCGCGTGCTCTGATCGCCGACCCGCATCTCTGGCTGGCCTTCCTCGCGCTGTCGCTGCTCGAGATCGTTCTCGGCATCGACAACATCATCTTCATCTCGATCCTGGTGGAGCGCTTACCCGCGGCGCAGCGCTCCGCGGCACGCATCAGTGGTCTGGCGCTCGCGATGCTGACGCGCATTGCGCTGCTGTTCTCGGTGGTGTGGCTGACGCACCTTACGCGTCCCTGGTTGCAGCTGGCCGGACGCAGCTTCTCCGGTCGTGACCTGGTGCTGCTCGCCGGCGGACTGTTCCTGCTCGGCAAGAGCGTGCTGGAGATCCACCAGACGCTCGAGGGACACGCAGCCGACAGGCAGCGCCACCGAGTGCTCAGCAGCTTCGGCGCCGTGGTGACTCAAATCGCGCTCATCGACATCGTGTTCTCACTCGATTCAGTGTTCACTGCCATCGGACTGGTACGTGAGCTCCCGATCATGGTGGCCGCCATCGTGGCAGCGATCCTCGTCATGATGTGGGTGTCGCGCTCCATCGGAGCCTTCATCGCCCGCCACCCGACCATCAAGATGCTCGCGCTGTCCTTCCTGCTACTGATCGGCGTCGCGCTGGTAGGCGAGGGCCTGCACTTCGAGATCCCGAAGGGCTACCTGTATTTCGCCATGGCGTTCGCATTCGGGGTGGAGCTGATCAACATGCGGCTGCGGCCGCCGCCGCGATAGTCAGGCGGTGCGGGCACTCGCTGCGGCGCCATTGGCCGCCTTGCGCAGGGCGCTGTGCTGGTAGCCGTAGAAGGCGTAGATCACCACGCCAACAGCGGTCCAGACCACGAGCCGCAGCCAGGTCGCGGGCCCGAGCGAGAGCATCATGGCGCCACACACAATCGCCCCGGCGGGGCATACGAACCCTGGCCAGGGCGTGCGGAACGGTCGTGGCAGGTCGGGACGGGTGCGGCGCAGGATCAGTATTCCGAGGCATACGGTCACGAAGGCGGCGAGCGTACCGATCGACACAAGCTCACCGAGGATCCTCACCGGGAACAGTCCGCCGACCACCGCGGCGGCGATTGCGGTCACCACGGTACCGGTCGAGGGCGTGCGGAAGCGCGGATGCACGTGTCCGAACCAGCCGGGCAGAAGTCCATCGCGTGCCATGGCGAAGAAAATTCTCGCCTGCGCGATGGTCATGACCAGCATCACCGAGGTCATGCCGCACACCGCGCCGAGCTTTACCGGAATCCCGAGCCAGTGGAGCGAGGGATACTTGTCGAGTGCGAGAGCGACCGGTGCTGCCACGTCCAGCTCGGTGTAGTGCACCATGCCGGTGAGCACTGCAGAGACGATGACGTACAGGATGGTGCAGATCACCAGGCTGGCGAGGATGCCGATCGGCATGTCGCGCTGAGGGTTGCGGGTCTCCTGTGCGGCGGTCGACACGGCATCGAAGCCGATGTAGGCGAAGAAGATCACCCCGGAGGCCGCCATGACACCGCTCCAGCCGAAGACGCCGGTCTGTCCGGAGTTCGGCGGCACGAAGGGATGCCAGTTGGCGGTGTTGATGTAGCTCACACCGAACAGGATGAACAGCACGATCACCGTCACCTTGATGGCGACGATGACCGAGTTGAATGCTGCCGACTGCTTGATGCCGATGTAACAGATGGTGCCGATGACCGCTACGATCAGCATCGCGGGCACGTTTATGATCGCGCCGGTGCGTACTATGTCGAACGACTCCTTGCCGAGCGGTGTGCCGAAGGGTGCGTTGGTGAGCGCCGCGGGCAGGTGTATGTGCAGCTGCTCGAGCAGGCTCACCGCGTAGCCGGACCAGCCGACCGAGACGGTCGCCACCGCGAACAGGTACTCGAGCACCAGATTCCAGCCGATGAACCAGGCGACGCCCTCGCCGAGCGTCGCATAGGAGTAGGAGTAGGCGCTGCCGGATACCGGGATCATCGCGCTGAATTCCGCGTAGCACAGCCCGGCGAAGGTGCAGCCGAGTCCGGCAACGATGAACGACAGTGGCAATGCCGGGCCGGCATGATTGGCGGCCGCGGTGCCGGTGAGCACGAAGATGCCGGTACCGATGATGCCGCCGATACCGAGCAGTGTCAGGTGTGTGGCGTTCAGCGCGCGCCGCAGCTGGTTACCGGAGGATTCCTGCTCGTGCAGCTCGGCAATCGACTTGGTTGCAAGAAGCTGGCTCGCCACAACACCCCCGGTTTTCGTGCCAGGGACTCTACACAAGCACTATGGGGAAAGCGAGCAACCGGCCGCACGGCAGCTGGCGGCACGGCATGCGCTCAGCAGCCGCGCAGCTCTGCCGGAACGTGCGGAGCGAGCAGCTCGATGAGTGCCGCGTAAACCTTCGGAGTTCCCGCGACGACGTGTCCGCCCTGCTGGTACTCCGCGCCGCTCAGGGTGCCGATGCGCCCGCCCGCTTCCTGGATGAGGAGCGTGCCGGCTGCGGTATCCCAGGCACTGAGCCCGATTTCCCAGAACGCATCGACCCGCCCGGCCGCGACATAGGCGAGGTCGAGCGCCGCGGCGCCGGGGCGGCGTACGCCCGCCGCCTGCAGCGTGACCGCGCGCAGCATCTCGAGATAGGCATCGAGATAGCGCGTGTTGGCGCGGTAGGGAAAGCCGGTGGCGATCAGCGCACCCTCGAGCGTGCGCGCCTTGCTGACACGCAGGCGGTGATTGTCGAGATGTGCCCCGGAACCGCGGCTGGCGGTGAATAGCTCCTGGCGCAGCGGGTCGTAGATCACCGCGTGCTCGAGGCGGCCGCGCACCTGACAGGCGATCGAGACGGCAAATACCGGGAAGCCGTGCAGGAAGTTGGTGGTGCCATCGAGCGGATCGACGATCCACAGCGTGTCGTGCTCACCGCTGCGGCCACTCTCCTCGGCAAGAAAGGCATGCTGCGGGTAGTGGCGGCGGATGCTCGCCATGATCTGTTGCTCGGCAGCGCGATCCACCTCGGTGACGAAGTCGTTGCGACCCTTGGCGGTGATGGCAAGCGAGTCGAGGTGGTTCATGCTGCGCACGATGATCTCGCCGGCACGGCGCGCGGCACGTACGGCAATGTTGAGCAGCGGCTGCATGAGTAGCGTTCATCATAGCAACGCTCACCGCGCTCTGCCGGCCGCCGTCAATCCGCGGTGCCGAGTCTGGGATGTATCACCCTCACGATCTCACGCACGTTCTCCAGCGCCATAGGCGCATCGATGTCGAAGCGGATGTTGAAGGTGCATCGCGCTTCCCATGCGGGGGACGCAGCGGAGAACATCGGTGATCCATGCGCGTCCTTGGGGCGGAACGATTCAAGGCGAGGCAATATAGCGTGCCGCGCCTGCGGCCACAGGTGTCCGGCGGTCCCGATCAGGCTTAACATCGCACGAGCGAATCATGGAATCCTGCGACATCCGTATCGTCCTGGTGGCCCCTTCGCATCCGGGGAACGTCGGTGCGGCGGCGCGCGCCATGAAGAATATGGCGCTGTCCACGCTGGTGTTGGTGAACCCGCGGCAGTTTCCGCACCCCGAGGCGAACGCGCGTGCGTCGGGAGCCGAGGATGTGCTGCGGGCGGCGCGTGTCGTACCTTCGCTGGCGGAGGCACTCGCGGGCTGTGGCTATGTGGCCGCGACCACGGCGCGCGACCGCGACCAGTACTTCCGCGTAATCGACGTACGTGCCGCGGCGTCACGGCTCGTCGCTGAGGCGCAGCGTGCGCCGGCTGCGGTGATCTTTGGCGCCGAGCGCAGCGGGCTCAGTAATGAAGAGCTGGACATGGCCCATGCGCTGATTCGCATTCCGGCGAGCCCGCAATACGCCGCGCTCAATCTCGCCATGGCGGTGCAGCTCGTCACCTACGAGCTGTATCGGGCACGCGGCGCCGCCACGCCCGTCTCGCTGCCGCTCGCGGCGCCGCTCGCGAGCACGCAGGAGCTGGAGCGCCTCTACGCGCATTTCGCGGAAGTGCTCGAGGAAATCGACTTTCGCGACCGCACGCAAAGCGGCACGCATCTGATGGCGCGTATCCGCCGCATGCTGCAGCGTGCCGAGCCCGACCAGAACGAGGTCAACATTCTGCGTGGCATACTCACGGCGGTACAGAACCGGCGCCGCCGGGCAGGTGGAGGCCGGCCTTGAGTCTCACTCCCACGTATCTCGACTACGCGGCCACGACGCCGGTCGATCCGGCCGTGGCGCAGGCGATGAGTACCTGCCTCACCGCCGAGGGAGACTTTGGCAACCCGTCCTCGATACATGCCTATGGGCGCGCGGCGTCGGAGCGCGTTGCGCAGGCCCGTGACCAGGTCGCGGCACTGGTCGGCGCCCAGGCCGCAGAGATCGTATTCACTTCTGGCGCCACCGAGTCGAACAATCTCGCGATACTCGGCTGTGCGCGCGGCAATGCCGACCGCGGCCGGCACCTGATCACTTCGCGCACCGAGCACAAGTCGGTGCTCGATCCGTTCCGGCGACTGGAGAAAGAAGGCTTCAGCGTGAGCTGGCTGACTCCCGGCGCAGGCGGCCGCATCGATCCGCAGGCTTTCGCCGCGCTGCTGCGGCCCGACACGGTGCTCGCGGCGCTGATGTTCGCCAACAACGAGACCGGCGTCATCGAGGATGTGGCGGCGGTGGGCGCGCTGTGCCGCGAGCGCGGCGTGGCCTTTCACTGCGATTGCGCGCAGGCAGCCGGTAAGGTTGCGCTGCCGCTGAATGAGCTACCGGTCGATTTTGCGGCATTCACTGCGCACAAGCTCTACGGGCCCAAGGGCATCGGCGCGCTGTATGTGCGCGAGGCCGCGCGTGGGATGCTGCAGCCACTTGCCTATGGTGGCGGACAGGAGCGCAATCTGCGGCCAGGCACACTGGCCACACAGCAGATCGTCGGCTTTGGGATCGCGTGCGAGATAGCCGCCCGGGAGCTGCCGGCGGAGGCACCACGGATCGAGCGCTTGCGGGATCGCCTGTGGCGTGAGCTCGAGGCGCTCGGCGGCATTCATCTGAATGGTGCAGCGGCCCCCCGCCTGCCGGGCATTCTCAACGTCTCCTTCGAAGGGGTCCACGGCGAAAGCCTCATCGGGGCACTCAGCTCTCTGGCCCTATCTACAGGCGCCGCCTGCAGCTCCGAGTCCGCTGATCCCTCCTACGTGTTACGCGCTCTCGGCCGCAATACTCAGCTCGCGCAGAGTTCGTTGCGCTTCAGCCTAGGGCGCCCGTCACAGGAGCGCGATGTGGACTGCGCGGCCGTGGCGGTAAAAGAAGCTCTGGCGCGGCTGCGCGCGATGTCGCCCATGGTCCCTGCTCAGCACACGAGCGCAAACGCCAGGCCACTGCCCGCGAGCGGAGACGCGGCAGCCACTGTGATCGGCGAGGCGGGAGGGCCGGGAGAGGAAACTTGGGTACGCTTTCATCTGCTCATCGCGGGCGACAGTGTGAAAGAGGCACGTTTTCAAGCTTTCGCTTGTCCGCATACTATGCAGGTGGCCGCGTGGCTGTGTGGGGCGCTACGCGGCCGAACTCGCCAGGCGCTGATTCCTGGCACACCGAGCGCGTGGGCGCTGGAGCACCACGTCCCACCGGAAAAACTCGGTCGGCTGCTGCTGGTGGAAGATGCCCTGCGGGCGTGCCTCGCGCATTGGACCTGAGGCGGCAGGCGCTGCGAAATCGCGCGTCGCGCGCTCTGCCGGCCACTCCCAGAGAGTGGCGGGCGCGATTTCATTGGGTGCCTTAAAATACGGAGAGCGATGAGCATTTCACTGACTGAATCCGCAGCCGACCGGGTCAAGGCCTTCCTTGCGGCACGCGGACACGGAACGGGGCTCCGGCTCGGGGTGCGCAAGACTGGTTGCTCCGGCTTTGCATACGTCATCAATTACGCCGACGGCCCGCAGCCGGGTGACGCGATCTTCGAGGATCGGGGCGTGCGAGTGTTCGTCGATGCCGAGAGCCTCGCGCTGATCGATGGCACGGTCGTCGACTTCGTGAAGCAGGGGTTGAACGAGGCCTTCCGCTTCAGGAATCCGAACGTCAAGGGCGAATGCGGTTGCGGGGAGAGCTTCTCCGTCTGAGCCCGAGGGCTCCGTGCTCCCGAACTATCGCTGCGGAGACCGTGGCGTCCTCAAAAAGCCTTTTAAAGACGAGCACTTCCAAGCGCGCGCCAAATTGCCGCAGGCTCGGCAGCCAAGGTAAACTGCGCCGCTTGCTCCGGGGTCCCCGCGAAATTGCGCGTCTTGCCGACCGGTGCAGGGTCGTCCGTAACGGCGATCGCAATTTTCGTGGGTAACGTGCCGGGGGCGGCGTATCCGCCGCCGGAATTCTCCCACTCGTCTGCTCTGCACAAGGGTCGAAGCGAATGGCGCTAGAGCGCACCCTGTCCATCGTCAAGCCCGACGGCGTCAAAGCCAACCAGATCGGGGAGGTGTATCGCCGTTTCGAGAGAGCCGGTCTTTCGATAGTGGCCGCCCGCATGCTGCAGCTCTCGCAGCGCGAGGCCGAGGGATTCTACGCCGTGCACCGCGAGCGTCCGTTCTTCAAGGACCTCGTGCGTTACATGAGTTCCGGTCCCGTCATGGTGCAGGTGCTGGAGGGTGAGAACGCCATCGCGCTCAACCGCGACATCATGGGCGCGACTGATCCGAAGAAAGCCGCCCCGGGCACGATCCGCGCGGATCTCGCGAGCAGCATCGAGCAGAATGTCGTGCATGGCTCCGATGGGCCGGACACCGCGGCGCGCGAGATTGCCTTCTTCTTCAGTACGACCGAGCTGCTCTCGCGCGGCTGAGGCCGCGGATTCCGGCACGCCATGACCACGCAGAGCGCGCAACCCACCAACCTGCTCGGGCTCCCCCGTCAGGAGCTCGTGGAGTTTGTGGCGCAGCTGGGCAGCGAGCCCTTCCGGGCACGCCAGCTCATGAACTGGATCTACAAGCGTGGCACGGGCTCCTTCGCCGACATGAGCGATCTCGCAAAGGACTTCCGGACCCGTCTGGCGCTCGCCGCCGAGGTGCGCGCCCCCGAGATTCTGAGCGTGCAGCGCTCGGCGGATGGGACCTGCAAGTGGCTGCTGAAGGCCGATGCGAGCCAGGCATTCGAGATGGTGTTCATCCCCGAGCCCGACCGCGGCACGCTGTGCATCTCCTCGCAGGTTGGCTGCGCACTGGACTGCACCTTCTGTTCCACAGCGCAGCAGGGCTACAACCGCAACCTCACTACCGCCGAGATCGTCGGCCAGGTGTGGCTCGCGGCGGGCGAGCTGGCGCGGGATGCGCGCGCGGCGGTTGCGCGGGGTGTGCGGACAGAGGTGCAGCGCGATGAGCGGCACGTGACCAATGTCGTGCTGATGGGCATGGGCGAGCCACTCGCCAACTTCCGCAACGTGGTGCCGGCGCTGCGCATCTTTCTCGATGATTTCGGGTTCGACCTGTCGCGGCGTCGGGTTACGCTCTCGACCTCGGGGTTGGTGCCGCAGATCTACCGCCTCGCGGAGGAAACCAATGTCGCGCTCGCCGTCTCGCTGCACGCACCCGATGACGCGCTGCGTAACGAGCTGGTGCCGATCAACCGCAAGCACCCGATCGGTGAGCTGCTGCAGGCGTGCTGGCACTACCTAGATGAACAGAACGGCCGCAGCGTCACATTCGAGTACGTGATGCTGGATGGCATCAACGACTCACCGGCCCAGGCGCGCGCGCTCGCACGGCTACTCAAGGGACATCCGGCGAAGGTGAACCTGATTCCGTTCAATCCATTTCCCGGTACGCATTACCGGCGCTCGCCCGCACACGTGATCCAGCGCTTTCGAGATGAGCTGCTGCAACGCGGGCTGCTCGCCACCATCCGCCGCACGCGCGGCGATGACATCGATGCCGCCTGCGGACAGCTTGCCGGCCGAGTCATCGATCGCACCACCGTACGGCTCGGCACCAAAGTCATCGGCGTCGCGGTTCAACCATGAGCAAGCACAGCAACCCTGTTCTCCGCGCGCTCGTGCGCGCACGGCCGATCTGTGGCGGCGTAGCCGCGTTGCTGCTCGCCGCCTGCGCAGGCCAGACGTCGAAGCAAACCGATAAGGTGCACGAAGCGGCTATCTATAATGTGCAGCTCGGGGTCGCCTACATGAATCAGGGTGACCTCGAGCGCGCCAAGGAAAAGCTCGAGCGCGCCTACGCGCAGGATCCGAACAACGCCGACGTGCGCAGTGCGCGCGCTGCGCTGTTCGCGCGCCTCGGCGAAAAGGCGAAGGCGGATTCGGAATACCGCGCCGCGTTGCGACTTGCACCACAGGATCCGCGCATGGTGAACAACTACGCGGTATACCTGTGCCAGAACGGGCGCGTGGATGAGGGCGTGAAGCGCTTCCTCGAGGCAGCGCGCAATCCACTGTACCCGACCCCCGAGGCCGCCTACACCAATGCCGGGGTGTGTCTGCGCGCCGCCAAGCGGGACGATGAGGCGCGCGTCGATTTCATGCGCGCACTGCAATTGAAGCCGAACTTCGCAGAGGCACAGTTCCAGCTCGCCAACCTGCAGTTCGATCACGGCGAGCTCGCACCGGCGCGTAACAGCATCGATGGCTACATCGGCACCTACAACGCGACGCCGGACCTGCTGCTGCTCGGGGTACGTGTCGCCCGTGCCCAGGGAGATCGCATCGCCGCGCAGCGCTACGCCCGTAAGCTGCAGCTGGATTTTCCCGGCACCGATCAGGCGCGTGCACTGGCGGCACTCGATCACAATTCGGGCTGATTCGCATGATGGCTGAAGCGGGCGGCGGTGAGCGGCGCGGCATCGGCGCGCGGCTGCGCAGCGCGCGCGAGCAGCGTGGGCTTACGCTGCTGCAGGCCGCGGAACGGCTACACGTCGATGCGCGCGTGCTGCAGGCGCTCGAGGCCGAGGACTTCGGCGCGCTCGGCGCAGAGGTGTACGTGCGTGGACACCTGCGGCGCTACGCAGAAGCGGTCGGAGAGTCTGCGCCCGAGCTGCAGGAGCTCTATGCAGAGGTCCCGCATCCCTCGCGTCCGGACCTCACTCGCATCCCGCGCGGCGAGCCCGAGAAGCGCGGCTCGAGGCTGCTGCTGCCGGCCATGCTGCTGGCGGTCGGGCTGGCGGTCGTGGGACTGCTGTGGTGGCTGCTCACGCTGCCTGGAGAGAAGGCACATCCATTGCCCGCCGAGCGCGCTGCCGCGGCGGCAGCCGCCACGGAGACGCCGGCCACCGATGTGCCCCCGCCCGCCGCTGTGGGCACGGGCGCAGCGGGTACGCCCTCGAGCCCCGCGCCGGGTCCCGCCGCGACGAGGCCACAGGCGCGCCTGGATCTGTCGTTCTCCGGCACGAGCTGGGTCGAGGTATCCGATGCCGCAGGCCGCCGCCTGCTGCATGGACTAGTCGAGGGTGGCGCTACGCGCACTCTGGTCGGCAGCGCGCCGCTGCTCGTGGTGCTCGGCAACGCCTCCGCAGTGTCGTTGCGCCTCAACGGACAGGAGGTGCTGCCCGGGCCGATCGTGCGGCGCGATGGCAGCGCGCACCTTCTGATCGACGCTGCCGGCCGCGTAAGTGCGGCGGCGCCGCGGCTCGCCCATGAGGACTAGTGTGCGCGAGCAGATCCAGCCGGTACGCGGAATGAACGACCTGCTGCCGGAGACCATCGGCGCGTGGCAGTACTTCGAGAGCGGCACGCGTGAGCTCCTCACCGCCTACGGATACGAGGAGATTCGCATACCGCTGCTCGAGCATACGGAACTGTTCCAACGGGCGATCGGCGAGCACACCGATGTCGTCGGCAAGGAGATGTATACCTTCATCGATCGCGGCGGCGACAGTCTGACTCTGCGCCCCGAGGCGACCGCCGGCATCGTGCGCGCGCTGATTTCCAACGGTATGTTGCGCGGGCAACGTCACAAGCTGTGGTGTCTCGGCCCGATGTTTCGCCACGAGGCGCCGCAGGCCGGACGCTACCGTCAGTTCTGGCAGGTGGACGTCGAGGCGATCGGTTGCCCCGGCCCCGACGTGGACGCGGAGCTGATCGCGATGAGCGCGCGGCTGTGGCGGCGCCTCGGTATCGAGGGCCTGACTCTGCAGCTGAATTCACTCGGCACACCCGAAAGCCGCCGTCTGTATCGTGCCCGGCTGGTCGACTACCTCAAGGCGCACGCGGGTGAGCTCGATGAGGACAGCCGGCGCCGCCTTACCGGCAATCCGCTGCGCGTGCTCGACAGCAAGAATCCCGACATGCAGGAGCTGATTCGCGGCGCACCGCTGCTCACCGAGCACCTCGATCCCGAATCACGGGCGCACTTCGAGCAGCTGTGCGCCATGCTGCGCGCGGTGGAGGTGCCCTATGAAATCAACCCACGCCTGGTGCGCGGACTCGACTACTACAACCGCACGGTGTTCGAGTGGATTACCGCATCGACCGGCGCACAGAATGCCGTATGCTCGGGTGGGCGCTATGACGGACTCATCGCGCAGCTCGGCGGCGATGCGACGCCCGCGGTCGGATTCGCCATGGGGGTCGAGCGGCTGGTGACACTGCTCGTGGCGGCGGGACGCAGCCCCGTGGCACCGCACCCGGACGTGTACGTCGTCGTCGGCGGCCCGCAGGCGTTCGCCCCGGCGCTGCAACTGGTGGAACGGCTGCGCACCGAGCGGCCCCTGGTGCGCTTCGAGCTCAACGTGGGCGGCGGTAACCTCAAAGCGCAGTTTCGTCGCGCCGACCGCAGCGGGGCGGTGCTGGCGCTGATTTTGGGGGAGGACGAGCTCGCGCGCGCCGTGGTCGGCTTGAAACCTTTGCGCGATACGGCCGGTCAGAGCGAGTGCCCGATTGCACAGCTGCCGGCCGGGCTCGACGCGGCGCTCGCGGCGGCACGTGCCGCGGTGGCGGGCGGCTAGAAGCTGGGAGGATGCGTGGACGACTATCTGTCTGAGAAAGAGCAGTGGGAGTGGCTGAAGGCGCAAGTGCGCGAGAACACGCCGGCCGTCGTGCTGGCGATCGTGGTCGTAGCGGCCGCAGTGTTCGGCTGGCGCTGGTGGCAAAGTCACCAGGACGCACGTCAGCTCGGGGCGGGAGCCAAGTACATGCAGATGGTCCAGTCGCTCGAGCGCGGCGACCGCACGCAGTCGCTGGTGCTGCTCGGTGAGCTGGAACGCGATTATGGCGCTTCTCCCTACGCCGATCAGGCGCGGCTGCTCGCTGCGCGGATGTATGTGGATGAGACGCAGCTCGACCACGCGGCGAGCGAGCTCGCCACGGTCGCCGAGCACTCCAAGGATCAGGAGCTGGCGCGGGTTGCGCGCCTGCGGCTCGCGCGCGTGCAGATCGCCCAAGGTAAGCCCGACAGCGCGCTCGCGACTCTCGGCGGCTCCGTATCCGGAGCGTTCGCCGCGCGCTATCACGAGGTGCGTGGCGATGCTTATTACGCCAAGGGCGACAAGACGGCGGCGCTCACCGAGTATCGCAGCGCGCAGAGCGCGGGCGCCGAAGGCAGCGACACTGCGCTGCTGCAGTTGAAGATCGCCGATCTCGGCGGTGGCCCAGCATCTTCTGCCCCGTCCGCAGCCGCCAACACCCCTCGCGCCCCCACTCCGGCGGCGGGCAAGTAATCATGAGAATACCTCGACAGGTCCGACATCTGCAGTCATGTCTGACCCTCGCAGTTGCGTTCGTGGCGCTCGTGATGATCGCCGCCTGTTCCAAGGACAAGAATGTCGATGAGCCCGCGAAGCTAACGCCGCTCCCTCATCCGAGCCTGCGCGTGACGCACCTCTGGGGTCACAACATGGGTGACAAGAAGGCCGCGGTACTCAGACTCGGGCAGGGTGTCTCGATTACCGACAACCGTGTCTATGCCGCCGCTCACAAAGGCGAAGTGGTCGCACTCGAGCTCGCCACAGGGCACCTGCTTTGGCATGCGAAGACCGGAGCGCCCCTTTCCGGGGGCACCTCCTCGAGTACCGAGCTGATCGTGGTCGGCGCGAGCGATGGCGAGGTGTTCGCCTTCGACCCCGGCAACGGTCACAACCGCTGGAAAGTGCGCCTGAACGGGGAAGTGCTGGCGCCGGCCGCCATCTCCACGCGGCTGGTCGCGGTGCGCACGGTCGATGGCAAGCTTCATGCGCTCAGTCCCGGGGATGGGCACGAGCTGTGGGCGACCGAACAACAGGTGCCGCGTCTTTCGCTGCGCGGTACGGCGAGCCCGGTAATCAGTGGGGAGCTGGTGCTGTGCGGGTTCGACAACGGCAAGGTCGTCGCCGTCAACGCGGCCGATGGCTCTGTGCAGTGGGAAGCCACCGTGACCCCGCCGCACGGCCGCACGGAGCTCGAGCGGCTCGATGACATCGATTCGCCGGTGCGCGTCTCCGGTCGGGACGTGTACGCGGTCGGCTTCCAGGGCAAGGTGGCGATGCTGGCGCTCGACACCGGGCAGGTGTGGTGGTCGCACGAGGACTCGAGCTACCGCGGCGTCGCGCTGGATGAGGACACACTGTATCTCGCGGATTCCGACGGTATCGTGGCGGCGCTCAAGGCGCGCACCGGCGCTGAGGTATGGCGCCAGAATGTGCTCTTGCACCGCGGGCTCTCGCCGATCGCGGTGATGGACGAGAGCGTGGTCGTCGGCGATTTCCAGGGCTATCTCCATTTTCTCGACAAGGCGAGCGGCGCGCTCGTCGCGCGCATCGCTGCCGGCAGCGCCCGCATCAGCAACCAGCCGCTAGTGGTAGGTGACATCGTGGTGGTCGCCAACGACCGTGGGCAGATCAACGCCTATCGCGTGAAGCCGCTCGCGGCGGCAACGCGCAAGGCAGCGTCCCCGCAGAAGAAGTAGCGGCTTCACACGGGCGCGGACGCCATGTTGCCCGTCATCGCGCTGGTAGGTCGGCCGAACGTCGGCAAGTCGACGCTGTTCAACGTGCTCACCGGCACGCGCGATGCCATCGTGGCGGATGTGCCGGGTCTCACGCGCGACCGTCAGTACGGTTTCGGACGGGTGGGACCGGTGCCGTACGTGGTCATCGATACCGGCGGACTGATCGAGAATCCGCGTGGCATCGAGGCGCAGATGCGTGCGCAGACGCAACGCGCGGTCGAGGAGGCGGATCGGCTCATATTCATAGCCGATGCGCGCGGCGGCCTCTCGAGCCAGGACGAGTTCGTGGCTCGCGAGCTGCGCCGCTCGGGCAAGCCGGTCACGCTGGCGCTCAACAAGGCCGAGGGACTCGACCCCGACATGGTCGCCAGCGACTTCCACGGCCTCGGCTTCGGTGAGCCGCGCGTCATCTCCGCGAGCCACGGCAGCGGCTGCGAGGAGCTGATGGAGCACGTCCTGGAAGGCTTCGCGGCGCGCGCGCCTGCAACCGAGGAGCAAGGCGCCGTGCGCATCGCCATCATCGGCCGTCCGAATGTCGGTAAATCGACGCTCGTCAATCGCCTGCTGGGGGAGGAGCGGGTCATTGCGAGCGAGGAGCCGGGCACCACCCGCGACAGCATTCTGGTGCCCTTCGAGCGCGACGGACGCCGTTTCCTGCTCATCGATACCGCCGGGGTGCGCAGGCGCGCGCGCGTGGAAGATGCGATCGAGCGCGCGAGCGTCGCCAAGACTCTGCAGGCGATCGCGGAAGCACACGTTGTCATCCTGGTCCTCGATGCCCACGATACGGTGGCCGAGCAGGATGCCAGTGTGCTCGGCCTCGCCCTGGAGCGGGGACGCGCCCTCATGATCGCGGTCAACAAGTGGGATGGCATACCGCCGGAGCAACGCGAGCTGATCCACCGGCAGCTCGCGCTGAAGCTCGACTTCGTGCCGTTCGTGCCGTTGCACTTCATCTCGGCGCGGCACGGCACCGGAGTGGGCGAGCTCATGCACTCGACGGTGCGCGCCTACGAGGCGGCGATGCGCGCCCTGCCGACTCGCGAGCTCACCCGCACGCTCGAGGAGGCGCTGCGTGTGCATCAACCGCCACTGGTGCGCGGACGGCGCATCAAGCTGCGCTATGCGCACCAGGGAGGACGCAACCCGCCGCGCATCGTGATTCACGGCAACCAGACCGCCGCGGTGCCAGAGGCATACACGCGCTATCTCGCGAACGTGTTCCGCAAGAGCTACGACCTGTTTGCCACGCCGGTATTCATCGAGTACCGCACGGACGCCAATCCCTACCAACGGGAGCGGGCCGCGGCGCGCATGCGTACGCGGCGCCCGCGCGCGCGCACGGGTCGGGGACGCTGAGGGTGAAAAAACACAGGCGCAGGGCGGCAGAGGCTCGAGTCATTGCGGGCTGCTACGCGTTGTGCGCCGCGGCGGTGTTGTGCGCGACCGCGACCCGGACCGCATCGGCACAGGAGCTCAATCCGCGCGCCTACGTGATCACCCCCGTCGGCACCAACGCCCTCAATCTCGGCTACTCCTACCTCGAGGGTAACCCGGACCTGAGCGGTGCGGCCCCCATCACCGATGCCCATGCCAGCGTCAATCTGGCCGCGCTGGGCTACTATCACAGCCTCGATTTCTTCGGCCGCTCCGCCAATCTCGCCGCGGTGATCCCGTATGCAACGGGGGAGTTCACCGGGACCGTGGCCGACGCGCCGCGGCGTGCGCGGCGCTCCGGGTTGCCGGATTCCTCGCTGCGTCTCTCGGTCAATCTCCTCGGCGGTGCGGCCATGGAGCCGCAAGAGTTCGGCAAGTGGCGCCAGGACATCCTGCTCGGCGTCAGTCTGAAGATCGTGGCGCCCACCGGACAGTACGATCCGACGGCGCTGATCAACCTCGGCACCAATCGCTGGGCGTTCAAGCCCGAGATCGGCTACTCCCAGCGCTGGGATCACTGGGTGCTGGACGCTTATGCGGCCGTGTGGTTCTTCACCGAGAATCCCGAGTTCTTCTCGCGCAACCAGTACTTCCCGGGTGTGCAATCGAAGAGCCAGAGCCCGGTCACGGCGTTCGAGACGCACCTCAGCTACGATGTGCGGCAGCGCCTGTGGATCTCGCTCGACGCAAACTTCTGGTCCGGAGGTGAGAGCAGACTCAACGGCGTGGCGAACCCCGCCAGCTATCAAAGAAGCTCGCGCGTCGGGATCACCGCTTCCATTCCCGTCAGCGCACACAATTCCATCAAGCTCAGCTACAGCGAGGGCGCGTATGTCCGCTTCGGCGCCAGCTACCGCAGCATCTCCGCCTCATGGCAGTACGGCTGGATCGGCTGGCCGCAGCTTCACTGATACGCACAAAGTTGCGAACACGCGCACAAATTCCCGCCGGGCTGCCACGCATAATCTGACGCGGCATCTCGCAGCGAAGAGGTTCGCGTGAGCGACAGCAAGGTTGTCCCGTTTCGCCGCCGCCCGGTATCGGAGGCAGAGCTCGAGGTTTATCAGCGCATAACGCGCCACTGGAGTCCGACCCTGCGGCAGAAGCTGTCGCCCGAGCACTTCAAACTTTTGCAGGATCAGGAGTCGAAGCCGCCGCGCCGTTGAGCACTGTGCCCCGCCTGCGCCGGGGTTGTGCGTTCCGCAAACGTTCGTCATCCTCCGGGGGCTGGTCGGAAGCCCAAGGTGGAATCGATGAGACCGCGACTCCGCGTCATCCCCGAAGAGCTGGTGCAGCCGATCCTGGACGAAGCCAAACGGATCCTGGCCGAGATCGGCATCGAGGTGCGCGGCCCGCGTCTGCGGCAACGCCTGCTCGAGCAGGGCCTGAGAGTTGCGCGCACGGCGGACGATGCCGAGCGCGTGCTGTTTCCTGCGGAGTACGTCGAGCGCGCCATCGAGAGCGCGCCGAAGTCGATTCCGCTCCACGACCGCGACGGCCGGCTCTACACCGAGCTCGGCGCGGAGAAGGTGCATTTCGTCCCGGGTTCGAGCGGGCTGCAGGTGCTCGACCATCGCACCGGCGAGACGCGCCACTCCAACACGCGCGATTTCATCGAATATGTGCGCGTCGGCGATGGGCTGAAGAACCTCGGCTACCTGGCGACCGCTTTCTCCACCAACGACATCGAGCCGCAGGTGTCGGATGCCTGGCGGCTGTACCTGGTGCTCACCAACTCGCTGAAGCCCGTGGTGTCGGGAGCCTTCACCGAGCATGGCGTACCGCGCATGGCGGAGATGATGCAGCTTTTCAGGCGCGACAAGGCCGATCTCATCGCGCGACCCATGTCGATCTTCACCGTCACCGCCACCGGCTTCTACCGCTACAGCGAGGACTCCTGCCAGAACCTTTTGGATTGCGCCGAGTTCGGCATCCCGGTGGAGATCGTGCCGGTGACGCTGATGGGCCTGATCGCGCCGGTGACCTTGGTCGGGGCCACCGTGATGCACGTCGCCGACGTGCTCGCCGGCATCACCATGGCGCAGATGATACGGCCGGGCACGCCCGTGCTCTTTGGCGGCGCACCCGCGACCTTTCACATGAAGACCGCCATGTCACCCATGGCCGCGATCGAGACGCTGCACCTGAACGCGGCCTACGTGGAGATTGCCAAGCACCTGCAACTGCCCACGCAGAGCTACATGGCACTGAGTGAAGGCAAGTTTCTCGACGCGCAGGCCGGCGCGGAGACCTTCGCCGGTGCCTTGCTGGCCGCAATTACCGGAGTCAACTCAGTGTCGGGTCCCGGCATGCTCGACTACGTCCTGACCTTCAGCCTGGAGAAGCTCGTGTTCGACGATGAGCTGTGCGGTCAGGCGCTGCACTTTTGCCGGGAGTTCGCGGTGATGGACGACCTGCCAACCGTGGAGCTGGTGCGCCAGCTGCTGCAGGAGAAGCACCTGCTCACCGCGACCCACACGCTCAGCTACTGGCCGCGCGAGTTGTATTTGCCCGGGGCGGTGTTCGATCGGGTGAATCGGGAGACCTGGCTTCAGCAGGGCGGGCGCAGCCTGGATCAGCGCGTCAAAGCGGAGGTCGAGCGGCTGCTCGCAGCTTATGGCTCGCCGCCCACCGATCCGCTCATCGATGCGGAGATGATCCGGATCATCAAGTCGGGACTCACCACCGGGCAACCTCTGCCGGAGACGCTGCCGCCGGTAGCGAACCCGAGCGCCGCAGCGGGGCCAGTACGCGAGCGGCGCGGGCGGGGCAGGCGTCCGGCGTAAGCCACGCGGACGGTGCAGGGCTACACGTGGTCAGCAAGCTGAGCGCCCGCCGCCTCCTGACATTCGCTTTGCTGATTTGTGGCTACGCCGTTGCCGAGAACTACGACATCGTGATTGAGGGCGGCAGAGTCATGGACCCGGAAACCGGCCTGGATGCCGTGCGTAACGTCGGCATAACCCACGGCAAGGTGGTTCGCATCAGCAGCGAGCGATTGGCGGGGGCCCGAACGTTAGCTGCCCGAGGATTGGTCGTGGCACCGGGATTCGTCGATCTGCACCAGCACGCCCAGGATAGCGAGTCTGGCCGTTTGAAGGCGTTGGATGGCGTGACCACGGCCCTCGAGATGGAAATCGGCGTCCCCGATGTTGCGAAGTTTCTTCAGAGTAAGCGCGGGCATTCGTTGATCAATTACGGCACTTCTGCGAGTCATGTCGCCGCGCGCGCCGCAGTGTTCGGCGCGCCTCTGACCGGGGAGCAGATTCTTCCTGCTTCCGGGCCGGCCACAAATGACGCTGCCAGTGAAGAGCAGATAGAGGCTATGGAGCAGCACCTCGGCCACGAGCTCGACGCCGGAGGTCTGGGAGTCGGCATGGGTATTGAATACACGCCCGGAGCGAGCCATCACGAGGTAATCCGGATGTTCCGGCTGGCCGCACAGCGGCGAGTGCCCGTGTTTACTCACATTCGCAGCGCCAACGTCGTTGATCCGGGTTCGGGTATCGAATCCGTCGAGGAAGTCATCGGCGCTGCCGCAGTAACCGGCGCCTCGCTGCACATCGTGCATATCAACAGCATGTGCACGAAACGATCCCTCGAGTGCCTCGCGATGATAGCTGGCGCGCGCGCCCGCGGACTCGATGTGACGACGGAAGCGTATCCCTACGGCGCGGCCATGACCTACATCAACTCAGCTGCTTTCAATCCGGGTTGGCGGGAGTCACAAGGTCTGGACTACGGCGACCTGGCGCTACCCGAAACCGGGGAGCGCCTGACCAAACAACGGTTCGACGCTCTGCATGCATCGCCCCGTGCGCAGCTGGTGCTCATGTACGTGAATCCGGAGAGCGTGGTGGAAGCCATCGTGCCCAATCCGCTAGTCATTATTGCCAGCGACGGTGGGCCGGGCCACCCCCGAAACGCAGGCACCTATTCACGTATTCTCTCGCACTACGTACGCGATCTCGGCAGCATCACCTTGATGGACGCCTTGAGGAAAATGAGCTTGCTGCCGGCGCAACGCATGGAGAAGGCCACCGCCGCGGGGCGTTACAAGGGTCGCCTGCAGGAGGGCGCGGACGCTGACATCGTCGTTTTCGATGCTGGAACGGTCCTCGACCACGCCACCTACAAGGCTCCTAACGAGCCCAGCAGCGGCATGCACTTTGTCATCGTGAATGGCGTGGTGCTGATCGAGCAAGGCGCGCTCGCGCCGAACACCTTCCCCGGAAAACCGCTTTAGGCCCAAGCGCCCAGCAGGGGCTATGTCAGCTGGCCGCCGTCACGGGTGTGGCGGACGGTCTGCAGACCCGGATCGAGGTCTTCGGAGCAGTCGCTTATTCCCACTCGATGGTCGCGGGCGGCTTGCCGGAGATGTCGTAGACGACGCGCGAGATACCCGCGACCTCATTGACGATGCGCCGCGAGACGTGGTCGAGGAACTCGTACGGCAGGCGCGCCCAGTGCGCGGTCATGAAATCCACCGTCTCCACCGCGCGCAGCGCGATCACGTAGTCGTAGCGGCGCCCATCGCCCATCACCCCGACCGAGCGCACCGGCAGGAACACCGCGAACGCCTGGCTCACGCGGTCGTAGAGATCGTGACGCCGCAACTCCTCGATGAAGATCGCATCGGCACGGCGCAGTAAATCGGCATAGACCTTGCGCACCTCGCCGAGAATGCGCACGCCGAGTCCGGGCCCGGGGAAGGGGTGCCGATATACCATCTCGCGCGGCAGGCCGAGCTCGACCCCGAGCCGCCGCACCTCGTCCTTGAACAGCTCGCGCAATGGCTCGATGAGCTCGAGATGCATGCGCTCGGGGAGTCCGCCGACGTTGTGATGCGACTTGATGACGTGCGCCTTGCCGGTGCGCGCACCCGCGGACTCGATCACATCCGGGTAAATGGTGCCCTGCGCCAGGAAGCGCACCTCGCGCACGCGGTGAGCTTCTTGCTCGAAGACCTCGATGAAGGTGCGGCCTATGACCTTGCGCTTGGCTTCGGGATCCTCCACGCCGGCGAGCGCATCGAGGAAGCGCCTCTCGGCGTCGACACGAAGCACGCGCACGCCGAGGTGCTGTGCAAAGGTACTCATGACCTGCGCGGCTTCGCCGAGACGCAGCAGCCCATGGTCGACGAACACACACGTGAGTTGATCGCCGATCGCGCGGTGC
>DASQYM010000040.1:0-12505 GCA_035639195.1 Steroidobacteraceae bacterium
CAGGTACCCCTGCGTATAGCCGTCGTAGGAGCCCTGCGCGGAGACGTAGCTGCCGACTGCCGCGTTGATCGCGAGGACCGGACCATCGACCGGCGCTCGGATCGCGTACTTGTTGAGGAGGGCCGTCGACGCGGTCACGGCCTTGGCCAGGGCGTCGCACTGGCTCTCCTGGTTCTTGATGTCGTAGCTCCACGCCCCGGCGCGGACGAGGTCGAGCTGCTTCTGCGCGACTTCGAGCCCGGCGGCCGCGACGCGGACCGCGTTTTCAGCGTTGTCGAGATCGCCCCGGCTGACGGACTTGGGCTGCAGTTCGTAAGAGCGCTTCAGCTTGTCCCGCTGGTCTTCGGCGGTCTTGAGCGTGGCGGCGGCGGCGAGGGCCTGAGACCTCGCCACGGCCAGGTTCTCGGGCCGCGGCTGCGCCTTGAGCTCGCGCCACAGGGCGTGTGCGGCCTCGGACTGCGCCTGCTGCTGCTCGGCGGTCGCCCGCTGCACTGAGTCGTCGATGGTGAGCAGGGCATCGCCCTGGTGCACCGTCTGGCCTTCGGCGACCAGCACGCGGGTGATCGGGCCTGCGACCTCCGGATAGATGTTGATGTTCTGTCCCTGCGCCTGTTCGCTCTCGATGATGCCGTTCGAGTAGATGCCGTGCGCGTAGGGGTTGGCCGCCGGGGTAAAAAGGGGCGGCTGCGGCTTGGGCGTGCGGCTGAAAATGAACGCACTCACCAGCGCCAGCAGGAAGCCGACGGCGGAAGTGATGAAAATGGCCTTAGTGCGCATCCAGCTGACCCCGGTCGGCAGCGGCAACCCGGCCGTCCTCCATGCGCATGATCCGATCGGCAAACTCGTAGATGCGGCTGTCGTGCGTGACGATGACGATGCAGCGCTTGTCGGTGAGGAGCTCGTCGCGCACGAACCGCAGTATGTTCCGCCCGGTGTCGCCATCGAGCGAAGCGGTCGGCTCATCCAGGATCAGGATGTCCGGACGGGCGACGATGGCGCGTGCGATGGCCACGCGCTGCTGCTCACCGCCGGAGAGCTTCACCGGCGGCAGCTGTGCGCGCTCCTTCAGACCCACGATTTCCAGGTTGCGCGCAGCCTCACTGAGGGCCGCATCCCAGTCGCGATGCTGCAGAATGAGCGGAATGGCGACGTTCTCGGCGGTGGTCAGGCGCGGAAACAGGTGGTAGTCCTGGAATACGAAGCCGATCCGGTGCAGGCGGAATTCCGCGAGCGCATCGCTCGAGAGCCTCCAGATATCCGCGTCCTCGATCTTCACCGTGCCCGAGCTCGGGCGCAGGATCCCGGAGATCATGCTGAGCATCGTGGTCTTGCCGCTGCCGGAGGGGCCGACGACGTACAGCATCTCGCCGAAGCTCGCCTCGAAGCTCACGTCCTTGACCGCGTGGGTCCGCGCCTGCCCCTCGCCGAACCACTTGTTGATCGTGACCGCCTGAATCGCCGCCTGGGCCATCGCTATCCCCGGAAGATGTCGAAGGGCTCGATCCTGAGCACTTTGCGCACGCCCACGTAGCTGGAGATGCCGGCGATCACCACGACCATGACGAACGCGGTGCCGAGGTTCGGGAAGGTAATCATCGCGGCGTAATCGGGCAGGTGCGAGCGCGCCAGCCAGATGAGAAAGGCGCACAGGCCGACGCCGATGCCGTAGCCGGTGAGCGCGACGAAGGTGGCCTGAAAGAGAATCATGGCAATGAGCTCGCTGCCTTTCGCGCCGATCGCCTTGATGGCACCGAACTTGTCCATGTTCTCGAGAATGAAGGTGTAGAAGGTCTGACCGGAGATGGAGAGCCCGACGATGAAGCTGATGATGGTCATCAGCATCATGTTGGTGCCGATGCCGGTCTTATACATGTAAAAATCGGATATTTTCTGTATGAACTCCGTGCGCGTCAGTGCCAGGTAGCCCGCCGCCGTCACCCGGGCTTGAATAGGCTTGACGTCCGCCGGCGTCTTCGGCTCCACCAGCAGGTAGGAGATGGTGAAGCGCGTGTTGGGAATGTACTGCAGCGCGCGGCTGTAGGTAGTGTAGAGCGTCGGCACGCCGAACAACGCACTCGAGGCGACCCGCGCGGTGCCGACGATCACGCCGCGGTGATCGTTGAGCTCGAACTCGGTGCCGATCGTCGGGTTCTCCAGCTTGTAGAACTCTGCGTCGCGGATCGCGATGAAGGCGTTCTCCGCGAAGATGTCCTGGATGTTGCCGCTCAGCATCTCCGGCCGGCCGAAGAGACTGGTGTCGTCGAGACCGACGATGTTGGCCGCCTGGTAGATGCCATCGCGGAGCTTCACGAGCGCCGCCCCCGAATACAGCGGCACCGCGTACTTGACGCCCGGCATGCTGCGCACCTCATCGAGCACGTAATCGGGCAGCGGGATCGTGTTGGCGACCGTCTGCACCGCCGGGTCCATCACCCAGATCGATGCCCCGATGTTGATCACCGTGGCCGAGGAGCGGTTGAGGATCCCTGCAAAGAGCGAAGTCATCTCAATCATGAGGAACACCGCGAAGGTGATTCCGACCAGCAAGGCTGCGAATTTCGCCCGATCGTTGATCAGCAGCTTGTAGGCGATCTTGAGGATTCCCGGCATCCAGAGTCTCGGAGGCATACGAACTACCCGCAGCGCTTGCGCCGCCTCGCGGCACAATGGCCGCGGGCGGAGCTGTGGTTAATCAGCGGATCCCGCAGCTGCCCTCGGTAACTACCTATCGACAGGGGCTCGCCTGCCGCACAGGGTCACGAACGAGGATTCTGCGACAAATACGTAACGACGCGACGTAACGAAATGTGGATGCTTGCGCGTACGGATCTGTATGGCTGCCAGCGCACAAATGAGCATCGAGGACCCACCCGGAGCACCCGCGCGCGCGGCAGGGCCACTCCGGGTGCAGGCGCGGGAAGCACCCGCTACGCTGCATGGGCGGCTGCTGAATGTCTCGCGCATGGCCACCATTGGTGAGATGGCCGCGGGGGTGGCCCACGAACTCAATCAGCCGCTGACCGCCATCGCCAACTACGCGCACGCCTGCGAACGGCTGCTGTCGCGACCGCCGGCTGATAGCGGCGACCTGCGTGAGGCTTTGCGGCAGATCAGCGCGCAGACCGCGCGCGCCGCGGACATCCTGCGGCGCCTGCGATCGCTCGCCCACAGCCAGCGCGCCGAGCATGCGCCGGCGAGCCTCAACGCCTTGGTGACCGAGCTCTACGAGCTCGCACAGACCGATGCGCTCGTCCACGGGGTTCGGTTGACGCTCGATCTCGCCCCGGATCTCCCCGAGGTGCTGGCCGACCCCGGGCAGATCCAGCAGGCGCTCCTGAATCTCGTGCGCAACAGCCTCGATGCGCTCGCCGGCCGCGTCTCGAGCAGTGGCCACATCACCATCCGCACCGCTCTCACCACGGAGGGTGAGGTGCAGTTGAGCGTCATCGACAATGGACCCGGCGTTTCGCCGCAGGCGATGCAGCGCATCTTCGATCCGTTCTTCTCCACCAAGGAGAACGGCACCGGCCTCGGACTCGCGATCACCCATACCATCGCGCGCAGTCACGGCGGCTCGGTGGGCTACCGGCCCAACGTGCCGAGCGGCGCCTGCTTCGATATCCTTCTACCCACGAAGCCCCGGTAGTCCCATGCAGCCAGCCACACCTACTGTGTTTGTCGTAGACGACGACGAAGGCGTACGCAACTCGCTGCGGTTCCTGCTGAAGTCCGTGGGACTCACGACCCGCGCACTCGCCTCCGCGAGCGAATTTCTCGAGCTGTACAAGCCCAACCAGCCCGGCTGCCTGGTGCTCGATGTGCGCATGCCCGGCATGAGCGGCATCGAGCTGCAGCAGCAGCTGAATCTACGTGGCGCCATGATCCCGGTCATTTTCATCACCGGCCACGGCGACATCCCCATGGCGGTCGAGGCGATGCAGCACGGGGCGTTCGACTTCCTGCAGAAGCCGTTTCGCGACCAGGATCTGATCGATCGCATACAGCGCGCGCTCGAGCGCGACGCCAGGAACCGCGCGGCGCTCGCACAACATGTACGCATCCGCGAGCGTCTCGAGTCACTCACCCCGCGTGAGCATGAGGTGCTCATGCTGATGACCCGGGGCAAGCCCAACAAGGTGATGGCCGCGGAGCTCGGGGTGAGCCAGCGCACGGTGGAGATTCATCGCGCGCGCGTCATGGAGAAAAGCGGCGCCAACTCGCTCGCGCACCTCGTGCGCATGGTCATGGACCTCGAAGCCGAGCAGCCCGCCGCCAACTGAGGGCTGCGCGCGCGACGCTCCCGGCGCGCAAGTCCCTCCCCGCCGCGCGGTGCTCAGGCCGTCAGCAGCTCCCCGAGGACCTTCAGCAGCTGCTCCGCGTCGATCGGCTTGGCAGCAACTCTCAGCCGTGGATCGTTCGGGAGATGCTTGACCACGTTAGAGGTATCGCCGGTTATCAGCACAGCCTTCAGCTCCGCGCGCAGCTTCTCGCGCAGCGCCGCGATGACCTCGGTGCCAAGCTCCCCCTCGCCCAGGTGATAGTCGGTGATCAGCAGGTCCGGGGCGCCCTCGTGCTGCGCGCTGCGCAGCGCGTCCGCGAGCGAGGCCACCGCGGTCACCTGGTAGCCCTCGACCCTCAACAGCATGCGCGTCGCATCGCGAACGCCAGGATCGTCCTCGACCAGCAACACACGCGGTTGCCCGGCCGGTGACTCCCGTGAAGCGGCCGCCGCCTGCGGCGGCGCCATGCGCTCAGACTGTCCGCGCGGCAGCAGCAGAGAGAAGACCGATCCCTTGCCGAGCTCGGAGGTCACCTCCAGACGCAGGTTCAGGAGTTTTACCAGGCGCTGCACGATGCTGAGACCGAGTCCGTAGCCTTCCCGGGAGCTGTTGGTCGGCACGCCGACCTGATAGAACTCGTCATAGATGTAGGCGATCTGGTCGGGGGCGATGCCGATGCCGGTGTCGACCACATCGATTTGCACCCGATCGCCGTTACCTCGTCCGCGCAGCAGCACGCGTCCACCGGGTCGCGTGTACTTGATGGCGTTCGAGAGAAGGTTCTTGATGAGCTGCTCGACGAGCGCCGCGTCGCTGTGCACGCACTCCTCGCACGTGCTCACTTCGAGCTCCAGGTTCTTGCTCGTCGCGATGCTGCTGAACTCGCGCCGCAGTCCCTCGAACAGAGTGCCCACCTTGAAATCGCCGAGCTCGGGCTTGATGGCACCGGATTCGAGCTTACTGATGTCGAGCAGCGCCCCCAGCAGGCGCGTCATCGCCCCGATCGCTTGCTCCTGCTGGTCGAGCGCCTCGAGCGCGCGCGCTTCCCGCGCCACGCGGCGCAGGATGCCGTTCAACAGCGCCAGCGTCTGCAGCGGCTGGCGCAGGTCGTGGCTTGCGGTCGCGAGGAAGCGGCTCTTGGCCTGATTGGCCCGGTCGGCGCTCTCACGGGCCTCATCTGCGAGGGCGCGCGCTGCGCGCAGCTCATTCTCGACCCGCTTGCGGTCGCTCACGTCGCGGATCGCCGCCGCGATCAGCAGTTGCTTTCCGTTGCGGATGGGGCTCAGGCTGACCTCGACCGGAAACTCACTCCCATCGAGCCGCCGTCCGAACAATGCGAGCCCCTCGCCCATGGCACGCGGGCGCAACGCCTCGGCGTAGCGCTCGCGGTGAGCGTTGTGACGGCTGCGAAAGCGCTCGGGCATGAGCTGCTCGACCGCCAAGCCGATGATCTCCTCGCGGCGGTAGCCGAAGAGTGATGACACTTGACCATTGGCGAACCGGATCCTGCCGGTGCCATCGATGATGATGATGGCATCCGGGGCGGCATCCAGGACGCTGCGGGCAAGTTCCGAGGAAAGTGACTGCATAACCGTTGTCCGCAGGCGATTATTGCATGCGGCATCGGTTGGAAACGAGCGGGGCGCGCCGGGTGCGCGCTCCAAAGCGAGCAGTTTGGCTCAGCCGAGCGGTTCTACGGTAACCTGCCGCGCACCCGCCCGGCAGAGCGGCACACGATTGGCGAACTCCTGGGGCTTTACGATGAGCAGATCGCAGGACAGATGCCGCAGCAGCCACTCGGCGGTGTTGCCGATCAGCGCACCTTGCACTCCCGAGCGCGCCATCGAGCCGGCGATGACGATGTCCGCGGGCAGCCGCCGGGCGAGCTGCTCCAGGACCTCGTGAGCTGTGCCACCGAGGAGGTGACAACCGTCCACGGGGACGCCAGTGCGTGCCACGAGGCTCTCGAGCCCTAACTGGGCGCTCGCGGCGTTGGGCTCGGTGCTGCCCGAACCCGCGGCCCAACGCCCGACGACCCCCGCAGGTTGATACGCGTGCGCCGCATGCAGCTTCCCGTGCAATGCGTGCGAGAACTCTGCGCCCAGCAGCAGGATCTGCTCATCGAGCGCCACGGGCTTGCCCAAGGCCTGGCCCGGATCGACCGCGCCGACGATCGTCGGCCGGCGGTAGGGACGCACCCCTTTGACGAGCAGCACCGGAATCGGGCAAAGCCGGAGCAGCTCCCAGTCGGTGAGACGCAGAAAGCCCGGCGCGTGGTGTCGCCCCGGATGACACTCCGCCACCACCAGATCCGCCTCGCTCTCGAGCGCGCGGCGCACGATAGCCTCGTAGGCCGGGAAGTCCCACTGCGCCGCGACCGTCACACTCGGTGAGTGCAGCCGCGCCCGCGCGGCAATGCGCTCGAGGCGCTGCAGGTAAGCGCTGCGCTCCTCGGACTCGAACTGCGCGAGTCCCGCCACGCTCGCACCGAGCATGTCCACGTATACCGCGGCATCGATGGCGTGGAAGAGCTCGAGCTCGGCACCGAGTGCGCGCGCGAGCTGAGTGGCCTTCGCCACCGCGGGCAGCAACGGGGCTCCAGGGTCCTTGACGACCGCGAGTATCCGACGAATTGGCTGCAACACCGGCACCTCCTTGCAAGTGTCGATGTTCCAACTCCGCGCGGCCGCTGCGCATTCGGCAAAGTGCTTATCTCCTGCTCGCCCGATTGCGCCAAGTACCTATGGCGATGGGACGTGCGTCGTCGTGCACGCTGGCCGCTTTCTGCTGCACGGGTGGGATACGCACTCTTCCGAATTCAGCTCGGCGTGGCTTGGAATTACTCTCCCCTCAGAGTCAAGTGAGAGGAGAACGCCATGAGTCTGGTACGTTGGGAACCCTTCGGTGGGATGGATGAGATGTTCAATCGCTTTCCGAGCTTCTTTGGGCGCCGGCCGCGCTTTGCGGCGGAGACCGAGTCGCAGCCCGAGTGGGCGCCGTCGGTCGACATCAGCGAAACGGGCGAGGAATACCTGATCCGTGCGGCGCTGCCGGCAGTCAAGAAGGAAGACCTCGAGGTCACCGTCAATGACGGCATGCTGACCCTGAGCGGTGAGCGCCGGCAGAAAGAGGAACAGAAGGACGAGAAGTTCCACAAGGTGGAGACCTGGTACGGCAATTTCTCGCGCAGTTTCGCGCTACCGGATGCGGTCGATCAGGCCGCGATCCGCGCCGAGTCGAAGGACGGGGTACTCACCATCCACGTCCCGAAGACCAAGGTTGAGACGAAGAAGCCAACAACCATAAAGGTTCAGTAGGCCTGACGGTTGGCGCACGATGCCGCGGCGATGACGCTGGTCATGGGACTGTCATCGTCGCGGTGAATCTTGTCGTGCCGGCGGCCGCGTCAAGGAGCATCGACCATGCACGCCCTGCCTGCGCCGGATTCCGATCTTCCGGTCATCGATAGCGGGCTCCTCAAACGCTATGACCGGCCCGGTCCGCGCTACACCTCGTATCCCGCAGCGCCGCAGTTCACGAGCGCCTTCGGCGCCGCGGATCTCGCGGAGCATGCGGCGCGCAGCAACTTGCGCCCGGGCACACGCGCACTGTCGATCTATGTGCACGTGCCCTTCTGCTTCAGCCCCTGCTTCTACTGCGGCTGCAACCGGCTCATCACGCGCGACACGGCAAAGGGTGAGCGCTACGTCGAGCACCTGCTGCATGAGATTGCGCTCCTTGCGCCGCTCTTCGACCGTGAGCGCGAGGTCGTGCAACTGCACTTGGGCGGCGGCACGCCGAATTTCCTCAGCGCCGAAACGCTCGAGTGGCTCATCGATGGACTCGGCGAGGCCTTCACTCTGAGCCGCGCTCGCTCCCGCGACTACTCCATCGAGCTCGACCCGCGGAGCGTGCCAGCGGACTATGCGCCGGCGCTGGCGCGGCTCGGATTCAACCGCGTCAGTCTCGGCGTGCAGGACTTCGATCCGGAGGTGCAGCGTGCCGTGAACCGCCTGCAGAGCACCGAGGAGACGCTCGATCTCATCGACGCCTGCCGCGACAGTGGCTTCCGCTCGGTGAATGTCGATCTGATCTATGGGCTCCCGCGCCAGACGCCGGCTGCCTTCCGCAGGACGCTGCGCATGGTGATGTCGGCGCGACCCGACCGGCTCGCGGTCTACGGATACGCGCACCTGCCGGGACTATTCAAGGCACAGCGTCGGATCGATGCGGCGACACTGCCGAGCGCCGCCGAGCGGCTCGAGCTGCTGCGGCTTGCGATCGAAGAGCTCGCCGCCGGCGGCTACCGCTACATCGGCATGGACCACTTCGCGCTTCCCGATGATGAGCTGCTGCAGGCCCAGGAGGCGGGCGCTCTGCAGCGCAATTTCATGGGCTACACGACGCACGCTGGCTGCGACCTGATCGGTCTCGGTGTGAGCGCCATCAGTCACATCGGCGAGAGCTACAGTCAGAACTTCCGTGAGCTGAAGAAATGGGAGCGCGCGCTCGGTGCCGGTCGACTGCCGCTGTGGCGCGGGTTGACGCTGAGCGCAGATGACCGGATCCGTGCGGAGGTGATCGGACAGCTCATGTGCCAGGGCGCGATCGACATGCGTGCGATCGGAGCGCGTTTCGGCATCGACTTCGCGGCGTACTTCGAGCAGGCGCTCGCGCGGCTGCGCTCGCACCTCGCCGACGGTCTCATCGTCATCGCGGATGGACGGATCACCGCGACGGCAAGCGGGCGGCTGCTGCTGCGGAGCATCGCCATGTGCTTCGATGCGTATCTCACTGCGCCCGCGACGGCGGAAGCGCCGCGTCCCTCCTTCTCGCGCGTCATCTGAGAAGGTACGGCGGCCTCTTCAGATCGCGCGCGCAGCGGGCCGTGGCCGCAGTTCGAGTGTGATGGTCTCGACGTTCTGCTCGGTGCGGCGCACCTTGAAGCCGAGCGTCCGCGCGAGCTGCAGCATGGCGGTGTTCTCCGTCATGACCTCGCCCCGGAGCTCACCCGTGCCGCGCTCGCGGCAGTAGCGGATCAGCTTGCGCATGAGGAGCGTCCCGAGCCCTTGGCCCTTGAGATCCGAGCGTACCAGCACCGCGAATTCCGCTGCATTGTTGTCGGGGTCGGCGCAGGCGCGGGCGACCCCGAGAATTTCCTCCGTGCCCGCCACATCGCGGCCCACCGCCAGGAACGCCATGTCGCGGTCGTAGTCGATTTGCGTCAGATGTGCGAGATCGGCCTCGGGCAGCTCGCGCACGCCGGTGAAGAAGCGCAGGTACAGATCATGCGGTGTGACCCGCGCCAGAAACTGGCGGTGCCGCGGGGTATCTTCCGGTCGGATCGGCCGCAGCAGCAGCCGCCGCCCCCGGTGATCGACCGTCTCCTCGAGCTCGCTCGGGTAGGGACGGATCGCGAGCCGCTCGACCGCGCTGGCGGCGCTCGGGGCGAGGCGCACCCGTGCATCGAGTGCAATCACTCCCTGCTCATCGGCGAGGAGCGGATTGATGTCGAGCTCGACGATCTCCGCCATATCGCAGGCGAGCTGCGCGAGGCGCATCAGCGCCTGCTCCAGCGCCGGCATCGCGACCGGGTTCATGCCGCGGGCGCCAGCGAGCAGCCGCGACACCCGGGTGCGCGCGATGAGCTCGCGAGTGAGCACGGAGTCGAGCGGGGGGAGCGCCAGCGCCCGATCGCCAATGATTTCGACCGCCGTACCCCCGTGGCCGAACAGCACGACCGGTCCGAAGGTCGCATCGAGCGCGATGCCCGCGAGCAGCTCGTGCGCGCCGCCGCGGCGGACCATGCGCTGCAGCGTGAACCCTTCGATGCGTGCCTGTGGCCGCAGCTCCCGGCAACGCTGCAGCATCGTCCCGGCCGCCTGCGTGAGCTCGGCGACATTCGCGATATTCAGCGCGACACCCCCGACATCGGACTTGTGACTGATATCGGGCGAGAGGATCTTCAGCGCAACCGGATAGCCGATGTCGGCGGCGAGCGCCGGCAGAGTGGCAACCTCGCGACCGATGCGGGTCTGCACCACGGGAATGTGGTACGCCGCCAGCAGCGCCTTCGACTCGGGCTCACTCAGCACGAAACGGCCCGCGGCAAGCGCAGCGCGGATGATCGATCTGGCGGCTGCCGTGTCGGGCGCCAAGCCTTCCGGCTGCGACGTTGGAGTCTGCATGAGCAGCGCTTGCACCTGGTGATAGCGCATGACGTGCAGGTACGCCTCGACGGCTTCTTCGGGGGTCGCGTAACCGGGCACGGCCCGCGGACCGGCCGTGCCCGCGAGCCGTACGCCTTCCGCTCCGAGCCAGCAGGCGAAGGCAGGCCGCGTCGCCTTCTCGAGGAGCGGCGTACAGAGCCGCGCCACCTCGGCGGTCGCCGCCACCGCAGTAGGTGCGTGCACGAGCAGCACCGCATCGACCTGTGGGTCCTCGAGTACCGCACTCAACGCACCGAGATAGCGCTCAGGCGGAGCGTCCCCGATGATGTCGATCGGATTGGCGCGCGACCACCCGGCGGGCAGCACCCGATCGAGCTTCTCGAGCGTCCGCGGGGCAAGCGCCGCGAGCTCTCCGCCCCCTCCGATCAGTGCATCGGTGGCCATTACCGCCGGTCCCCCGCCGTTACTGAGGATGGCGAGGCGCGGGCCCACGTAACTGCGATATTGCGAGAGAATCTGCGCCGCCTCGAACAGCTGCCGCGTGGTCGCGACCCGCAGCACCCCGGCGCGGCGCAGGGCCGCTTCGTAGACCGCATCCGCTCCCGCGAGCGCGCCGCTGTGTGAGGTCGCCGCTCTGGCCGCTTCCCCGGTGCGCCCGGCCTTGACGGCGATCACCGGCTTGTTGCGTGCCGCGGAGCGTGCCGCCGACATGAACTTGCGCGCGCCGGTGATCGACTCGATGTACAACAAAATCGCACGCGTGCGCGGATCGCGGCCGAGATAATCGAGCAGATCCCCGAAGTCGACGTCCGCCGCGTTGCCGAGTGAGATGCAGTGCGAGAAACCGACTCCTGCGCCCTGTGCCCAGTCGAGCAGCGCGCTGACGAGGGCACCGGATTGCGCGATGAACGCGATTCCGCCGGCGCGCGCACCGAGGTGGGCGAAGCTCGCATTCAGTCCGATGCCGGGAACGATCAGCCCTATGCAGTTGGGCCCGAGGATGCGCAGTGCGTGGCGCCGCGCACTCTGCAGCATCGCGGCGGCGAGCGTGCCGCCGCCGGCGGCGCTCGCCTCGAGGCCCGCGCTGAGCACCACTGCCGCATGGGTGCCGCGCGCGCCGAGCTGTGCGATGAGAGCTGGCACGCTCGCCGCCGGTGTGCAGATGACGGCCAGGTCCGGAGCCCCGGGAAGCTCGGCCGGCGTCGCATAGGCGCGCATACCTGCCACCGATGCGTGCCTGAGGTTGACCGGCCACACTGGGCCGCGAAATCCGCCGGCCATGAGGTTGCGCATGACCGTAGCGCCGACGCTGCCGGTGCGATCGGAGGCGCCGATGACCGCAAGCGACTGCGGGGCGAGGAGATACTCGAGGTGGTGACTGCTCAAAGTACGTGTTGCAGCGAACTCGCGCAAAAGGGAACGGATGGTCACCGGTTGCGCTACCTACGCCAATACGTATTACCCCCTCTGGCGCCAACCGTTCGCGTCCTTAGCCTAGGAGCGCACCTGCCGATAACCGCAGGCTACTTGAGGGGAGGACGTATGTCGGGCAGAACGATCGGCGAGGTGTCTCGCAATCCCGGCGCCATGGCGGTCCTCGCAGCGGCGCTGCTCACAATGGCCGCTCCGGCGGGCGCGGTCCCGAGCTTTGCTCGCCAGACCGGCATGGCGTGCGAAGCCTGTCACACAGTGTACCCGGAGCTGACGCATTTCGGCCGAATGTTCAAGGCCAACGGTTACATCCTCACCAACGTCAAGCAGGTGCGGGACATCACCGGCAAGAAGGAGGAGCTGCTCGAGCTCGCGCAGACCGTGCCGCTCTCGATCATGGCACAGATGTCTTACACGCAGATGAAGACCGCGGTGCCCGATCTGTCATCCGCTGGCGCCCCGGGCGTCGCACAAAATGGCACGGCCGGATTCCCGCAGCAGCTGAGCCTGTTCTATGCGGGCAAGATCGCGCCTAACTTCGGCGCTTTCTTCCAGCTCACCTATGAGAATGCTGCCGGCACCATCGGCATCGACAATACCGACCTGCGCTTTGCCGACACGACG
>DASQYM010000041.1:0-57058 GCA_035639195.1 Steroidobacteraceae bacterium
GCGGTCGACGCAAGCTCTGCAAAGCGGCCAACCTGAGTGCCACTGGCGTTTTCATCGAGACATCCAACCTCGGCCTGCGGAAGGGTCAGCATGTGGTGCTGTCCTTCGCCATCAACTTAGGTGGTATCACCAAGCTCCACCGGCGCACGGCAGTGGTCGCCCACGTCTCGCGCGGTGGTACCGGGTTGATGATGGAGTCACTCGCGCAGACCTCGAGCTGAGTACGCCGGACGCTAAGATGGCGAGGGGCGCCGCCGGGAGCGCCGTGGAGCTGCCAATGATCGAAAAGATTGCTCTGGCCCGTCGCCGGCTGCTGCAGCGACTCGCGCTCGGTGCTTGCCTGCTGCCGCTCGGCTTGCGCACCACGCTCGCCTCGCCGCCCCTGCTCGCGGTCGATGCGCCGGAGGCCAAGGCGCTGAAATACGTCGAGGATGCGAAGAATGCGCGCGCGGCCACTCCGGGCAGCCGCTGCGCCAACTGTGCCCTGTATCAGGGATCCGAGGGCTCTGCCCGCGGGCCATGCCAGCTGTTCCCCGGTAAGGATGTGAGGGCCGCGGGGTGGTGCAGCTCGTGGGCACCTCAGCTGTGAAGCTGGCGCGCTCGCGCTCCTGCCTTCACTCGTAGCAAGGTCCGATCTCGCGCACCTCGATCGTGGCCCACTCCGCCGCCGGGCACTCGGCAGCGAGGCTCAGCGCCTGGTCGCGCGTTGCGCAGTCGAGCAAGAAGAATCCGCCTATCAGCTCCTTCGATTCTGTGAAGGGCCCATCGACTACGCTCGGCCGTCCGGCGCGCATGCTGAGACGTGCCGCGGGCGCGCGCAGCGAGTCGCTTGCGAGGAGAACGCCGCGTGTCTTGAGCGACTCGGTGTAATCGAGCATGCGGCGATAAAGGCCGTGCGCCTCGTGCGGCGCACGCGCCGCGCGCTGTCCCCCCGGCTCGACGATCAGCAGCATGTACGACATCAGATCTCTCCGCGCTCGCAGGCGGCTGCGCGATCGAGCAGCAGGCGGCTCTCGCGTGTGTTCTGGGTCAATGTGGCGGCCCGCTCGAATTCCCCGCGCGCCTCCCGATAACGGCCGAGCCTGGCGAGCAGGTCCCCGCGCACGCTCGGCAGCAGATGGTAGGAACGCAGCGCACCCTGCGCAGCGAGCTGGTCGGCAAGCTCGAGTCCGGCTGCCGGCCCGTAGGCCATGGAGACCGCCACCGCGCGGTTGAGCTCTACCACTGGTGAAGGTGACAGACGGGCAAGTTCGTCATAGAGCGCGGTGATGAGCACCCAGTCGGTATCGTTGGCACTCGCCGCACGCGCGTGACAAGCGGCGATGGCGGCCTGCAGCATATATGGTCCGCGCATCGCACCGCGGGCCTCGCCACGCGCGAGTGCCAGCAGCCCGCGGTGAATCAGCAGCGGGTCCCAGAGCGCGCGGTTCTGCTGCATCAGCAGGATCGGCTCGCCGTTCCGGCCGACGCGCGCGGCGAGCCGGGACGCCTGGATCTCCATGAGCGCCACCAGGCCGTGCACCTCCGCCTCGAGCGGCGCCAGCTCGGCGAGCATGCGCCCGAGCCGCAGCGCTTCTTCGCACATGGCCTGCCTGGTCCAATCATTGCCGGCAGTGGTGGAGTAGCCTTCGTTGAACACCAGGTAGATGACCTCCATCACCGAGAACAAACGCTCGTGCAGTTGCTCCGGCGCGAGCGCTTCGAAGGGGACGCGGGCGGCGGCGAGTGTGCGCTTCGCACGCACGATGCGCTGCGCAACGGTCGCCTCCGGCACCAGGAACGCGCGCGCGATCTCTGCGGTGGTGAGCCCGGCCAGCAGCTTCAGGGTGAGCGCCGTGCGCGCCTCGGTCGAGAGCAGCGGATGACAGGCGATGAACATTAGCCGCAGCAGGTCATCACCGACTACATCGTCGGCATTGTGCTCGAGCGAGTCGCCGTTGCTCAGCTGCTCCATCTCGAGCTCATGACCGAGCGCCTGGTGTTTGCGCGACAGCATGCGCCGGCGCCGCAGCTGATCGATCGCGCGGTGCTTCGCCGTCGCCATCAACCAGGCAGCGGGCTTGTCCGGAATACCCGCGTGCGGCCACTGCTCGAGCGCTGCAACCAACGCATCCTGCGCTAGCTCCTCTGCGAGCGCGACATCGCGCAGCAGGCGCGTGAGCCCGGCGATGAGCCGTGCGGACTCGATGCGCCATACGGCATCGATCGTGCGATGAGCATCCGTAGCCGTCATGGGTACCGATGACACCATCGCGGCAGCAACAGCGCAAGCAAAGCTCGCTCAACTGTGTTCACCGAGCGACAGAGTGGGGGTTGCGCGCCAAGCCATGCATCTTGTTTATGACGAAGCGGACCGCCTGCAATCGACATGCACGCGTTATTTTTCGGCCTGGGCTAAGCTGCCGAGGTGCAGTCAGTTCGCCAGTGAGCACGCCACACACCAGCCGCCGCCGCCTCTGGCCACTTCGCTTCATCGGTGTCGAGGCGCTCGGGGGAATAGTGCTGCTCGCCGCTGCGGCACTGGCGCTCGCCTGCGCCAACTCGCCGCTCGCGCACGCCTACGAGTCCTTGTGGCGGCAACGGCTCAGCCTGGGTATGCCCCTGCTTGCGGCGGGCGATCTGCGCTTCTGGGTGAACGACGGGTTGATGAGCATTTTCTTCCTGCTCGTCGGTCTGGAGATCCGCCGCGAGCTGCACGACGGGACACTGTCGGATCCACGCGTCGCGACGCTTCCGATCATCGCTGCCGCTGGCGGCGTGGTCGTGCCTGCACTCTCATATATGTTGGTGGCTCGCGGCCCTCAGGTCGGGCGCGGCTGGGCGATCCCGACCGCTACCGACATCGCCTTCGCCGTTGGCGTGCTGTCACTCATCGGCCGTGTGCCGACGGTGCTGCGCATGCTGCTGCTGACGCTCGCCATCGCGGATGACATCGCCGCCATTCTCATCATTGCTATCTTCTATTCCGGTGGCCTGGTGGCCGCACAGTTGCTGCTCGTTGCCGCCGGTATCGCTCTGGTTCTGCTGCTGCAGGCGCTCGGTGTGCGCTCGGCGCTCGCGTACGTGTTCCCCGGGGCGGTGCTGTGGCTCGGCATGCTGCAGGCCGGCGTACACCCGGCATTGACCGGCGTGGTGCTTGGGCTTCTTACACCGGTGACCGCCGGGTTCGGGCCCGGCGCGCGGCAGCGCGCGCGCAAATGGCGCTCCCCATCGGTCGCGAATGTCACGCTCTCGCCGCGGTCTCTTTCCGGAACCCCCGTGGTGCGCGTCGAAGCCATGCTGCACCCCTACGTCGCTTTCGGCATCATGCCGCTGTTCGCCTTCGCCAATGCGGGCGTACGGCTCGAGGGTCTCGACTTTTCTGCAGGCCCTCCGCTCGAAGTCATCATGGGCATCGTATTGGCATTGGTGTTGGGCAAACCCGCCGGCATCGTGCTTGCTGCGCTCGCTGCGGTGAGATTGAAAGTCGCCGAGCTTCCCCCGGGTGTCCGCTGGTCTCAACTGATGCTGCTTGGCGTTGTGGCTGGGATCGGCTTCACCATGTCGATCTTCATCGCCAACCTCGCATTCGAAGAGCCGGCACTGCTCGTCGCTGCGAAGTTCGCAGTGCTGGCGGGCTCCGCCATCGCCGCAACGCTCGCCACGACTCTCGGCCGCCTGAGCTCGTTAGCTCAACCCACTCCAAAAGCTTGAGCTAGGCAGTCGGCAAGCTGAAGCTTGTGCGTCGTGCAGGATGATTATGTTATGCATGGTGCTGCCTGCTGCGGCGCAGCATCTGGGGGTCCCGGCTGCCGCGCTTGCCGCCGAGCCTGTTGCAGCCCAACATGGGTGCGTGCCGTCGGCAATCTAAAAGCAAGAACTCGAACATGCACTCGCCACGGATTCTACTGGTCGGTCCGTACGACCCGAATTGCGGGGAATACACTTTTCTCGCGCCACCGCTCGGGGTCTGGCGGCTTGCGGGTGTACTCGAGTCCGCAGGCGTAACCGTCAAGGTCTTCGATCCGAACTGCTGCAACGGATCGCCCGAGCGCGCACTCGAGCGCGAGATCCTGGCAGGTGCGTGGGACGTCATCGGCATCTCGACCACTGGCATGACGTTACGCTTCGACCTCGAGCTTGCCCATCGCGCGCGGCGGATGGCACCGCAGGCGCTGCTCATCGCCGGTGGCATGGAAGCCACCTTCCGGCCCGAGCTGCTGTACGAGCTGGCTCCCTTCGATCGAGTGATACTCGGCGAAGGTGAGCGGCCGCTGCTCGAGCTCGCCGCGCGACTGCGCTCGGGAGCGACGACGGCCGGCATCGTCGGGACGGCCGAGCGCACCGCCGACGGACGAATACTGAAGCTTCCACAGCAGGCGCTCGATGCCGCGGCGCTGCGTGATGCGGTGTTCCGCATCCCGTACGCGCGCATGCCGTATCGGCAGTACTGGGACCGTCTCGAAGCGGCGTATCGCCTCGGCTCGCTGCCGACGAAGGCGGCGCGCGAGGCCCGCCTCGCGGAGATCCGCTCGGTGCGCCTCATCACACTCAACTATTGCCCGATGGGCTGCACCTTCTGCTCGGCCACGAACTTCCTGCACGAAGCCCAAGGTAGCGTCGCCCGCATCGCACGCCTCGATGCGGCCGAATGCGTACAGATGCTCGAGCGCATCGTCGAGGCACAGCCGGCGGTGCGCACGGTAATTTTTCAGGACGATATCTTCGTCTTCACCAAGGATCGCCGCATCCTGCCACTATGCGAGGCGATCCTCGCCGCAAAGAAAAAGGGCACGCTGCCGCGTGCGCTGCAGTTCATCAGCACCAACCGGATCGACGCGATGTCACCGGAACGGCTCGCGGCCATGCGTCGCGCTGGATTCCGGGTGCTGGGGTTCGGCATCGAAAGTTTCTCGCACCAGATACTGGGTGAGTTCAACAAGGCGCAGATATACTCCAACATCGAGCCGACGCTGGCGACCGCGCTCGAGCTCGGTATCGTCCCGTTCCTGGACATCATCCTCAGCTCCCCGCGAGCCAAGCTTGCTGATGTCGCGGCGACGCTGCGTGGCGCGTGGCACTGGCTGCAGCAGGGCTGCGAAGTCGGGATCTACCCCTACATAATCCCATTCTCGGGTGCGGCCATGGCAGACGATCCAGGGCTGAAACCTTTCACCGTTTACGAGCGGCGGCGGATCCGCGGCACGCGGATTTCGTGGGAGCAGCCGGCGAAGATCCCACCGCTCGATCCCGATGTGCGCGCCACGGTCCTCGCCATCGAGCGCGACTATGAGTCGCGGCTGGCCCAGCTGCAGCGGCGGGTCGCGCATCTACCCTCGAGAACGCGCTCGCTGCTGTGGATCCTGTCCTCGCTCGAGCCGATGGCGATGCACGGCTTGCCCATCGCCGATGCCGAGCAGGTGCGCGCCGCCGTCATGGCGAAACTCCCGCAGCAGTCCGCACCGATCGTAGCAAGCGCATGAAGGCGGCTCGGCCCTGGACATTGATAGCGCCTGCAGCGGTGTGTGCGTTGCTGACTATCTGGATCGTCCTCGCGGCGGCGAACGTGCAGGCGGCGAGCGTCTCGCTCCTCATCTATGGGCTCGCCAATCTCATCGTGTACACCGATGCGCTGGACCTTCTGCTGCGACTGCACGTCCGCCGCCGCCACACCGCTACGGCGAGTGCCTCCGCCGACACCCGCAATGTGTCCATTGACCTGGTCGGGTCGCTCCCCGGAGGCATTCGCCGCATGGTGCCGCTGCGGCCCTACGCCATCATCGCCTCGGTTTTCAATCTCGGCGATCGGCTCGATGAGTTCATCGAGTCCTTTGCCGCCTACCGCGATCGGGTCTGGCTGATCAGCGACGGCTCCACCGACACCACCATGACGCGGCTGTTGCAGGACGGGTGGCGCTGCTTCGACGACGGCGTCAATCGTCGCAAGCCCGCTGCGCTGCGGCTACTGCTGGAGCGGCTGCCGCCGCACATCGAGACCGTCATGGTCATCGACCCCGACATCCGCATCCGCGGGCTCGCCGGGGGAAGCAGCGCGGATCTCGAGCGGGTCATCGGCGACTTTCAGCAATCGGGAGCGGCCGCCGTCTGTCCGCGGGTCATGATCGAGCCGGACGGGTTCCTGGCGCGATTTCAGGCGTTCGAGTACGCACTCGCCTTCCGCGTCGGCCGCGAGAGCCTCGCCGACTACAGCATCACTTCCGGCGTCTCCATTTACCGCCGCGATGCGCTGTGGCGCGCACTGCGCGAGCACTCACTCTCGGTCTACGCGGAGGATCTGGAGAACGCCGTGATCCTCCTCAGCCAGGGCGAGCGCATCTACTATGACGGCCGACTGGTGGTGAGCACCGAGGGACCCGGGACTCTCGGCCGCTGGTTCTCACAGCGCGTCGGCTGGTACCACGGCCTGCTGAAGGTGTACACGGAGCGCCTCGGCGCGATCTGGCGCATCAGCAAGCGCACACCGTTCGCGGGTTATCACTTCGTGATCTATATCGGCGGCCTGTCGCTGGTGTTGCATCTGGTCAAGATCTTCAGTGCGACGCTGCTGCTGCTGAGCCTGATCGGCGGCTTCGACAGCCTGTTCCTCGCGCACCTGCTGCCGCGCAACGCTCTGACGAGCCCCTCGTACTTCATCGGCGCGGTGGGCAGCTATCTTGCCCTCGGAGTGATCGCACTCTTCACCGTCGTGCCGAAGTCGGAGCGCGCATATGTCGCGCCGATCGTGCCGCTATACCTGCTGTATGCGCTTACGCACCTGCTGCCCATGACCGTCGGCTTCGGCAATTTCATCGCCGTGCGGCTGTGGGGCCGCAGGCTGTACAAGGATCACTACGAACGCGACGCTGCTCCGCCGGACGCCTGGGTGCGGAGGCCGGGATGATCGAGCCGCAGACTCTGCCCGTCTCGGCCCACCTGCACTACTGGGAGCAGCGCGCGCAGCGCTTTGCCGCGCAGGGTGCGGGCCTTGCAGCGGTTTGCTCCTTTGGCATGCCGCGCTTCTACAACCGGGCCATTGATCTGTGTCAGCGCCTGGCGCTGCAGCGCTGGCTGCCCATGCGCGAAGGTGTACGGGTACTGGACGTCGGTTGCGGAGTGGGCCGCTGGAGTCGGCTGCTCGCCGCACGGGGCGCATCGGTCACCGGTATCGACCTCAGTCCCACCATGATTGCCGAAGCCCGACGCCGCGCGAGCATGCAGCCGCTGCGCGGACCATGCCGCTTTCTCGTTCAGGACCTGGCGTCGCTCCAGGCCGGCGACAAGTTCGATGTCGTGTTGAGCGTTACGGTGCTGCAGCACATCGTCGACCCGGGGGCGCTGCGCGCCTCGCTGCAACGCATGGTGGAGCATCTGGCGGCGGACGGGATGCTGATCCTGCTCGAGGCGGCCCCGCAGTGCGCACTCGGTCAATGCGACAGCGCGACTTTTCGCGCGCGGCCGCGCAGCAGCTATCTGCAGCTGTTCGCCGAGTGCGGTCTCGAGGTGCGCGCCACCAGCGGCGTCGACCCGGCGCCTTTCCGCACCTGGCTGCTGCCTCACCTGCCACGCTTCTCGCCCGCCGTGCGCCGCGTGGCGCTGGCAGCGGCCACTGCGCTGTCGCTGCCGATCGACGTGCCCTTCGGCCGGGCGCTGGTAGCACGCTCGTGGCACGCGGTATTCGTCCTAGCGCACGCACGGAGACTTCATGCGCACTAGCGTCCGTATGACGGTGGCGGTCGGTGTGTTGGTGCTGCTCGGCGGTCTGGCGGCGCTCGGCTGGTGGTATCAGACACGGCAGCAGCGACCGGCGGGCCAGGCGGCCGGCACGCTTACCGTGGAGGTCACGAGCGATGCCGACCGCGGTCCGGGCACGTTGCGCGAGGCGCTGTTCATCGTCGCCGCAGCCAACGGCAACGCGGACGTCAGGCTCAAAGTGAAGAGCGTCGCCCCCGAGACGCCGCTGCCGCCGCTCGTCAACCCGCACGGCGTGCGCATAATCGCGCAGCAGGGCGGCACGCAGATCGATGGCCACTCGCTCAGCGGCGGCCCGGTGCTCGACATTGCCGGGGCCAACACCTCGATCGAAGGCCTGCAGCTGCGCAACTGCCCGGGCAGTGCCATCCTGCTGCGTGCCGCGCAGTTCCGCCTGCGTGCGAGCACCATCGAGAGCTGCGACGTCGGCGTCGACGTGGCAGAGAATGCCAGCGACGTGCTGTTCGAGCGCAACCGTTTCAGCGCCGATCGCGTCGGCGTACGCTTCGCGGCCTCGACCCGCAACGCGGTGCTCGTCGGCAACACCTTCTCGAACAGCCGCGATGCGGGAGTGTGGGCGGTGCGTGCCGAGCCGGACGCGCGCGGCGCGGCCCTGACGATGCGCGAGAATCATTTCGACGGCGATCGCAGTGGCGTGGTGGCGGCGAACATCGCCGTGCTCATCGAGCGCAACGAGTTCGCCAATGCAGCCGAGGCCGGAGTCCACCTGCTCGGTGCCGGCGCGGTAGTTCGCGGCAACCATGTTAGCGGTGGCCCCGGCATGGGCATCATTGCCGACACCGCGCGCGAATCCGTCATCGACAACAACGAGCTCGATCACCTAGGCGCCTATGGCATCATGGTGCGCAGCTCCGCCAGCGTCCTGGTACGCGCCAACCGCGTGCACAATTGCGGGTACGGCCTGGCTTTCGTGCTCGGCGACCCGCACCGCCCGAGCACTGCGGCAGACAACACCATCATCGCCCCGCAGTTCAACGGCATCGACGTCATCGGCGACTCACCCATTCTGCGCAACAACCAGGTGCTGCAGCCGCGCGCGTATGCATTGCACGTGACGGACTATGAGCAGCCCGACGGCAAGAAAGTCCTCGCGCACCCCACGCTCGAGAACAACAATTTCCGCGCCGCGGCGCCCGCGGTGGCTGATGGGGAGCTGCGCGGCGCAGCACGACAGCGATGAACGACAACAACGCGACTCAGCTCATGCTGCGGCCGGTGTGGCGCGATCCGCGCATCCACCTGCTCGATGACCTGTGGCTGCTGACTGTCTTCGCGCTGCTGTTCGCCACGGCGGTGCCCTGGTTGGTAAGCGGGTTGGCCATCGATTTCATCGCCACGGCCGCGGGCCTGGTCGTCCTCGGCGCCATCCATGTAGCGCTCACGGTACTCGCCAGCGGTACCGCGCAACGCAACCAGCGGCGTCCGCGCGTGCTCACCGCGTTGCACGTGCTCGGCGTCCTCGCCATGGCCTACATCTGGCAGCACGCCGGCGGTCTGCAGAATCCGCTGTTTCTCCTGGTATTCACGCTCCCGATCGTCGGCTCGATCTTCCTGTCCCGCTGGCACCCATATTTCATAGCGGCAATCGTTACGGTTGCCGTGACGCTGCTCGCCGCCATCGAAGCGCCGGAGCTGCGCTGGTATGCGCCGTGGGTCGAGGAGATCGTTGCCGGGTTCGAGAAGCTGCTCGGCCGGGGCAGCACGAGCGGCGCACTGCCGTTCGTGGGATTTTACGCACCCTCCGATTACTTCGTGGTTCTGCTGGAAGTGTTCGTGATCCTGACGTTTGCCTGCGCCGTGGCCGCGGAATACCTGGGCACGGTGTTCGAGCGTCTGCACGATCAGGTGGCCGCCGCGCTGAACGAGGCAGAGCGCGGCGAGCAGTTGTGGTCGGCGGTGCTCGAGCAACTGCCGTTGCCGGCGTTCGTAGTGGACGCCGACACGTGCGAGGTCTGCTTTGCCAGCCGCACCGCACTCATCAGATTCGAGGGCGAGGAAGGCACTCTGATCGGGCGCAGCCTCATCGAGGGACTGCACTTCTCCTATCCGGAGCTCGTCCAGGAGCTCGTAGCGGGTACCGCTGGCGGCACCCGGGCATGCATGCTGCGGCACGGTGGCCGGCTGCGCGCCACCGAAGTGCGCGTGCAGCACCTGGCCCAGAAGGGCCGGCGGCTCGCGCTGGTGATCGTGGAGGATACGACCGAAAGCTTCTGTGTGCGGGCCGCGCTCGATGTCGCGGAGCAGGCTGCGCTGGTGGTCGATTCACAGGGTCGAGTGCTGGCGTGGAACAAGCCCGCTACGGCGCTGTTCCCGGCTGCGCAGATGGACGCTGAAGTTTCACGTCTCCTGCCGCAGGCGCCACCCGAGCCGCGCTGGTGGGATCCGGGCCTCAGCGGTCGCCGCAAGGCGCACGTGACGGTGATGCAACGCGTGTATCAGGTGACGTGCTCTGCGATTGCGCTGCCCGGGGAAGATGAGCGGCTGTACACCGTGGCTTTCGTGCCGGCCGCGCGGGTTGCCGCCGCCGATCAGGACGGCACTGCCCTGACCACGGCTGCCAGGCGTCCATGACTGCGGCCACCAAATCCATGAATGCGGGAAGGATGCTGGCGTGCGGTGCGCCGGTCGCACTGGCTGTGTTGTCACTGGGACGCCCACTCATCGCGAGCGCGGCGCCAGAGGACAAACTGGTGTTCTCCGCCAATGGCATGAGTCTCACCGGCGATCACGGCGGCGGCGGCGGCGCCGCGACATGGCTCAGGCTGTTCGATACCGGCAGCCTCATCGGCCTCGGCGCAGAGTACCAGCAGATCTACAACTCGCACTGGACGAACGGGACATTCAATGGCGCCCTGAAGCTCGGGCAGGGCACCATCAAGACGAGTCTGTACGCCGAGGCCCACGTGGGGTCGGGCGCTACCGGGGGTGAGCCCTTCGATTACCGCAACCTCGCCGGGGGCTTCATCAGTGCACTCACGCCCTGGCTGTCGGTGCAGCTGGAGGAGCGCTACATAGACATCCAGCCGAGCCACGGAAATCTTCCGAAGCTCGGGCTGTCCTTTCTTCTTGCCCGCAAGGTCCTCGCCTCGGTGTCGTATGCGCAATCCTTCGGCGGCAACCTCGGCACGAAGCTCGGCACGGCCCGACTCGATTACGCTGGGACGGCGATCACCTGGCTCATCGGGGGCGCCTACGGACCGGTCGCGCCCCGAGTCCTGAACCTCATCGGTCAGACGGTGGGACCTCCGAAGACCCTCAAGGAAGGCTTCGTCGGTGCGGGGAAATCGTTCGGCCGTGCCGACTGGCAACTCATCGGTGACTATCAGGACCTTGAGGGATTCAAGCGCACCACCATCACGCTCAATTGCACCGTGCATCTCGGCAAGCGGAGCGCAGCTCCATGAGGCTCGATGCGCTGCGGCGTCACTCCTACTGGCTGCTGCCGCTGTTGGCTGCGATGCTCGTGGCGCTGCTCGGTGCCCGGCTCATCACGCTCAGCGTGCAGCAGCGCTCCGAACAGCTGCGGCGCGCTGCTCAGTCGGCTGTCCTCCAGCATGCAAGGCTGATCGAAGCCGAGCTCGCGGCGCTCGCCGCTGGCACACATCGGAGCGGGGTGTTCTGGATGAGCGCCGATGGCGCCGTGCTGAATGCGCCGCCGGCCGATGCTGCCGTTGCGAGTGCGGTGGCGCGGGAGTGGGCCGCGAGCAAGGCCACCGGCGGTGCCGCAGTATTGTTTGGCCCGGTCCGCTATGGCAGCCAGTGGATCGTTGCAGCGCGCGCCGCGCTCGCGCCGCCGGCAGCGGGTGCCAATGCCAACTCCGAAGTTGCCTCTGCCTGGTCGGTGAGTTACGAGAATCTCGAATCCCTGCTGGCACGGGCGCGCTTCGGAACTCTCGTCAACGAGGGTTACGACTTCCAGTTATCGCAGTCGGATGCGCTCATGCAGCACCCGCGCGTGTTCCTCAGCTCCCAGCCGGGGACCTTCGCGCAGCCAGCCACGGGCGTCATTCGCCAGCCCGGCTCCTCGCCGGGAAGTGCGGCATTTCTGACGCTTACCATCCGTCCACGCACCGGCTGGTACCCGGCGAGAGAGCTGGCCGCAGAGGTCGGACTGGTGGCGCTGCTCATGTGGGCGCTGGCCTTCGGTGCGTACGACCTGACACACAGCCTCCAGCGCACACGCAGCACGCTCGCTGCCACGCGCAAGCGGCTGCACGCCGTCAACGAGCGGCTGGTCGGCGAGATCGAGCAGCGCGAAACCCTGCAGCGAAGCTTCGACCATGCACGCTATCACGACGTCTTCACCGGGCTGCCGAACCGGCGCTACTTCATGGATCAGCTCGACCGGGCACTGCGGGAGATCCGCACGCGCCGCCGCCAGCGCATAGTGATTGCACTGATCGATATCGAGCGACTCAGGCTCATCAGCGATACCCTCGGACACACCGCGGGCGATGAGCTGTTGCTGCAGGCCGCACAACGCTGCGCGCAGGCGCTTCCTGCGACCGAGACCGAGCACGTGCTGGCGCGCTGGGGAGCGGATCAGCTCGCCGTGCTGCTCTTCGAGGTGGAATCGACCGCGGCAGCGCAGGACATTGCCGATCGTCTGCAGGAGGAGTGCCAGCGGCCTTATGAGCTCCGCCAGCATCGCCTCAGCGTGAGCTCTCGTGTTGGTTTCACCTGCATCGACTCGGGTATGCAGCGCGCTGAGGATGCACTGCGCGAGGCCGACCTCGCGGTCTCGATCGCCAGGCAGCAGCAGCGGTTGCGCGCTGTGGCCTACGCACCCGGCATGGCCGGCGCCGCGGTGACTCTGGTCAGCCTGGAAGCCGACCTGCACGTGGCTCTCGATCGGCGCGAGTTCCGCCTGCTGTACCAACCGATCGTCGACCTTCGCGGCGGCCGGGTCGTAGGAGCCGAGGCGCTGCTGCGCTGGCGACATCCGGTCGAGGGGTTGCTGACCCCGGACAAGTTCCTGGCAATCGCGGAAGAAGCGGGTGTCATCGTGCCGGTGACGCGCTGGATCATCCAGCGCGTGTGCCGCCTGGCGGCGGAGTGGCGACGGCGGCTGCCTGAAAATGAGGATTTCTACATCAGCGTCAATCTCTCCGCGGCGGTGCTGCGTTCACCGGGTCTGCGCGAATACGTCGCACAAATGCTCGATGAGAGCCATATTCCCGCCGCTAACCTCAAGTTCGAACTGTCCGAGGGCGGGTTGGTCAGCAACGTGACCACGGCCCGCGTCGTGCTCGACGCGTTCCACGACATGGGGATCGAGTTGATGCTCGATGACTTCGGCACCGGCTACTCATCACTCAGTTATTTGCAGCTGTTCCCGTTCGACTACGTGAAGATCGACCGTCCGCTCGTCAGCCGCACCGGCTCCGAGCGCGCCAACAACGCGATCACTGGGGCGATCCTGCAGATGGCGTCGAATCTCGGACTGCGTGCGGTGGCCGAGGTGGTGGAGACCAAGGCTGCGGCGCAGACGCTCCTGCAGATGGGCTGCGGTTTCGGCCAAGGGTACTTCTACTCGCCTCCGGTCGATGCCGAGGCGCTGTTCCGCCAGCTGCGCAGCACCAGGCAGGTTTCGATGAATGAAGCGGGCGGGGAGCCGCAGGCGCGAGCCGCTGCGGAAGCCAGCATTCCGGACGATTCACCAACCGTCATGCTACCCGCCGGCATGATTCTCGAGAGCCGGATCCGCGACGATTCATCGGCTCCTGAAGAAGCATCGCCGGCTACCTAGCCGCGCCCGATGCGCGCTGCGGCCCTGCAGGCGAGGCGGCCGGGCGCTCGGCAGCGCGTGCTCATGCCGAAGCCTGACCCGCGCGCACCAGCAACTGCCAAGCCTCACGCGCCGCGAAGTTGGACGGGCTGCAGTGCTGCCACTAGTATGGTTGCTTCGATGCTGCGGTAGCCAGGAGCTGTACGCACGTGGATGTTACAGCCGACAGGGACCGCAGCCGTACTGCCGAACGCCCCGCCGGCGCCAAGCCGGATGCGCTGATCAGCGCGGTGTGGCCGGGTCAGCCCTATCCGCGCGGCGCGAGCTGGGATGGTGAAGGGGTGAACTTCTCACTGTTCTCCGCGCACGCCGAGCGGGTGGAGCTGTGTCTGTTCGATCCCACCGGGCGGCACGAGATACAGCGCATCACGGTTCGCGAGCGCACCGACGGCAACTGGCATGCTTATCTTCCGGAGGCGCGCCCGGGCCTGCTGTACGGCTACCGGGTCCATGGACCCTACGATCCCGAGCACGGCCATCGCTTCAATCCGCACAAGCTGTTGATCGAGCCTTATGCCCGGCATCTGCAGGGCCAGCTCGCGTGGAGCGACGCTCACTTCGGCTATCGCACCGGACACGCGAAGGCGGATCTGTCGTTCGATCGCCGCGACAGCGCGGCCGGCACTCCGAAGTGCCGGGTAGTCGATACGGCCTTTACCTGGGGAGACGACCGACCGCCGCGCATCCCGTGGCACGACACGGTGATCTACGAGGCGCACGTGCGCGGTATGACCCTGCTCCATCCACAGGTGCCTCCCAGGCTGCGCGGGACCTACGCGGGACTTGCGACTGCGCCGATCGTCGATCACCTGGTACGCCTCGGGGTGACTGCGGTGGAGTTGATGCCGGTGCATGCCTTCGTGGATGACCGGCACCTGCTCGAGAAGGGACTGCGTAACTACTGGGGGTACAACACACTCGGATTCTTCGCCCCGGAGATGCGTTACTCCTCGACCGGCCGGATCAGCGAGTTCAAGACCATGGTCAAGGTACTGCACTCCGTCGGCATCGAGGTGCTGCTCGATGTCGTCTACAACCACACCGCCGAAGGCAATCAGCTCGGCCCGACGCTCTCCTTCCGCGGCATCGACAATGCCACCTATTACCGTCTGGCCGGTCAGCCGCGTTACTACATGGATTTCACCGGCACGGGTAACACGCTCAATCTGCAACATCCCAACGTGTTGCAGATGATCATGGACAGTCTGCGCTACTGGGCTACGGAAATGCATGTCGACGGCTTTCGCTTCGACCTCGCTTCCGCTCTCGCGCGCGAGCTCCACGACGTCGACCGCCTCGGCTCTTTCTTCGACACCATTGGGCAGGACCCGGTACTCTCGCAGCTGAAGCTGATCGCAGAGCCATGGGACGTCGGCAGCGGCGGCTACCAGGTCGGCAACTTCCCCCCCGGCTGGAACGAGTGGAACGACAAGTACCGCGATACGCTACGCGGCTTCTGGAAAGGCGACGGCGGGCTCATCGGGGAATACGCGCGCCGCATAACCGGCTCCGCCGACCTGTATGAGGCGAGTGGCCGCAAGCCGCACGCGAGCATCAACTTCATCACCGCACACGATGGCTTCACTCTCGAAGATCTCGTGAGCTACAACGACAAGCACAACGAGGCCAACGGCGAGGACAACCGCGACGGCCACAACAACAATCGCTCCTGGAACTGCGGCGTCGAGGGCCCGACCGAGGATGCGGCCGTGCTCGAGCTGCGGCGCCGCCAGAAGCGCAATATGCTCGCCTCCTTACTGCTGTCGCAGGGAATACCGATGCTCCTCGGCGGAGATGAGCTCAGCCGCACGCAGCACGGCAACAACAACGCCTACTGCCAGGACAACGAGCTCTCCTGGAGCGACTGGAACCTCGACGAGCGGCGCCGCGATTTCCTCGAGTTCACCGGGCGCATCATCCGGCTGCGCCGCGAGCATCCGGTGTTCAGCCGGCGCCGCTATGTGCGCGCCGACACGCTCACCCCGGAGGGCCTCAAGGAGATCATCTGGCTCAATCCCGATGGCCACGAGATGACCGAGCGCGACTGGCAGCAGGACTTCGCGCGCTGCCTGGGCGTGTATCTGGCCGGTGGCGCGATCGAGCGGCGCGGACGCCGCGGCGAACCGATCCGCGACAGCAATTTCATGCTACTGATGAATGCCCACCACGAAGCCATCCCGTTTCGCATCGCCGAGATGCTGAGCGGCAAGCCGTGGACTGCCGTGCTGGATACGGCGCGCGCCGATCCCTGGGCGCTGCGGGTAGTCGCTGCCGAGCAGGGCTATGCGCTGCAGGGGCGCTCGCTGGTGCTGCTGCAGGAGCTCGCCCTCTAGCCGTGCGAGATTGCGCGGCTTGCCGCTGCCCGCAGCGCGCGCAGCGGCATCCTGGCTCTAGCTAATTCCAGTCCTGGCGCGCCTGCAGCAGGCGCTTCAAGAATCTGCGTGGCGCGCTGCGGCCAGCGAGCGCCATGCGATAGGCCCCGCAGGCGAGGCGCGAGCGTACGGCATCTCGATGTACGAGCGCCGAGTAAAAGTCCACGCGGCGTGGATGCCAGCGCAGCTTCGACTGCTCGCCGGTGAGCGACAGGTTGACGCTCTTCAAACCGCTCGCGATCGCATAGCGCAGCGCCTCGGCCATGGTGGTAGTCATGACGCTGTAGCGCGCCCATGCCGGGTCGAAGCCGGAGTAGTAGAGATAGAGACTGTCGCCGATTACGAAGCCGACGCGCGAGGCAACCACTTCATCCGCGATGCGCAGCTGGAACACCCTTACCGCATCGCGCGCGGCGAGCCGGTCACAGACCTCGTACAGGAAGGCCCTGAGCGAGTGGGCCGCGAAACGATCGGGGTGAACGGGCCCCCAGGGCATATTGGCGCGCAGCGTGTGCAGCTGCAGGAAGCGATAGAGCGCCCAACGCACTTCCACGCGGTCACGCGCCACGATGAACTCGGAGCTGTGTCCCGCGCGCCGCAGGGAGTTGTAACAGTGCCGCAGCGACTCGCGCACGTTGCGCCGGAGCGTAGCGTGGAACTGCGGCCAGTCGGCAGGAAGATCGAGCACGTAATCATCGAGAGTCTGGTACCACTGCGGCGTCGCTTCCAGCGACAGAGCCTCGGCCAGCTCAGCGCTGACGCCGCTCCATTGAATCCAGTCCCACCCGCGCAGTGCGGCCAGCCGCTCGTGCACCGCGCGCACTGTCGCGCGCTCATAGCCCGGCTCAACGAGCGGATTGCGGATCTCGGTGAGCGCAGGGTCCGCGCCCACGAGTCCCAGCGCGGCCACCTTGAGCGGCCCCAGCCGCCGGCGAGTCAGGATGAGCGGGACGATGGCGGTGCAGCTGCCATCGCCTCTGCGCAGGATGCAGAACAACGGCTCCTGGGACGCGCGCCGCGTCTGCCTCAACAGGTGCTCGCACCATGCGAGATGCCATTCCTGCCTTGCAAAGGGCAGCGTGTTGCCGGTGACCCGATAGAGATGCTCGTACTCGGCGCTGAGACCGCGAATGCCCTCCACATCGGCCACTACCTCGGCGCTCATCGGCTCGGCGCCGAGCGCAGCACTGCGCGGTGAGCCAGGCGGCAGACGCCGGCCGGTCCACCACGGCGTGGATCCCGTTGCCTCGGACTGGGCCAATCTATATTCCCCCATCGATGCAAGGTGAACTTAGCATGGCAGGCGCGTCGGGCGGGAGCGCCGCTGACATTTCTGCGCGCGCGGGTACAGGGGCCACGGGGGAACGGTGCCCGGGGCGCCGGGCTGGTTGCGGCGCAGGGGGTCAGCGCCTGAATATGTGCCTGCTGGGGGCCCACTTCTTCCAGCCGCGGGCGCGCCGCTCGCGGCGCGAACCTGCGGCAGCCCTTGATCCGCGCAGTGTCAGGGCCGCCTTGGCGCCGGTGACCTGCACCCAGCCTTTCTTCGGGTCGAATTTCTGTGCATACCCGCCAGTCAGGCGTTCGCCTGGTCACTGTTGTCGAGGAACACCACCCACCAGGCGCCCGCTGGCGGAGCTTGCTGCCTCGGATTGAAACTAAATGTAGCTGCCCCTACGCCCCACACTGAGTTCAGATCGTCGTTCCACTGCGTCTTGAAAGCGGCAATCATGTTCTGGACATCCCCATCGGCGATGGCGGTAGATTCGTTGATCACGGCTATCTGCAACATCGAGCTCTCCTGGCAGTGCGGCAGGCGGGGTGGGGGGGGTAGCGTACTGCGGCTGCCTCGGCGCATCATTTCAAGGAGGCGCGCCCCCGGGGTCGGCAGGCCCGGCCCCATGCCGTCTATTTTAGCGGGACGCGGGGCGCGCGCTTCTCTTCAAATCACATGGGAGACCGGGGATGAAACTCATCACGATCGTGACTGCCATCGCCGCGGCCAGCATGGGGGCGGGCTCGCTCGCCGCGCAGGCACAATCTGCGCCGACGACTCAGGCGGGGGTCGCCACGGCACCTGGAATGGTTGCCGGAGCGGCGACGACCGAGGTCACCGCAAAGGTGGTCGCCGTCGACCCGGCGAAGCGGACCGTCACGCTGCAGGGTGCGAGCGGCAAGACGCGCACCATCGAGGTGGGTGACCAGGTCCACAACTTCGATCAGATCAAGGTCGGCGACAGGGTACACGCCAAGTACACTCAGGCTCTGGCACTCGAGCTGAAGAAAGGCGGCGGCGCCATGCCAGCGCCCGCGGAGGAGGGAGCGATCACCCCGCCGCCAGCGCCTGGCGCAAAGCCCGGAGGAACGATGGCACGCAAGGTCACTGCGACGGCCGAAGTCATCGCCGTCGATCCCGCCAAGCAGATGGTGACCCTGCGCGGCCCTGCAGGCAACGAGGTGGATGTCGAGGCCCAGGACCCGAGCCAGTTACAGAACATCAAGAAGGGCGATCACGTCCAGGTTACCTATGTCGAGGCACTGGCTATCAAGGTGACCGCAGCACCCGCAAAAAAGTGAGCGCCTCCAATGCCTGAGGTCGCCGCGGCACACGCGCGCGCGTGAACTCGGCATATTGGGGCCCGGACCGCCCGCGCCGGCGATCGGCATGGTGCGTGCTGGCGTTCTGCTGCCTCGCGGTCGGCGCAGCCCTGCGCACCGGCGCGGCGGAGCCACCGCGCTTCCAAGTACCTTCACAGGGCGAAGGCCCCCTCGTGCTCGTGGTGTATGGCGACACGCGCTTTACGCAGCGCCCCAACGTCGTCAATGCCGTCGCGCGGCGCGCGCTGGTAGAGAGAATCGCCGCCGAGAGGCCCGCTGTCATCCTGATCGGCGGGGACCTCGTGTTCGAGGGACGCGATCCGCGCGACTACCAGACCTTCCGCAGCGAAACCATGGCCTGGTCGACGGCGCACATCCCGGTGTTTCCCGCCCTCGGCAATCACGAGCTCAGGGGCTGCGCGCAGGATGTGCAGCCGTGTCTCGAGAACTGGTGGAGCGCGTTCGATGATCTGCCGTTACGGCCGCATCGCTGGTACTCGGTCTCCATCGGGTCCAACCTGCTCGCGCTCGTCCTCGATTCCGGTGCTCCACTGAAACCGGGGAGCGAGCAGCGCTCGTGGTTCGAAGCGCAGATCGCCGGCGCCGATGATGAGGTGAAGTTCATTCTCATCGTGCTGCATTATCCTCCGGTGCGCGACCCGTTCTTTCCACGCGGGCTCGATGAGAAGGAGGTTGCCCGCTACCTGGCGCGTCATGCGACATCGCTGCGCGCCAAGGTGCTGGTGGTGGGCAGTCATGTGCACAATTACGAGCGCTACTTCAGAGACGGCGTGAACTACGTCGTGAGCGGCGGTGGAGGAGCCAGGCCCGTGCCGGCGCCGCGCATGTTCGGCGAACAGTCTCACCTGCGCACCGCCGTCAACTTCCATTACCTGCGGCTTACTCTGGAGAAGGATCGCCTGGCGGTGTCCATGGTTCGCTACGATGCCGCCAAAGCGGAGAGTCCGCAGGCCTGGTCGGAGCCGGATGGATTCGAGATCCGCGCGAAGAACTGACGGCGGTCGGCCGCCGCTGGCTACTACACGACGGGTACTTGGCTGATGTTGTTCTTCGGGTCCATCCAGAACGACTCGTTCACGAAGCGGCCGAAGATTTCGCGCGGCAAGATGGGGGCGCGCTCGATCGGCTCCACCTTCGGGCGCACGGTATGCAGGCCAGGCATGCCGACCCGAGCGTCGAACTCGTCCGCGTGGTAGGAAATGTGGTCGAAGTCGTGCTCGAACCAGGGCTCGCCAATGAACTGGTAGACCGCGCGCATGGCCGCCAAGGGGTTGCGCGCCAGGCTTTCGTAGGTCAGCAGCAGCAAGTGGCCGGGGGCATATTGGCCATAGAACGCATCCTTGGTGGCCTGGAAGGCGAACCCCACCATGCCGCGCGGATCGGTCAGCGCCTCGACGCGTGAGTAGACCGTGGTGTTGGTGTCGAACCGGAACACCTTGCTGACGCCGACCGGGTGCCTGCGCACCAGACGTTCCATGCTGTCCAGCACCCACGACAACTGGCGAACGCAGGCGATGACCTTCGCCTCCGGAAACAGTGTGCCGAGCAACTGCATGCGGCTGCACCACAGCCGGCTGGTATCGAACACCAGACCGGCCTCGGCTTGTCCCGCGTAGAAGTTCTCCACCAGGCCGCGCAGCATTGAAACCCGCTGATCGTCGGAGACGTCGAACGAAAAATCGTTCTTGCTGCTCGCCTCCGCGATCATCACCCCCATGATGTCGGCAAGCGGGCTGGTCATGCCCGCGCGGAACCGCGGGTTCTGGTTGAGGATGGCTGCCAGGAGCGTGGTGCCCGAGCGCGGCAGCCCGGAAATGAAGTGGAACTTCCGGGCTGGCTTCGCGACGTGGGGTGCCGCAGGCATGTGGGGCCTCTGCAGTGGATCGGTGATGTGGATTGTATAAGAAGCGTCCCAACCGGATTCAATGAGTCACATGCTGCGCAACGGCTGCGCTGCTTTCGAGGGTGACCGGGACGCTCCGGGTTGCAGCGTTCCATCCGCTCACTTCGACGACCGGCTCCGCTGCCGCCGGCATGACGAAATGCGCGGTCAAGGTAAGCGATTCGCCGGGCCACAGCGTGACGTCATTGTCGCTCCACAGGATCGGCAGCATCAGCTCGCCGCCCGCGGCTCCTCTGACGGACACGTGCTGGAACAGCGCCACGGCTTTGGAGGATGAGGGTACGGTGAGCGTGACGGTGGCGATGTCCTCGATCCCCTCGTGCCGCACCGTCGCCCGGACCTCGCTCGTCGCGGCTGGTAAGGACTGCAACGCGGTCAGGTCCGCGTATCGCGCCACGGGCGTGAGATACCAGTTCGAATGCGCCCAGTCGAGCTCGTCGGTTTGGGTGGAGAGCCAGTAGACGTTGCGGCTGATCGGTTTGCCTTTGCCGGAAGCGAGCTCGAGCTCGACGAAGTAGGCGCGCGACAAGCCAGCCAGCGCCGGCACTGCCGCCAGTTGTCGGGTTGCGGTGCCGGCGAGCTCGATGTCCTTGAGGCGCCGCTCGTAAGCGATGCTGCCATCGAGGTTCCGTACGCGAATGCTCGCCTGTAATCCATGCTCACTGTCGAGAGTGTGATTGACCAGCATGATCGCGCGCGTGTCGTACGAGTACTGGATGTGCAGCGACTCGTTGGCCTTCTTGGCGCCGAAGTAGGCACCGGCCGGATTGAGGAAATAATCGTACAGGTGCCAATGGAGCGACGGCCACGCATTGTTGAGCATCCAGTAGATGACGCCGGTCGCGGGCTTGGCCCCATCCATACGCGCATTGAACGCCTCGAATTGCGCCCGGACGTTGTCGTAGTTTTCGAGCTGGGACTTGGCGACGTAGTCCTCGAGGCTCTTAGGCGGGCCGTAGCGCTTCGTAAGCGCGTTATCGAATGACTCGATCGTCGCGAACGTCGACCAGGCGGGCGCAGCGTGATACTGCCGGACGTGCGGGTATTTCCACAGAGCCTCGAGTTCCTGCGGCGAGAGCATCCGGGTCAGACTGTCCAGATGCGGTATCGAGGCGCCTGCGCTGACTTCGGAGTCGAACCCGAAGGCGCCGCCAAGCTTGTCGCCATACCAATACGCCGGTGGAACCCAGGCGTAAGGCCCCTCCATCTTCATGCCGGACGGCACGTCCATCTGCGTGTCCGACGCTGGGGGCCCGCCGGTGGCCGACGCGATGACCGGCAGCGGCCAGTTTGCCGCATGCAGGGTGTCGAGGTACATCCTGGCGACCGCCGGCGGCGGCGCATTGTCGCTGCCGATCAGAAATCCGATCACGGAGGGGTGGTTCCGCAGCAGACGCGCCTCGCTCGCCATCGAGGCTGCGGCCACCTTCTCGTCCGCAGCGTCCCACGGCTTGCCACCCGTCCTGGCCCACGCTTCCCACTTGTCGCAGCACTCCCAGCCGGGGAGGATCATGAGCCCCGCGCGGTCGGCGAGGTCGTAGAAGCGTGCGTCTTCGAGCTTCCCCTCGCTGCGAATGGTATTGAGACCGAGGTTCACGATGTAGCTGAACTCGGCCTCCATGCGCTTGCGGTCATCGCGCAGGAACATGTCCGGCGCCCAGCCCGCGCCGCGAAGCAGCACAGACTTGCCGTTGACGACGAACTGGTGATAGCCCTGCTGCGTGAGGTGGGAGCTGACGCTGCGTATGCCGAACGTCGCGCTGGTCCGATCGGAGATCGCACCATCAACGACAGCCGTCATTTGCAGACCCTGGAGCGGATGCGCACCCATGCCGACCGGCCACCAGATATGCGGATGCCTGAGGTCGAGGCCCGGATCGCTCTCGGGCGAAAATGACACGGTCTGAGTTTCACCTGGAGCGAGGTGGAGGGTTCGCCGCAGCGATACGCCAGCCACGAGTCCGGTGATCGTCGCGTCGTGTGCCGACGCGTCGAGGTTGCGCGCCTCCACGTTCACGGTCAGCGCAGCGCGCGCGAGATCGGGCAGCGACAGGGTCGAGGTCACCTGCGGAAAACGTATCTCGACCGGCCCCGTCCGCACGATCTCCACACCCCGCCACGGCCCCATGTTGTTGTCCGGTGGCGCCGGGTTCCAGTCGACCCAGCCGATCGACAGGCTGGTCCTCGGGTCGCCCGGATGCACGCGCAATGCGAGGGTGTTGATGCCGGCGTGCACCCAGCGTGTCACATCGAGCTCATGCACCGGATACGCACCGGCGACGGCGGCCTGCTCGGCGACCGGGTTCCCGTTGAACCACACATCGGCGCTCGCGACGATGCCGTTGATACGCAGCGACGTATGTGTCTGTGGCGCCCCTTCGGGCAAGGTGAATTCGGTGCGATACCACCACGGAATCACGAATTGGCCGCTGTCGGTATCGGGGTCCTCGACCGCCCGCAGGTTGTCGCTGTAGAACACGTCCTGGTACGTGCCGTTCTCCAGCAGCCCGGCCATTACCGTCGCGCGGCCGCTCACCGGATACCAGCCCTGGGTCGAGAAACCGGCAGAGGAGACTTCGGCGCCGCTCTGCTGCGCTTTGGCGGTCGACTGAATCTGCCAATGAGCGATGGTGGTTTCGGACCCGGCTTCGGCATCCACCCGAGTGGGCACGAAGGTGCTATCGGCGCATGCGAGCGAGGTGCCCGCGAGCGCCGCCAGCGCCGCCATCACGCGGAGCGTGGTCGGGCCCGGAACTGCACTCGCCTCAGCCGCTCCCGGACGCACCGATCACCACTGACCGCGCACGCCGAACTGGTAGATGCGCTCGGAGAAGGTCGAGTGCGCCGGCTGGTCATGCCATACGAGATAGTACCGCTGGTACTCGTTGGTGAGGTTGCTGCCGTTCACGAACACCTCGGCGTACTTGCTGAGCTTGTAGGCGATGCTCGCGTCGAGGTAATGCTGCGGCTCCTCATACCGTTCCATGCCGACGATGCCGCCCACGTTCTCCGACACGGCTCGCATCGAGCGGTAGTTATAGGCGACGCGAGTCTGGAAGCGCTGGCTCTGGTACCAGAGGATGACATTCCCCGACTCGGTCGAGTTGTCCTGGAACGGAATCTTGTTTCCCGCCAGATCTCGCTCTCCGGTGTTGCTCGGTGCGTAGGTAAAATTGAACTCGATGCCGGTATTGGCCAGGAGCCCCGGAAGGAACGTGAACCCCTGGCGATAATCGAACTCCACGCCCCGAATGCTGTTGCCCGCACCCTGAATCGGCTGGGTGATCGCGACGCAATGGCCGCGATATACACCGTCCTCGTCCGGCAGGTTGCAATTGAGCACGCTACCCTGCTTGATGAAGCTCTGCACGTCGATGTAGAAGAACTGGAGCGCCACCATGCTCGTCGGGTTCATGTAGTACTCGAGGTTGACGCCGTAGTTCGAGGAGCGCCACGGATCGAGCTGCGGATTGCCGTTGGAGTTGCCCGCCGAAACGCGGTATATCGGGCCCGTCGGGGTCTCCTGCAGCGAGTAGCCGAGCGACAGGCCGCCACCCCATTGGCTGAGATTGAGTGGCAGCATGTTCTTGGAGTAGGCGAGGCGCAGCACCAGCTGGTCGGTCATATTCAGCGCGAAGTTGACCGCCGGCAGGACGTCGTTGTAACTGCGGTCGGTCTCCTGGGTGCCGTTATCGGCAGACTCGGTGCCGTATTGCCCCGGCAGGCCGGTCAGGTGCTGAGTGATTTCGAGGTTGGTGTGGATGAAGCGCACGCCAACGTTACCGCTGTACCGCATGCCGGCGAGCTCCCCGCCGAGGTCGGCCTGCAGATAGCTTGCCAACTCCTTCATCCACACGTGCCAGGTGATTCCAGGCGCCTCCTGTGTCGTGGTATTGGGATAGAGCGAGTGCCAGAACGCCGCGGGATTGTCGATGGCTCTCGGATCGATGCCCCAGAAGGTGATCCCCGACCCGAGCAGGTTGGTGTATTCGCGGAAGTTGTTGGCGAGCGGCGGCGGGGTCTTCGACATCTGCTGTGAAGAAATTTCGCCGGCGCGGAAATACCCTTGCGAGTTGCCTGCGGTACACCAGGTGTTAGGCGTGGGCGGGCTGGTGGTCGAATCGCCATTGCCGCTCAGAATTACGTCTGAGCCGGCATAACGCACCAGGCAGCCGGTCGCGTTGGGAGTACCGTTCGGATTGGTTGCACCTATGCCCCCATATACGGGGGTTACGAAGGTGAATCCCTGGTTATCGCCGCTGCGGATAGCGTCGCGCACGCCGAACTTGAGCCTGAAGCCTTTATTGAAGTCGTATTGTCCATCGAAGCGCAATGCGCCGAGCGAGGTTCTGCGGTCATAGTTGTCGTTGGCTTCCAGGGTCTTCATCGTCCAGCCGTTGGGGTTGGCGAAAGCGCTGGCGAGTGCTGGGGGCATGGTGACCGTGAGATTGCGGCCGGTGAAATTCGCGGTGATGGGGAGCGTATTCTGGGGAATTCCATTGGCGTTGAACACGCGGTTCCCGCCCAGCTGGGCAGGATAGACGAAGGTCCCGCACGGCAGGCCGGTGCTGGCGTCGGCCCACAGGCAGCCGTCGGAATCGGAAATGTTGATGTCGGTCTCTGTATTCGACTGGTGGGCCTTCTCGTAGATGCCGCGCACGCTGCCCTTGAAGGGGCCGCCGTTGTTGAAGTCCAGCTGGCCATTGATGTTCTGCGCCGTGGAGTCCCAGCTGATGACCTGCGAGTACGACTCCACGTCGCCCGGCCACTTTTCGTACACCGAGGTGGCGTAGATCTGCGAACCGGCCCAGTACTGATCGGGGGGCGGTGTGTTGTACTGACCCAGGGTGGTGGCGCCGGTGTTGCGCGTCTTCAACGGCAGGTAGGTCGCGCCTTGCCAGTTGGTGGAATTGAACTGGATGCCGATGTTGCGATCCCACTCATCCTGGTGCGCGTAGAAGTAATCGCTCGTGAAGGTGAACCCGCTGCCAAAGTCGAATTGGAACGAGGCGTTGGCAGACTTGCGCTTGCGCTGGGTGGTGAGGTCGTAGAGGCTGATGTCCTGGCTGCCCATGAATACGCCGTTGGACTTCCCGTCACCGTTGACATCGACACTGCCGTTCGGAAACTGATGGATACCGGCAGGAATCGGTGCGCCGTTCCACGCCGCGAGGAAGCCGTTGTAGGCGGCGGCGCTTTCCGCGTTCTCGCCGTGCAGAATGACACCATACTGGTCGAGGCCCTCGCTGGCGGGGCCGGGGTTGCCGTTGCCGTCACTGTCCCGCGCACCGCTCAGCGTGGTGTCGGCGTAATCGGCGGAAAGCTGCAGACCCCAGCGGCCATCCCCGTTGTAGGAGATGAGGCCGTGGCCCTCCTTGCCAGTCTTCTTCGTGACGTCGCCCTTCTCCCCGTTGAGCGAATAGGCATAGGTGAAGCCGGTCGGCAGATCCCAGGGCCGATAGGTGTGCAGATCGATCGCGCCACTGATGCCGGTCGTAGTCTGAGCGGAGGTGGGCGACTTGATGACGTCGACCTGGTTGAAGAGCGTCGCTGGCAGCGTGGTGAAGTCGGGTTGTTGGGCGTCGATCTGGTCCGGCGTGATGAATGCTTCACCGTTCAGCATGGTGCCGACCTGAGGCAGGCCGCGCACGTCCACCGAGGTGCCGACGCCCCCGTCGCGGTTGATCTGCACGCCGGTGATGCGCTGCAGCGCATCCGTGATGGTCACGTCGGGCAACTGGCCGATGTTCTCCGCCGAGATGCTGTCCTGGATACTCGGAGCCAGGCGCTTCACCTCGATCGCTTTTTCCTGCGACTCGCGTACGCCGGTGATGGTGATGGTCTCCAACTGCGACTTCGGCCCGGCGTCCGTCGCAGCGCTCCCGGTCGCGGCCCTGGGCTTGCCGGCATCCGGCGATGGCGTCGGCGGCCCGTCCTGCTGCGCGCCTGACTGCGCCGCGCCGCTCTGCGCGGGGGCCCCGGTGGGCTCTGCGGCCGCCGAGCTCGCCGCGGCGAGCAGCGCCATGGATACGGCAATCGACACCGGGTGCTTGCGATGCAGGTTTGACGCGGGACTCTTGTGAGGTGTCTTCATGGTGTTTTCCCCCAGGACTCATTCGTGCGCATTGCCGCGCCGGCGCACACTGAAAAGATCGAGAACACCAACCGTCTCATTGCGGATGAGGGGCCGTGCCCAGAAGGCGATGCTCAGGATGAAGCCGAGCGTCACGAACACAGTGAGTAGCGCGAGCCGCAGACCGATGCGATCGCCGAGCATGCCGACCAGCAGCGGTACCAACGCGCCGCCGAGGATGCCGGTGCACAGGATTCCGGAGAACGCACCGTGATGACGGCTGAGCGAGTTCAGCGCCAGCGAGAAGATGATCGACCACATGACCGAGAGGCAGAAGCCGCTCGCCGGAAAGGCCAGCAGCGACAGCTCCGCCGCGCCGAAGAGCGCAACTGCCACGCACGCCAGCGCCAGCACGGTGAAGGCGCCCAGCACGACCCGGGCGTCGAGCAGCCGCAGCAGCAGCATGCCGAGCAGGCAGCCGAGCGACATGAGGCCCCAGAAAAGCGCCACGGCATGTGCCCCTTCGCGCGCCGGTGGGAAATGGTGATAGGTGCTGAGGAACTGGGACATCCAGTCGGCAAGACTCTGCTCGGTGCCGACGTAGGCGATGATGCCGAGAAAGAACAGCTGCACCGTGCGCTGACCGATGAGCTCGCGGTACGTAGTGAGGCTGCCCGAGCGCTCGCTGTCGGTGAGCGCGAGGCGGGGGATGCGCACCACCGCGGTGATCGCGATCAGCAGGACGTACACCGCGACGAACCACCAGTACAGCTGGACCCATACCAGCGGCCGGTCCGCCGCGCCCGGCTGCTGCATGAGGCGCGCATAGACCAGGGGGCTGAGGTACGACGCGGCACCGAACACCAGCTGTGCCATGACGGCGAAGAAGGCGAAATGCGTCTCGCCGCCCGTCGTGCGCATCAGCGGATTGATCACGACCTGCAGCATCGCCATACCGAGGCCGATCAGGAACAACCCGCCGATGACCACCGCGTAGGTCGGCCACAGGCCGATTGCGAGACAACCGGTGAGGTTGAGCGCAAAGGCGCCGAGCAGTGTGAAGCGCGGTCCGCGCGCCTCGACGAGCGCGCCCGCCGGAATGGAGATGAGCCCGTAGGCGAGGAAGAACGAGAACGGCAGCACGCCCGCGAGCAGCAGGCTGAGGTGAAAGTCGCTGATGATGGTGGGCATCAGCGGCCCGATCAGATTCGTCACGAACGAGATGACGAACCAGATCGCCATGATGAAGAGCATCAGGAGTGCCGAGGCGCTCATGCTCGCTCCTCCGGTGCGGTCGGCGCCTGCGTGGCCAGGGCCTGCGTGCCCAGGGCCTGGCGGGACAGCGGGCCGAGCTCGCCCGGCCTGATCGAGCGTCGTGGAAAGCGGGCGATGATGGAGGTCGCCGCTCGGCAACCGGCGGCCAGAGCGTCCGCCAGACGCGCGCCATCCAGGCGCGCGAGCAGGTAACCGGCGTTGAAGGCATCGCCGGCACCGGTGCTGTCGAAGATCTGTGTGCGCGCGGCGGGCTGCTCGCAGCGCTCTGCGTCCTGCACGCCGAGCGCACCGCGGGCACCGGCTTTCACGACCAGCGTCGCGCCGCGCTTGAGCAGCGCTGCGAGCCGCCCGATGGCGATATCGAGCTCCGCGCTATCGGCCAGGCTGCAGACCTCGAGCTCATTCAGCAACACGTGATCACAGGCGGAGATCCAGCCGGCCACCTCCTCGCGCAGTGCGGCACTCCAGTCCTGCGGCGGCCAGTTAGTATCGAGCGCGATGGCGTAACCGAGCGTCTGCAGCTCGCCGATCAGCCGCGGGTAAGCCGCGCGCAGCGCCGGAGTCAGGAACACTCCGCACAGCAAGGCGATCGAGCTCGCCCCCGGGGCGGGCAGAAGCCGCGGACGCAGCAACTCGTACGAGAGCGACTCCAGGTGCCCGCGCGTCGTGAAGAAGGTGCGCTCACCGCAGCTGTGTATCAGGCCTACGGTGAGCGTCGTCGCGGCCTCACAGGTCAGGAGCGATGCCTCGAGGGGACTCAGCTGGCGCGCGAGCCACGCGCCGGGCTCGTCGTTGCCAACCAGGGACAGGAGCTGAGAGCGTCCGCCGAGGTAGCTCACCGCGAGCGCCGCATTTCCCGCCGACCCTCCCGCGCGCAGCTCGCTGCGCTCGATCAGAGTCTCGGTGCCGACGCGGGGCCACTCCGAGATGGGACCGAGGAGTAGATCGACCCCAACGTCGCCGATGATGATAAGGCGATGCCGCACCTCCCCCATCGGGCCGACTATAGGCAGCCCTTCAAGCGACTGTCAATAAATACATCTAGTGGATGTAGATATTCACAGCCGGCCGGCGCGGCGCCTGCCCCTCTGGCCCATCAGGCCCGCCACGTCCGCCTCGGGCCGTCGGTCCTGCTGCAGCACCTCCAACCGTGGGGACAGCAGGTCATAGATCGGAAGCACCGCTGCACCGAGGATCGAACTGTCCTCCTGCCGCTCGGAGAGCAGGATGCGCACCGTCGGGGTGGCCACCCCTCCGCGTACCGAGTGATGCAGCGGCTGCGCGAGTGCAACGAGCCGCTCCACCAGCAGCTTCGGTGCCGAGCCACCGATGACGATGGTGAGCGGATCGAGCATGTTCTCGATCACGCAGACCGCATCGCGCAACCGCTCGGCCGCCTCGCGGCACCATGCCTGCAGCGCGGGATCCTGGTCGCGCTCGAGCTGCGCCAGGATGAGCGCGTGGCGATCCGGAGCCGCGCTGACACCGAGCGCCTCGGCGAGCGATTGCAACGACAGATAGCGCTCGAGACAGCCGCTGTTGCCGCAGTAGCAGGGCCTGCCACCGGGCACCGCCGGAATGTGGCCAATCTCCGTGGCGTTGCCATTGGCGCCGCGGTAGGCGGAGCGGTTCACCACCAGTGTCCCGCCGAGCCCGACGCCGAAGTGCATGTAAAAGAAGTTATCGAGCGCGCGAGCGACACCGAACAGCGTCTCGCCCAGCGCCGCGGCCACACTGTCGACGCTGTAGAACACCTGCAGCCGGGTCGCGTCGCGCAGCTCATCGAGCACGGACACATCACTCCAACCCTCGAGGGTGGTCGGGCCGAGGAAGCTGATGTCGGTCTTGACGAGCGGCCCGGGCAAGGCAACTCCGATGCCCCACAACCGCTCCGCGGCCGCGGGGTGGCGCCGCAGCTCGCGAACCAGGGCGAGCACCGTCGCGAGCACGCGCCGCTGGTCGTGTGTGTCGATGTCGATCTCGCGTCGCTCGAGAATCTCGCCGACCAGATTCACCAGTCCGCCCACCACCCGTCCGGGCTCGAGGCTGATACCGATCGAGTTGCCCGCGTTCGGGTTGAGCTCGAACGCAATGGGGGGCTGGCCCCGCGCCTTCGGGCCCTTGAGCCGGCGCGCGACGATCAGCCCGATCGTCTGCAGGTCATTGGTGATGTTGGCGACGGTTTGCGGGCTCAGAGAGACGAGCTCGACGATCTCACGTCTGGAGATTCGCCCCTGGCGCCGGATGACATCGAGAACGATGCGGCGGTTGTAGGGAGCACTCGACTGCTGCGTGGTGCCGCGGCTGACCATAGGGCCGGCGATTATATACAACCGTTGGATGAATTACCGGACCGTTGGACGAATCACAGGGTTGGATTGCGGCCGCGTGCAGCGAGGACCGTGCGGTCGCGGTTTACCGTGAGCATCTCCTGCGGCCGGTCGAGCTCGCGGGCCGCCTTGTGCCCCGAGTAGACGGCGTGCGCGATGAGCCCCGGTTGGCGGCAGTCACCGATCCTTTGAATGCTCGCGGTCGCTTCGGACGGATCTTCGCCCACGAGCTCGCGGAACAGCTCCTCGTCGGGCTCGCGCAAGGTGACCAGCACCAGCGCTGCGGCGCTCTGCTGCCAGCGCCGTCCTGAGTAAACGCAGCCGAGGGTCACCGCCGCGCCATCGAAACCGTCCACCACCGTGCTCACGCGGATGTCGACACCGAGCTGCAGCAGCTGACTCTGCGTATCGCGCTGCTCGCCGGTGTAGTGACTCCATTCACTGGCGCGACCGGTGGGGCTCACGTAGGTCACCCGCGCGCCGGCGCGTGCCAGCAGCACGGCGATCACCGCAGCCATGTAATAGTGGTCGTCATCGAAAATGGTCACTGCGCCCGTCGGGCGCGCACCCTGCATGATGTCATCGGGCGTGAGCACGGTGCCGCGCAGTGTCGCTAGTGGCCGCGTGTGCCAGCGCCCGAGCCCATCGCGGCGCCAGCGTGCACCGGTTGCAACGAGCACGTGCGCCGCGGCGAACTCGCGCACATCCGCGGCACTGAGGCGGTTGCCTAGATACATCGACACCTGCCGCATGGTACGCAGCTGCGTCAGGCGGTAATCGCGCACCCGCGCCCATTCGGCCAGGCCCGGGAGGCGGCTCTCGAGCGTCACGCGGCCACCAGGCTCGGGAGCCGCGTCTGCCACAGTCACCGTATAGCCCCGCTTGCCGAGAATGTGAGCGGCTTCGAGCCCCGCGGGGCCCGCGCCCACGATGAGCACCGTGCCTCCCTTGCCGGGGGGCACACGCTCGGGATGCCAGCCACGTCGCCACTCTTCCCCCATCGTTGGGTTCTGCGTGCAGCGCAGCGCCGTACCGCGGTAGTTCGAGGCGTAACAGACGTTGCAGCCGATGCACTCGCGGATCTCATCGAGACGCCCCTCGCGGATCTTGCGCGGCAGGAAGGGGTCCGCAATGGAAGGCCGTGCAGCGCCGATCAGATCGAGCACGCCGCCGCGCAGCTGACGGACCATGGTGTCCGGCGAGGTGAACCGGCCGACGCTCACCACCGGCTTGCGCGTCAGCCGTTTCACCTGCGCCACGCGCTCTTCGAGGGAGCCCTCGTGCACGAAGCGCGAGGTGGCCATCTCCTCGCCATAGTAGTCGGAGACGACCAGGTCCCACAGGTCGGGCAGGTGGTCGAGCATGCCGATGAGCTCGTGCGCCTCGGCCGTGCTCAGGTGCTCATCGCCGTGTCCGTCGGCGGAGAAGCGCACCGCGATGGCACAGCGATCGCCGACCGCCGCGCGCGTGTCCTCGAGTAGCTCGCGCAGCAGGCGCGCGCGGTTCTCGAGCGAGCCACCGTACTCGTCGCTGCGCTGGTTGAGGCTGCGGGAGAGGAACTCCCACATCAGGTAGCCGTGCGTCGGGTAGACGTAGACGATATCGAACCCGGCCTGGCGGGCACGCCGCGCCGCGGCGCGGTGCCACTCGCGGAACGCGCGGATGTCGGCGCGATCCATGCGCTGTGACTGCACCGGCTCCTCGCGGCTCGGCAGCGAGCGCACGCCGAGGCTCGGCAAGCGCGTCGCGAGGTTCGGCACGTAACTCCCCCCATGCCATAGCTCTATGCCCGCGAGTGCGCCGTGCGCGTGCACCTGCTGCGCCATGGCGGCGAGATTCGCCACGTCGCCATCGTCCCAGAGCGCAGCGAACGGATAGGGCTGGTCATCGGAGCTTGGGTGGATCGAGCAGTACTCGGTGCACACTACGCCCCAGCCGCCTTCGGCTTTCATGCCGCGCATCGCGGCGAGCGTCTGCGGCAGGACGTGACCCATGCCGCTGCAGTGCGGCACCTGATAGAACCGGTTAGGTGCGATGACGGGCCCGAGCCGCAGCGGCTCGAACAGTGCCTGGTAGCGCGGTTCGGCGATGGTTTTCATGCGAGTATGCTGCGGTCAGGGTAAGAGCTGCGCAACCGGCAAGCGTCGCGCCCTCAGGAAGCTCAACATGCAACGCCCGGTACGCAGCAGCGGACGACGGCCGCGCCCCGCCGTCAACCTGGCTCAGGAGCCGACCGATATCGGCCTGCACGCGGGCGCGACGGCTCCGTACGAGCCCATCGGCGCCGAGCAGGCCGAGCGGCTGATCGAGGCGGCGCTCATCCTGATGCGCGACTCCGGCGTCGCCTTCGAGCCGGGCTCCGAGGCATTGAGCATCCTGCGCGCGCCCGGCTGCACGGCAGGCGATGATGGCGTGGTGCGCTTCGAGCCCGCGCGCGTGCGCGATGCGCTCGGCTCGGTCGCGAAAAGCGCGCGCCTCTGGGATCGAACCGGTACCCGCTCGATCGAGCTCGACTGCCGTCACACCTGGTTCATACCGGGGATGACCTGCATCAAGGTGTACGATCTGGAAAGCGGTGAGCCGCGCGACAGCACCGGCGCGGATCTCGCGCAGGTGAGCCGGGTCGCCGATGCGCTCACTAACATCGATGCCATGTGCATCGCCTGCAAGAACGTCAGCAGGTCCGACATTCACGGAGAGATCGAGGAATTCTCGATCATGGCCGCCAACACCGTGAAGCCGCTCGAGTACCTGTGCGAGCAGGCGGCCTCGCTCGGTGTCGTCATCGAGATGGCCGCGGCGATCCGCGGCGGGGCGCGGCAGCTGTTCGAGAAGCCGTACTTCCTGCAGATCATCACGCCGCTGCCGCTCAACTACCACGCCATGCACACCGATCAGCTCATCGCGGCGGTACGCGCCGGAGTGCCGGTGAGCATCGGCACCCTGCCGATCGGCGGTGCCTCGACGCCCATCACCACCGCCGGCAGCATCGTCAACAGTCTGGCCACCGACTTTGCGGCCATGGTGCTGGCACAGCTGGTGCGACGCGGCTCGTTCTGCATCGGCAGCTCGGATGTCTGCTTCATGGAGCCGGCCACGGGCAGCATCGGTAACTTCGCGCAGACCTCGCTCGCGGACCTGGTGATGTGCCAGCTGCGGCGCCGGCTCGGACTGCCGTCCTTCACGGGCGCGGCCGGCTACTCGAGCGCCAGTCGTTTCAATCAGGATGCGGTCGCCGAGCTCACTGCCGGAATGCTGCAGAGCTTCTTCAGCCGTCCCGCGACCCTCGACTATCTCGGCTCCCTCGATCAGGGTCTCACCTACTCACTGCACGCGCTGCTGCTGTGCAATGACCTCGCGGGGTTGCTGCGCACCATGTGGCAGGGGTTGCAGATCGATGCGGATGCCCTGGCACTCGATCTCGCGGTCGCGGTGGGCCCGCGCGGCAACTACCTGGCGCAGCCGCACACGGTGCAGCACTGCCGCGAGCACCTGTGGCAAAGCCGCTACTTCGGACCCAACCTGCCGGTGAGCAGCGCCGGCGGTGCGGCGACCGACCTCGCGGCGCGCATCGATCGTGATCTGCGCGAGCTGCTGCAGAGTCATCGCCCGCCGCCGCTCGAGCCGCAGCTCGAAGCGCAGCTGCGGGAGATTCGCGAGCGGTTTGCCGCCTCCCATCGCGCGGTCTGAGGGCGATCATTCGGTCGCGATGGTCTGCGCGCCCCAGTCCTCCAGCTGACAGGACTCGGGGAAGGTGTGTATACCGGGTACCTCGCCGGCGCGCAGTGCCTGCTGCAATCCCTCCCAGTACTCGACCGTCATGAGCTCCGCATGGGCGGCGCGGAAGGCCCGACGCAGCGCGCGGTTGCGCACGCGTAGCCCCGCTTCGATCTCCTCCGGTAGAAACACCACGCCCGGCTCGAAGAACCACGCCGGGACCTCCTCTTCCCCCTCACAACGGTCGCGGTTGGTACGCACCTTCACATCGGTCAGCGCTTCCACCGCGTCGTAGTCGTAGAGGTAGATCTTGAGGTAGCGGCTGACACCGTAGTTACGGGCGTCGAAGTCCTTGTTGAACACGTTTGCGGCCGCGTTGTTACGGATGCAGAAGCCGAGATTGATGATCGCGCGCTCAGCCCTGGGCGCGGGCGCGGTATCGAGAAACATGTTGAGCGGCGTCAGCTTGCGTTGCGCGATCAGGTACCTGAACACCAGCGCGCGTCCCTGCCGCTGCACACTGTTGCTCGCCGCCTGCAGCAGCTCCTCGGCCAGAGCCGGTTCGAACCACGCGAGCTCGAGCCGCAGGTTGTAGTAGACGATGTTGTCGAGCATGCTGCCAGTGCGATTGATCTCGTGCACGCGCTTGTATTTCGCGAGCACCGCATCGACACCTTCGAACCTGTCCCACTTGTAGCCGCTGGTCGGCTGGTCGCGGATCACCTTGAGGACGTAGTCCAGCTGCGGCGAGGCGAAGGCGATGGTGACCGTCCCCGGGCTCCCGGGCGCCACGGCGAGCCGTTCGCGATCGTGCACCAGGCGGCGGCGCACCTCGTTCATCACCGCTACCTTGCTGAAATGGTAATAGCCGATGGTCGAGTAATGCAGTCCCAGCGGGCGCCGCGGCATGATGCTGTGGAGGAACGCGGCGAGCTCGTGGTAGTGCGGGTTGGTGACCTGAAAGGGCGCCTCGGTGGAGCTGCACAGGTTATGGACGTGCGACACCGCGTGCAGCAGCGCCTCGGCCCGCAGTCCCGCCGCGGTGTTGCCGAGCGCGATGACGCACGGCTTGAGCTCTGCGCCTTTCAGCACCAGCCGGCCGACCAGATACGCGCCACGGTTGCGGAAGAAGCCGGCGCGCAGCATCTCGATGCCGCGCAGTCCCGCGCCGGCGCGCTCCGCGAGCAAATCGTTCAGCCGGCGCGCGATGAGCTCGGCATCGCGTGCCAGGTCTGCGAGCGGAATGGCGAGCGTTGCCACCTGCAGCACCCGTTGAATGACGCGCGCATCCACCGGCCAGGAGCAGGGGACATACTCGGATACCATGTCCGCGGGCGGTACCACGCGGTGCGAGCCGCCGAAGCCGTACTCGACCGGCTTCCACTCGCCGTGGTGCACGCATCGTTGCGCCGAATGCAGATAGGCGAGCGTGAGATCCGCCTCGTAACGACCATCGACCAGGCCGCGGTAGCTCGCCTCGATCTCGCGCCACAGCGCGCCGCGCTCCTTCAATTGCGGAAAGGCGCGCTGCAACTCATCGGCGAGCGGATAGACGGTGGCGTTGTACAGTCCGAGGCGGCGCCGCGCATTGGCGACGGCGGTGGCCGCGTCGCGGCTCTCGAACGCACTCTTCGCCGCCCAGGTTAGCCGCACGAACTCCGTGTAGAAGTCGTCGAATACGCTGAGGATCCATTGCGCAGTGAGCTGGATCCGCGCTCGCTCGGATGGCGCTGCGCCGATGCGCGCCGCATATCCGAGGCACGAGACGATCCCGCCCGGGTCTGCGCCGCTTCGCATGCTCGGCTCGCCTCAGGTAACCAGGTTCTGCGGCGCGCCCGCCGCCCAGGCGTCGATGTTGTCGATGAGCTGGTCGGCGAGGAACTGCATGGCACCCTGCGACGCCCAGGCGATGTGCGGCGTGACGATGAGATTCGGCAGGCGCAGATCGAGCAGCGGATTGCCCGCGCGTGGCGGCTCGACCGAGAGAACATCGAAACCGGCACCGGCAATCCAGCGTTCCTGCAGCGCGCGCACCAGCGCCGGCTCGTCGACCAGCCCACCACGGGCGGTGTTGATCAGTAGCGCGCTTCGTTTCATCGCGCGCAGCTGCGCTTCACCGATGAGATTGCGCGTGGCGGGCAGCAGCGGACAGTGCAGTGTCAGCACGTCGGATTCGGCCAGCAGGCGCGGCAGCGGGTGATACTCGAGATCCTCGCCGACGCGCTGAGGATGATCGAGAAACACGGCGCGCATGCCGAAAGCCGTGCCGATCGCCGCCATCGCCCGGCCGAGTGCGCCTTCGCCAATGATGCCGAGCTGCGAGCCGTGCAGGTCGAGGATCGGATGATCCAGAAGACAGAATTCCGCGCTGCGGTTCCACAGGCCTTGCTCCACGTCGACTCGATAGGCGAGGAGATTGCGCCGCAGTGCGAGAATCAGCGCGAAGGCATGCTCGGGCACCGTGTGCACCGCATAGTTACGGATGTTGGCGACGGCCACGCCGTGGTCACGACAGTAACCGATATCGACCACGTCGTAGCCGGTGGCGGCGACCGCGATCATGCGTAGCTGCGGCAGCGCGCGCAATGCCGCAGCACGCAGCGGCACCTTGTTGGTGATGGCGACGGTCGCGCGCTGCAGCCGCTCCACGACCTCCTCCTCCGGCGTGCTTGGGTATTCGAGGTAATCGCTCGCCGCGCGCGGGCGCCTCAGGTCGGCGATGATCGATGCGCGGTCGAGGAATACGACCCGCAACGTCACGCGTGCGCCCCCGCCGGCGCCGGCCGCGCGCGCCAGAATTCCGCCGCCGCAGCGATCCCGCTGCCTGCCTCGATGCGCACGCCGCAGTCGAGCATCGCCATCTCGGCTCCGGCGAGCGCCGCCATCAGCATCAGCTCGTTGGAATCGCCGAGATGGCCGATGCGGAAGAGCTTGCCCGCGACCTGCGACAGGCCGGCGCCGAGTGCCAGGTTGTAGCGCGTGAAGGCGCGCGCGATGACGGCCGCGCCGTCGATGCCGGCGGGCACCATCACCGCCGATACCGTGTCCGAATACCACTGTGGAGCGCGCGCGCACAGCTTGAGCTTCCAGCCTTCCATCACGGCGGCGCGCACGCCGCCGGCGATATAGCTGTGCCGGTAGAACACATTCTCCAGCCCTTCCTCGAGCAGCATCTGCAGTGCTTCGCGCAGGCCATACAGCATCGGAATCGACGGCGTGTAGGGGAAATAGCCGCTCGCGTTGGCCGTCACCATGTCGCGGTAATCGAAGTAGCAGCGCGGGCTGCGCGCGCCTTTCGCGGCCGCGAGCGCTTTCTCGCTCACGCAGCTGACGCCCAGTCCCGCCGGCAGCATGAGCCCCTTCTGCGAGCCGCTGATGCAGACATCGACGCCCCACTCATCCATGCGGAAGTCCACGCTGGCCAGCGCGCTCACCGCATCGACGAACAGCAGCGCCGGGTGGCGTGTGTCATCGAGAGCGTGGCGGATGGCGGGCACATCGCTCGCCACTCCGGTCGCGGTCTCGTTCTGGCACACGAGCACGGCCTTGATGCTGCGGTTGCGGTCCGCTGCGAGCGCCGCGCGGTAGCGCTCGACGGGCGCTCCCTCGCCCCATTCCACCTCGAGCACCTCGACCTCGAAGCCGAGCCGCTGGCACATGTCGATCCACAGGTGAGTGAACTGACCGAAGCGCGCCGCCAGCACGCGGTCGCCGGGATTGAGGCAGTTGGTGAGCGCCGCCTCCCAGCAGCCGGTGCCGGAGGAAGGAAACAGGATGGGCGTGCCGCTTGCGGTCTTGAATATCTTCTTGAGATCCGCGAGGCATTGCAGCGTCAGCTCGGGAAACTTGCTAGAGCGATGGTCCTCCATCGGCACGGCCATGGTACGCAGGATCCGATCCGGCACGTTGGTCGGACCGGGGACAAAAAGAAAGTGACGACCGGCCATAAGTTTTCCTTTCTTCTGGCATAAGGCAAAGGCATAGAGCTGCGGACGCTGACGCGCAGCGTTCCCCACCTTACTACCAACATCGGTACGGCGCTAACGCGGCGTGTTGAGATTCCAGGCGTTCGTGAACAGCGCCGCGGCGTTGCGGCGGTAGATCTTGTCGAGCACGCTGCGCGGCAGGTGCAGGCCGTGGAAGCCGGCGTCGAAGTCAGCGGAATGCATGGGTTCGGAGGTCGCCAGGAAGCGCCAGTCATTCAGCCAGTCCGCGTGCAGCGTGGCCATCTCCGCGGGCGCGGGCTCGGCAGGACCGTACTCCACATCGCTGCCGTAGAGGATGCGATCCTGGTAGCGCAGCAGAAAGCCGCGCACTTTCTGCGGATCGCTCGCGGCCTGATATTCGAGGTGCACCAGACGCGCGGCGAGATCGACCACGGCATTGGGGAAGCGCTCGAGAAAAGCCGCGACACGATCGACATCCCACTCGAGCGAGGCGAGGTGCACGGCATCGAAGCGCAGCCGTGGATGCGCTTGCAGCATGCGGTCGCGCGCAGCGAGGATGGCATCGTGTGTCGGCATCTCGGGATGCCGGTACATGTAGTACTGCGGGTGCGCAGTGAAATATTCCCGGTCCGAGCGCACCGTCATCTTCTCGAGCGGCAACCAACAGTTGAGCGGCTCGGCCTGGTGCCCGAGCAGCACCAGGGATGTGCTCTCGAGGTACGCGATCACCGGCGCGAGGCGCGCATCGTCCGGCATGACGTAGCTGCCGTCGTGATTGCGCAGCACCATGCCGATGTTCTTCCACATCTTGACTCCCACTGCCCCGTGCGCGCGGGCGTCATCGATGTGCCGCACCGTGGCCTCGATCCAGCCGGGCGACTGGAAGTCCTCCACCGTGAAGGTGGCCGCGAAGGCCACCCAGCCCGGATAACGCTCGTGCAGGGAAATCGCAGCCTGTTGCTGCGTGGCGACCGGCGGCATGTCGGGAGAGTCGACGTTGATGGTGAGGACACGGAAGCGGTCGGCGATCGCCTGCGCCATGAAGCGCTCGGCGCGCCCCTGCAGGTGCACGTGTGCGTCGATCTTGTCGACGCGCTGGAAATCAGCGAGCGTGTAATGGCCGCCCGCCCCGCCGGCGGCTGCTTGCGCCGCGCTCGCCGCAGCGCTCATCGCGGCCGAGGCGGTCAGCGACAGAGCGCCCACAACGGCTGCCGCTGCCAGCCTCACACCAGCCGCACCTCGACCCCGCGCTGGCGCAACTGCTCGACTGCATCTGCCGGTGCCGCACGATCGGTGATGAGCATGTGAACCTGCTCGACGCGTGCGATCAGCGAGATGTTGCGGCGGGCGAACTTGGAGGAATCCGCCACCACGACCACCTGCTGGGAAATGCCGATCATCTTGGCGTTGAGCTCGGCTTCGGCGAGGTGCGGAGTCATCACCCCGATCTGTGGGTCCACACCATCGGCACCGAGATAAAGACGGTTCGCCCGCAACGCCGCCAGGGCGGTTTCCGCCATGGGTCCGGACAGGGAGTTGGATTCGCGGCGCAGGATGCCGCCCGGCATGATGAGACGCACCGAGGGTACATCGATCAGCAGCGCCGCGATGTTGAGCGCATTGGTGATCACGTTGATCGACTTGAGATCGAGTGTACGGATGCGGCGCGCGATCTGCGCGGTGGTGCTTCCCGAATCGAGGATCAGGGTCTCCCCGTCCCGAATGAGATCCGCGGCGGCAGCGGCGATGCGCTGCTTCTCCGCCCGATGCTGCAGCTGCTTGACGTCGAGCGACTGATCGGCATCGGGCAAGCTGAGCGCGCCGCCGTGCGTGCGTGTGAGCGCGCCCGTCGACTCGAGAATCGAGAGATCCGCGCGGATCGTTACCAGCGAGATGCCGAAACGCGCGGCGAGCGCGTCGACCGTGACGCGCCCTTGCTCGCGCAGCAGCTCACGAATGCGCCGCCGGCGCTCCTCGATCAATAGACCGCGCTCGCTGCCGGGTGTCATCAGACGGCTATCGCCTCGAGCAGCAGGAAATGCTCGAAGGCGAGCGGCAAGGTGGCGCCCGGCGCGGCCACTTCGCCCAGCTCCCGGTCATTGAAGTAGTCGCGCAGTCGATAACGGCCCTTGGTGAGCCCGCGCAGGCTCACCGGGCCGCTCCAGGTGCGGGCATAGAGCGCGTAGTAGAGCCGCCCGGCTGCCTCGACCACGTGCGTCTCGGGCTTGTCGAAGCCAATGTCGTAGAGCTCCCCGCGATAGGTTCCCTTCGGCAACATCCGCTCGTTGTAGAGCGCGATCCACTTGCGCCACAGCGCTTCCCTCGCGGGTGTGAGCAGGAAAGAGTCCGTGGGCTTGGGGTCCCGCGGCCAGGTGAACTTGGTCGATACGATCGCGCCGATTCCGACGGTGGAAGCAAAGTCATCGCCGCCATCGCTGAGCTCAACGTGATCACCCGCGAAAGCGGCACTCGGGCCCATGAGCGCCTTGAGCGTCTTGCCCTTGAGGCGCACCTGCCAGGAGGACTCGGGGTCCGAGGCGGGAGCCTGATTCATGGATGCGAAATTGAAGAACGAGTAGGCGGTGCCACACGGACACAGCTCCATGACGACTTGCGGGTCGATCTGCAGGGCGGCCGTGTAGAGCGCGTGCAGAAAATCCTGCAGCTTCTCGATCGATTCCTCGGGCCGGGCATGCCGGTGTCTGGGGTTGTAACAGGGCGCGACTGCGTTCAGGTGCTGGCCATCGATCTTCAAGCCTGCGAAGCCCCATTCCCCGATGAAGCGCCGCACGAGCGTCTGCGTGTAGGCCACCGTCGGCGCATACGCCGGACACAGGTAGAAGCAGTTCCACCACGAGATGTTCTGCGGCGCGCCCTCTTTGTCGAGAAGCAGCATGTCGGTGTGATCGTGCAGCAGGTTCGACCCCGGAGCGGTGGCGAGCGGTGCGAACCACAGCCGTGGCTTGAGCTGCTGGGCGCGGATGTCCCGCACCAGTTTGCGCAGCTCGCCCGCACCGTGTGGGAATTTCCCCGGGTGCGGCTCCCAGTCGCCGACATTCGATTGCCAGCCGTCATCGATAACCGCCCAGCGCAGCCCGAGCTCTCTAACCTTCGGCAGCGTGCCCTCGATCAGCTGCGGCGTGCATTCACGCTCGTACCCCCAGGCGCACCAGATGGACTCGTACGCGGAGTCGGGCGCATGCGGTGCGAGCAATCCGCGCTCGGCCATGATGCGGCGATAGGCATCGAGCGTCGCGAAATAGTCGCCGGTGTGCGTGGCAAGAAACGTCTCGGGCGTCTCGAAGCGCGCGCCGGGTGGCAGTGAACGCTCGAGCGTCCCGGCGATGGCGACATTCACGGCCTCGCCGACGCGCTTCACCGGCAGTGACAGGAGCCGCGGCACCCTTTCCAGGTGCCCGAGTGCAATACCGCAGTCGCGACGCCAGACGTCCACGATGGGTGTGCCGCCGCCGTAGTCGGAGGCAGTCATGCCCATGAAGTTCTCCTGCTCGAAGTTGCGACTTACCGGCTGCACCCAGTCGCGCCGGTCGGCATGAGTGCTACCGCAGTAGGACCAGAACGCCGGCTCTTGTTCCAGCGTGCCCCCGGTAGGAGCCTCGGCCCCCGGCAACAGCCGAAGATCGGCGCTGCGCCAGCCTCGCAAAGCGACCGCGCGCGGCGAGAGGTTGCGATATGACACACGGTAGAACGCGATGCCGGGATAGCGTTGCCACATCTCGATGCGCACGCTCTTCTCGACGCCGGAAGCGCTGCGCCCGGACAGCGTCAGCCGCGTGCCCTCCCCATGCGCACCGCGGATCGCACCGCGCTCCTGGCGCTCGAGCGCGAATCCATCGAGACGCGAGCCATCGGCAAGCAGCAGATACTCCGTCTCGCTCCAGGAGCTGAGCGCGAGCGGAGGCTGCGGCGCACCGCGCCGGACGTGCCAGGCGCGCGAGCGCATCGCGGAGTCGAACTCGAGGCGCAGCGCCTCGTCGGCGATCGCGGCCGCTACTGCAGTGTCGCCTGACTGCGGGCCCGCGGCGCGCGCCATGCCGAGCGCGCCCCGCGAGGCCAAACCTGCGCTCGCGGCCAGCTGCAGAAATCGACGCCGCGTGGTGGAAGTGCGGGTCACTGCCGGAGTCTATCCAATCGATCGCTGTGGGGAGGACGCTGCAACTTGTCCCTTTGGCGGATAGTTAACCTATCGGTTCGCTATTGCTTCAGGCGCTTCACTCTCGCGCCTTGCGAAAATCCTTGACAGCCACGAAAGCGTTCGAAATAGTCCAGGAAATAAATCGAAAATACAACTGGGTCTTATGACTTTCGTTTGCTTTCGAATTGGCTGAGTGGGTGTCCTCGACATGGCTAGCTCTCTGGCACGCGAGAACGGCCTTCCGGCGACCGGCGTGGGCCGGCACATCGGACTGATCTTTGCGCTCGTGACCATGGGGTTCTGGGGAGTCTGGGGAGCCTTTGCGGGTCGTCCCGCCGAGAACGGTTTTCCCGAGACTCTGATTTACGTGGTGTGGGCACTCACCATGATCGTGCCTGCGCTCTATGCGCTCGCGCGCATCGACTGGAAGGTCGAGCATGACCGCCGTGCGGTCCTCTACGGCTCGTTCATCGGGCTGCTCGGCGCGGGCGGACAGATGCTGCTCTTCCACGCGGTGCACACTGGACCGACCTACCTGATCTTCCCGCTCATCGCGTTGTCGCCGGTGGTAACGATTGCGCTTTCTGCCGGCTGGCTGAGGGAGCGGGTGACATGGGTGGGCGCACTCGGGATCGCACTCGCACTCGCATCATTGCCGCTCTTCGACTACGCGCCGGATGAGGTGGCGGGCGGCCACGGAATCGCCTGGTTCTTCTACTCGCTCATCATCCTCATCGCCTGGGGAGTGCAGGCTTTCTTCATGAAGCTCGCCAATCGCACCATGCGAGCCGAGAGCATCTTCGTCTACATGACACTCACGGCGCTGGCGCTCGTCCCCGTGGCCCTGTGGATGACGGATTTCTCGCAGCCCATCAATTACGGCCTGGGCGGTCCCTGGCTCGCGGCCGTCACACAGATCCTCAATTCAATCGGTGCACTGACGATCGTCTATGCATTCCGTTACGGCAAGGCCCTGGTGGTATCTCCGCTCACCAACGCCGGGGCTCCGCTCATCACTGCGCTCATCGCGCTCGCGATCCTCGGCATCATGCCGCAGCCGCTCAAGCTGACAGGGATCGGGCTCGCCTTCCTCGCCGCGCTCTTGCTGGCCATCGAGCCGGAGGATGGCAAGTGAAAGGGCTGCTCGAGCTGCTGCGGCGCAATCGGACGGGTGAGCCGGTCGGTATTTATTCGGTCTGCTCGGCGCATCCGCTGGTACTGCGGGGGGCGCTGCAACAGGCCCACGCCCTCGGCGGCCAGGCACTGATCGAGGCGACCTCCAACCAGGTGAACCAGAATGGGGGCTACACGGGCCTGCGGCCCGCTGACTTTCGCGACGTCGTCTGGCGGATGGCGGATGAGATCGGGCTGCCGCGCGCATCGGTGCTGCTCGGCGGCGATCATCTGGGACCTAACTGCTGGCAGCTGCAGCCGGCGAAATCTGCCCTGCAGCGTGCGGGGGTCATGGTCGCGGAGTACGTGCGCGCAGGCTTCCGCAAGATCCATCTCGACTGCTCCATGTCCTGCAGCGACGACCCACGCGGATTGTCCGATGAGGTGATCGCCGAGCGCGCCGCGCAACTGTGCGTGCAGGCCGAGAAGGCTTGGCAGGGCTCGGGAGGTGAGGCGCCGGTCTATGTCATCGGCTCCGAGGTGCCGGTTCCGGGCGGCGCGCAGCAAGCGCTGCACGAGCTCGCCGTCACCGAGCCGCAGGTCGCACTCGCAAGCATCGCGGCGCACGGCGCGGCCTTCGCGCGCTACGGCCTCGCAGCCGCCTGGGAAAGAGTCATCGCGCTCGTGGTGCAACCGGGCGTCGAATTCGACCAGGAGCGCATCGTCGAGTACGCACCTTCCAAGGCACAGCGCCTCAGCGCCTGCCTCGAGGCGGTGCCGGGCCTCGTCTTCGAGGCTCATTCCACCGATTACCAGACGCCCGAGGCCCTCGCCGCACTGGTGCGCGATCACTTCGCGATACTCAAGGTCGGTCCGGCCCTCACCTTTGCGTTGCGCGAGGCGGTTTGGGCGCTGGATCAGGTCGAGCGCGAATGGTTGGGAGATGAGAAGAGCTCACGCGTACGCGAGACGCTGCTCGCGGCGCTGCGCAGTGACCCACAACACTGGCGCAAGTATTACCAGGGCAGCGGACGCACGCTCGAGCTGCAACTCGCGTACAGCCTGAGCGATCGCATCCGCTACAGCTGGCCTGCGGCCTCGGTCAGGCACGCACTCGCGCACCTCGAAGCCTCCTTCGATTCCGGCACACCGCCGCTGCCGCTGCTGCGTCAGTACCTGCCCTCGGCCTACGCCGCGGTACGGCGCGGGGAGATCCGGCCGAGCGCTCAGAACCTCATCGTGCATCACGTACGGGAGGTGCTGAGTGACTACTCGCAGGCCTGCGGTGAGCACGCCAGTGCCGGCGCACAACATGGGGGAACCACACGATGAGAAACCGCTCAACTCTGCAGGTCGCAGTCGCGGCGCTGCTGCTCTTGCTGCCGCTCGTACCTTTCGTCATCGCCAACGCGGCCGAGGCGACGGCTGCTGAGGGTGCGGCACCTGCCGCCGCTGCCGCACCTGCAGCTAGCGCGCCGCCGGCAGCAGCCGCTTCCGCAAGCTCTTCAGTCAGCAAGAAAGATGAGCTGCAGGAGGTTGTCGTCTACGGCATGACCGCCAACCTCGAGAAGTCTCTCGACATCAAGCGGACCGCGCCGGTGGTGCTGGACTCGATCAACTCTGTCGAGCTCGGGCGTTTTCCGGACGCCGACGTCGCCGACTCCCTCGCTCACCTCCCCGGAGTCACGCTCGAGCGCACCACCGGCGGCGAGGGCATCCGCATCAGCATCCGCGGCCTCAGCGTTGGATACAATATCGTCACCCTCGATAACCGCATCCTGGCGAGCGATGATGACAGTCGCGATCTCGCCTTCGACGTGCTGCCGGCCGAGCTGATCACCGGCGCCGACGTGCTGAAGTCGCCGCAGGCCTCCGCGGTGGAGGGCAGCATTGGCGGCACCGTCAACCTGCACAGGGCGAGCGCCTTCGACAACCCCGGGTTTCACGCCGGCGCGCACGCCGAGGGCAACTACAACGACTTGTCGAAGCTCTACGGGCAGAAGTACTCGCTGTTCGTCGAGAACACCTTCGCCGAGCAGACTCTCGGATTCGTGTTCGGCGGCGTGCATTCGGACGACCACGTACGCACCGACTCGCTCAACGCCTACAACCAGAACATCTACGGACCCACGATCTATCCGTTCACTGCGAACCCGGGGGACCCGGGATCGGTTCCACTGACGGCAACGCCGTGCTGCATCACCTTCGGCTCCATCTTCGACAACAAGAAGCGCGACGCGCTCTCCGGAAGTCTAGAGTGGCGCCCCAGTTCAGCGTTCACTCTCAAGGTGGACGGGTTGTGGACGCACCTCGACGATCCACAGATCGGCTACAACCAGTCGTATTACTTTGCGGCGCCGGATTCCACAGGTTTCTACGGCGACGGCACCCCCTGGGCGGACAATGTGGTCGTGAAGAACGGCGTCATCACCTCGCTGTCGGTGAATGAGTTCCAGCCGGAGATGGTGAACAACACCACCAATCGCAAGGTCGATACCTATCTCTACGGGCTCAACGCCAGCTGGAAGCCGACCGAGCGGCTGAGCTTCGACTTCGACGGTTATCGCTCCACCGCCAGCCGGCCCGAAGGGGGGCAGGACACCTTCGTGACCGCGGGACTGGTCAATGCCCAACCGACCGCCGAGGACATCCTCAATTTCACCGACGTGGCTCACAGCCTGCCGAACATCAACGTCGTCGTCCCGCCCAGTCAGCTCGGGCTCTCAACCTGTCCCTCCGGTAGCGCCAGCACGACCAACCCGGGCTTTTGCTCGTACACCTCGCTGATGAACTCGGGGTTCCTCAACAACAACAAATACTGGTCGACGCACTACGTGGGGCTCAACGGCTTTTCGGTGCACGATGAGGTCGTGGGCCTGAACCTCGATGGCGCCTGGAATCTCGAGCAGGGAGTCCTGCAGCGGCTGCTGTTCGGCGTCGGCTACACCGATCGCAAGAAGGACCGCGATGACAGTAGCAACGACTGGACCAACGGCTCCGGGCAGTACGGCACGCTCTATCAGACCGCGGGCTGTCCGGTACAGTGCAACCCCTACACGTTCGCGTCCCAGGGATTCAACGTCATCTCGAACGTCAGCATTCCGCACTTCATGCAAGGGGCTGGCGGCTCGTACCCGGTCGTACTGCCGCAACTCAACGCCAGCCAGTTGCTCGGGTTCCTCAAGAGCCTGGATGGCAAGCCGAATCCGCAGTTCTGTCCTTCACTGCCGTGCACGACTCCATTCGATTACACGCTCACGCTGCCGCAGGTCAACCCCTACAACTCCTACAGCGTCACGGAGAAGACCTTGTCCGGCTACCTGGAGGCGGACTTTGCCACGAGCCGTTGGTCCGGAAATCTTGGCGTGCGCGTGGTGCATACGAAGACGACCGCCGGCACCGCCTCCGCCGTACCGACGGCCATCTGGGCGTACCAACAACCGGGTCCCACGGCGACGTGGAACGTCGTCTACGGCACCTCGCAGCCCATCGGCGCGAACGGCAGCTACACCCTCGCGCTCCCCTCGTTGAATCTCGCCTATTGGGCGCTGCCGGACACAGTGCAGCTGCGGTTCGGCGCAGCCGAGACGATGGCCCGCCCCAACTTGAGCCAGCTCGCGCCGACTTCCACCAACAACGCCATCAATGGCGACCCAACGCTCGACTACAACGGCACCGCGGGACTGCGACCGGTGAAGGCCTGGCAGGGGGATTTCTCCGTCGAATGGTACTACGCGCGGCATTCGGCGCTCACGGCCGCCGTGTTCTATAAGAGAATCCGCAACGATATCTACACCGGTATCACCACGAGCGTGGATCTCGGCACGCAGAAATACCTCGGCGGGCCGCCGGGAACGGTGCCAGGCACGCCGTTTCTATGGACGGTCTCCGCTCCTGCCAACGGGGCCGAGAGTATTTTTTCCGGCGTCGAGTTCACCTGGCAGCACATCATGGAGAATGGCTTCGGGACGCGTATGCAGTACACGGCGACCAAAACCCGCAGCTACGACCAGACTGGCGCCTTCGTCGGCGCCATCAACGCCGCGCCGCCGACGACTTACTCGATCAGCCTGATCTATGACAAGGGTCCATGGAGCGCGGATGTTACCTGGGACCACCAGTCGAGCTACACCGCCTACTGCTCACAGTGCACCGACGTACCCGGCTGGCCAGCGATTACGGACGCCTTCGACTGGGTCACCGCGTCGCTTCATTACCGCTTCGGCAAGGGGTTCGAGATCTTCGCCGAGGGCAAGAACCTCAGCAACTCGGTGGCGCGCAGCTACCTCAATGGCAATCCGCTGTTGCCCTGGGCACCGGGTCAGCTCGTCGGCGCGAGCGAGAGTGGCACCGGCGTCGGGTACAGCGCGTATGGACGCACCTACGTGCTCGGCATGGCCTATACGCACTGAGCGCAGTGGTCGTGAGCGAACCTGTGGAAGTGCTGGGACTCAGCGCGGCGCAGATCGCGGCGGGCGGCGCCTACTGGACGGCGCGTGAGATCGCCCAGCAGCCGCAGCTATGGTCTGAGATCGCGCGGCTCGTCACCGGCGATAGTGCACTCGGCGCATTCCTCCAGCAGCAACGCACGGGGGAGCCGCGGCGCGTGCTGCTCACCGGTGCGGGGACTTCCTCTTTCATAGGCGAATGCCTGGCACCTGCGCTTGCGAGCCACGGCTGGTCCCGTGCCGAGGCCATCGCGACCACGGACATCGTGGCAAGTCCCGCTAGTTTCCTGGTGCGCGACACGCCTACGCTCGTGGTGCACTTCGCACGCTCCGGCAACAGCCCGGAGAGCGTGGCCACCCTGGAGCTTGCCGAACGATGTATCGACCGCTGTTACCATCTGATCGTTACCTGCAACGAGGAGGGCGAGCTTTACCGTCGCGCTCGCACAATGCGCGACGCATACGGGCTGTTGTTGCCGGGAGCGTGCAATGATCAGAGCTTCGCGATGACCTCGAGCTTTACCGGCATGCTGCTCGCGGCCGCCACCGCATTGCAGCTGCTGCCGACGAACGATGCACGCACGGCGCTGCTCAGCGCGGCGGGCACGCAGGTGCTGGATTCCGGGCTGCCGCTTCTCAGACGCCTGGTGCGCGCCAGGTTCGAGCGCGTCGTGTATCTCGGCAGCAAGGAGCTCAAGGGACTCGCGCGCGAAGCGGCGCTCAAGATGCTCGAGCTCACCGACGGGCGAGTGATAGCGATCGCCGACTCCCCGCTCGGATTGCGTCACGGGCCGAAGACCATCCTCAACGGCAGCACCCTGGTCGTCGCGTTCCTCAGCAACGACGCGCATGCGCGTCGTTACGAGCTCGATCTGCTCAGCGAGCTGCGCCGCGACGGCGTGGCAGGGTGCGTCTTCGCACTCATGGGGCGCGCAGACGGCGTCGCGGACTCCGACGGCCTGGCACTCGCCGGGGACGCGACGGCCCTCAGTGATCTCGAGCTTTGCCTGCCGTATGCGGTATTCGCTCAGGCGCTCGGCATGCTGCGCTCGCTGTCGCTCGGACTGTCGCCTGACAGTCCGAACGCAGCCGGTACGGTCAATCGTGTCGTGCAGGGCGTATCGATCTATCCCTACGGCAGCTCGCAGTGAGAACGTATCTCGGGGTCGATGGCGGCGGCAGCAAGACGCGCTTCCTCGTCATCGATGAAGACGGGAAGGTGCTCGGCGCGCATACCTCCGGCTCGGCCTATCATCTCGAGATCGGTCTAGAGACACTCGAGGCGATGCTAGCGCGCGGCATCGCGCACACTCTGCACCACGCCGGCATGACTCCAGCGGAGCTCACCTTCGCCTTCCTCGGACTGCCGGCATATGGCGAGGACCGAGCGCTGCAGGCCAGGCTCGACGCCGCGCCCGCAGCGGCACTCCCCACCGGTCGTTACCGGTGCGGCAACGATGTGGTGTGCGGCTGGGCAGGCGCCCTGGCTGGTCTCGAGGGCATCAACATCGTGGCGGGTACGGGCTCGATCGCTTATGGCGAGTATGGCGGGCGCAGCGCACGTGCGGGCGGCTGGGGCGAGCTGTTCAGCGACGAGGGATCGGCTCACTGGCTGGCGCGCGAGGGGCTGCGCCTGTTTGCGCGCATGAGCGATGGCCGCTCCGCGCGCGGCGCACTGCACGGCATCCTGCGCCGTCACTTCTCCCTGGAGCACGATCTCGACCTGTGCGCAGCCATCTACGGCAAGAGCGTGGCACAGCGCAGTCAGCTGGCTCAGCTGTCGAGACTCGTCGCGGAGGCGGCAAGTGCCGGCGACACCGCGGCACGAGCCATCTTCACTCAAGCGGTCGCCGAGCTCGCGGACATCGTCGATGCGGTGCGCGATCAGCTGCAGGTGCCTGCCGAGCTCGATCTGCCGTTGTCGTATTCCGGCGGTCTGTTTCAGTTGCGTGAGTTGCTACGCGAACCCTTCGAGGCGGCACTTGCGGCGCGCGCGCGCCGCTACCGGCTGTCCGCGGCGAGGCTCTCACCGGATGCCGGGGCGGCGTTGCAGGCAGCAAGGCTCGCCGGCACTCCCCTGCGCGAGAGCAGCATCGCAGCACTCGAGGCGCAGCTCACCACCAGAGGGGACTGAGATCCGGGGGCCGCAGGTCGCGGTCCCCTGCCATATCAATTGAACTGGAACAGGTCGAACAGGTCGCCGATGGCCGGCATGTTCTTCGGCACATACGGGTTGTTCTCATCCTGGATGGGGTTCGGCAGGTTATCGCGACTACGCTCGCTCAGCGTGTCGGGTATCTTCCAGTTGCGCTCGACGAACTTCACGAACGAGGAATGCTCGTTATACACGTGACTCACGTGACCGCCCGTTGAAAAGGGCGATACCGCGATGAGTGGAATACGGGGCCCGGTGCCGAAGAAGTCGACCCACTGGATAAAGCCCGAATCGTAGTAGCCGCCGCTCTCATCCACCGTTATGAAGATGGCGGTCTGCGCCCACTGCTGCGGATTGGCCTGCGCGCGCTCGATGAGGTTCTTCACGAACGCCTCGAACAGCGTCAATTTACCGCCGCCTGGATGGCCATCGAGATAGCCGTCCGGCTTCACGTACGACACCGCCGGCAAGGTGCCGTTGGCCAGGTCCGTGAACAGGTCGGTGACGTCGCGCATGTGGTCGGCGACCATGCCCGGGAAGCTCGCCTCGTATTGGAACGGGTTGCAGATCCAGCAGTCGGCGTTGAGGAGACTATTGGTTCCAACTTCATTGAAGCCGCCGCCATAGTACTTCCAGCTGATGTTACGAGCGCTGAGTACATCACCGATGCTGCGCTGCGTGGTCGCGGGAAAGACGGTCCCCGTCGAGGGAAGGCCCTTGGGTGTGAACGCGGGCACGACATTGGTTTCGGACCACCACAGGCCGCTACCACAGTTGCTCGGCACCGTGTATGGCAAGGCGCGCAGATAACTCGCGATGGCGGCGATCCCCGGCTGCGTCTCGTCCGAGCAGTTGAACCAGACTTGCTGCACGCGATAGAGATTGAGCGTACCAGCCTGAGGATCGGGGTCGAAGGTCTGCGGCGGCTGCGGAACCGCGGGATTGCCGTGGCCGTCGCTGAAATAGAGCTGATCGGCGAAGCCGAGCGGCTGGCTGTCCGCCCAGGTCCCGCCGAACACCGGTTGGTGATAGTTGTCGCTGATCGTGTACTGGTCGGCGAGTTGCTTGAAGACCGGAACATCCCCCTGCTGCATGTTGAAGAAAGCCATGGTCTGGCCGGTGTCGTGTGGGACCGTGCCGGCGGGCGTCGCGTAGGTCGTGTTGACCGCCACCTGCAGATCGTGAAGACAACCGGTCGGATTGTCGGTCGTGACGTGTTCGGCATCGATCGCGCAGTCCGCCTGCTGCACCATGGTGAAATACTGATGACTCAGGTCGGCGGTGAAAGCGTCGTAGGGCAGCGTCGGACCGGTGAGCTGGAACGGACCCGGAGGGAGCGAAAACACGTGGGCGATGCGCGTATCGGGACCCAAGGCGTAGCTGAGCCCGGTGCCTCCGGTGCCCAACAGGAATTCAGCCTGCGGCTGAAGTTCGGGATCGCCGCCGGGGAGGTTCATAACAGGAATATCCGGAGAGACGGTGGGTGCCGTGTACACATCCGGGGGCGGCAGCGTGGTGTACAGCGTCTTATCCGTGAGATCTGCGCTGATGAAGTATTTTCCGCCGTTGGGGACGGCGGTGATCTGGTACTGATGTGCCTTGGAAAATGACGCTCCGGGTGCCCCACTCGCCGTCACGATCTGCTCCGACAACAGGTTGTGTATCCCCTCCTCGGGATGCTGCGGCACGTAGGTCGCGAACACATGATCGAAGCTGCGGTTCTCGCCGACGACGATGATGACGTGCTTGATCGGGGAGGCCGTATCGCTCGGCGGGGTGGTGTCGCTCGTGCCGCTATCTCCACCTCCGCAAGCTGACACTCCGATGGCGCCGAGCGCCGCGACCGACGCTGAGACAGCGAGGCCAACCCAGGGTCGTGGTGCGGCATTCGCAAACATGGGCTCGCAGCTCCGGAGTCTCATAATCCATCGTAGCGGGACGGGACGGCGCGCGGATGGGTCTGGACGGCCTGTCGTGTATATTGGCAGTGTGCGCGAGGTGCAAGCGATCTCGAGTCGTAGAGTCAGGTACTGCAGAGTGCTACTCGCCCTCGCGGTTCTGGGAACACAGTCCGCCCTCGCCCAGGCTCCTGGCGGGCCGGGGACACATCCGGCGGAACATCAACATCTGGACTCGCGCTTCGCACACAACCGTTACTACTACGATCACGGCTACGCTGTGCACTCACCACCCGATGGCGCCATAACCAACCTGCATGGGGCCGATGGCCAGCGCTACTCCTTTTATGAAGGCAACTGGTACCGCTGGCGGGGAACCTGGGATCAATCCTGGCGCTGGGACCGCTGGTGGCACGGCGGCTGGGTGGCGTCGGCTCCGCCCGCTGGCTTGTTCGTCCCGCTGCTGCCTCCCCATTACACGGTCGTGTGGTGGGGCCGTACTCCTTATTACTATGCGAACGACGCCTACTACGTCTGGGATGCCAGCCGTAACGAGTACCAGGTAGTCGCCACTCCCCCGGGTCTCGACGCCGCCGGCAAGACTCCCGCGCCGGTCGCCACAGGCGCGAGCGATCAGCTTTTCGCCGAGCCCACGCAAGGGCAGTCGGCGGAACAGCAGTCGCGTGATCGCGATGAATGCAACCAGTGGGCGACGGGGGAAAGTGGCTACAACCCCACCGCCGCGGACGCTGCCGCCCAATCGCGCGAGAAGCGTGACGCTTATTTTCGCTCCGAGGCCGCCTGCCTCGATGCGCACGGCTACACGGTCAAATAAACCAAGGCGCTGTCCCCCGTAACAACCGAGCCGTCGCTCGCCGGGCGGGTGGATGCTGGCTGCCTGCGCCAGGCGCTAGGGGGAATCCCCGGTCTCCGAATTCGACCGTTCTTCCGGATCTTCCTGCTGCCAGGTCTCTTCCTGCGGTCGAAACGGCTGCAGCGGCTCCGCCCAGTCGGCAGCAGTCATCTCGGTATCGGATTTGAGGTCGTCGAACTCGATCCCATCGAGCGGACCCGTCCAGTCTTCCGGCTCCTCCGCAAGCTCCAGCGGCAGCGCGCTCCAGGCCTCTTCGTCGATCTCATCCACGTCACCGTCGAACGTCTGTATCTCGATGGTATGCGTGGGCTCGTCATAGGCCGTCACGCGAAACATCTCGCCCTTGTCCCGGTGCAGATACCACTGGCCGATTTCGGGATTCACTCGCTCTTCCATAGCACGCCCCCGATTGACTTCGCTCACTCTTGAGACCACCCCGGCCCGGAAAGATTTCCGCACCGGGCAGGCAGCGAAAAGCACAGGCGCGAGCATCGGCGCAGCCGCACGGCACACTGGATCGGGCGCTGCACCGAGCTACTATCTCAAAACGGAAGTTGAGCTGGAGGAGCCATGGCACCTCGAAGATCACGCATGATGCCGCTCGGCACGCCGGCGCCATCCTTTGCGCTGCCCGATACCGCCGCCGATCAAACGGTCTCGCTGACGAGCTTCGCGGCCTCGCCGGCGCTGCTGGTCGCGTTCATGTGCAATCACTGCCCGTTCGTAAAACATATCCTCGATGGCTTCGTCGGCTTCGCGCGCGAGTTCGGCGCGCGCGGCGTCGCGGTGGTGGCGATCAGCTCGAACGATGTGGCCAGCTATCCACAGGACGCACCAGAGGAGATGGCGCGTCTCGCCGCGCTGAAGGGCTTCACTTTTCCGTATCTGTATGACGAGTCGCAGGAAGTGGCCAAGTCCTATGAGGCCGTCTGTACGCCGGATTTCTTTCTCTTCGATCGGGACCGCCGGCTCGTTTACCGGGGGCAGTTCGATGCCAGCCGACCCGGGAACAGGACCGCAGTGACAGGTGCGGATTTGCGCGCGGCATGCGCGGCACTGTTGAGCGGCAAGCCGTTGCCCGCCGAGCAGATACCGAGCGTCGGCTGCAGCATCAAATGGAAAGCGGGTCAGGAGCCAGAGTGGGCGTGAACGCGTGAGCGGAGTTACCGGGTGCTCCGGCTAGCGCGCCTTGCGCAGTGACAGGTTCACCCTGTATCGACCGAGCAGCGGATGCTCTCCATCGCCGAGCGGCAGCACGCCATGAAAGCGCAGCCGTGACGGCCCGCCCCAGACGACTACATCAGCGTGCGTGAGCGGCAAGCGGCGCGGACGTTCGGCGCGCTGGTGGCCACCGAAGAGGAACACGGCCGGCAGACCCAGCGAGATGGACACGATGGGAGAGTCGAGATCGCTCTCGTCCTTGTCCTGATGCAGCGAAAGCCGCGCGCCGGGCTCGTACCGGCTGATGAGACAGGCATCGGGCAGGAAGCCCCGGAAGCCGGCCGTATCCGCGGCCGCACTCGCAACCTCCCGAAAACTCATCGGCATCGCCGGCCAGGAACCCGACGTCAGCGGATCGATAGCGTCATAGCGGTAGCCGGCCGAATCGCTGACCCAACCGGTCGTACCGCAGTTACTCATGGCGACTGACATGCGGTGGCCACCGCGCGTGGTCATGCAACGAAAGGGACTTAGCGCGGTGACCTCCTGCAGGTCCTGCAGCAGCGCCGCGGCCTCCCGCGCAGCGAACGCGCGCAGCAGCATCGCGCCGGGGGCCAATCGCTCAGCGCGTGCGTTGGCTATCAGGAGCCGGCGCGCGCTGTGGTCAGGTGTCTTGGCCGCCATATAACCGACGCTCTCGACTCTTGCTGCGGCGCACTTACCGAGCCGGCTGGACGACGGTAATCGGACGGACGATTATTCTGGGTTCACGCGTGCGGCCACCAAGCCGCCATTCATACCGGGGAGACACCATGAGCAAGCGCAATCTACCGTTGCCTGTATTACTGAGCGCGTTTTTTGGGATGTCGATGTATGTAGTCTGCGGCGCGGAAACGCCTGCGCAGCCGGCTGAGAAGCCGGCTGCTGCGAAGGCAGCCCCTACCGATGCGGAATTGATCGCCAGTGCTGAGTCGGCGGCCCCCGCGAATGTCGGAAAAAACGCTACGATCATGGCTATGGAGGCCGAAGGGAAAATGCGCACGTTACGGAAGGGTACAAACAACTTTACGTGCATGCCCGATAATCCGGCAACTCCTGGACCGGACCCAATGTGCATGGATCCAGCGGCCATGGAGTGGGTGCACGCTTATGTCTCGCATACCAAACCGACGGCCGGAAAGATCGGCTTCATGTACATGCTCGCTGGCGGTACTGATGCCAGCAATACCGATCCTTACGCAGTTAAGCCTACTGCCAACAATCACTGGATCCAGACCGGACCGCACGTGATGATCGTAGGTGCAGATCCGAGCTTCTATGACCTGTATCCAAAGAGCGTGGATCCCGACACGTCCGTTCCTTACGTCATGTGGGCCGGAACGCCATACCAACATCTGATGGCCCCAATAAAGGCTGCTCGACACTCGGCGCCTAAGGAAACCGCCGCAAAATAGAGCAGCTAGAGTGTTGATTGCGGGCCGGTGAAGCGACGCGCGTTCACTGGCCCGCTCTTTCGCATGCCTAAGCCGACGCAGAGCTCCAGCGCCATATCGGCCGCCCTTTACAAGGTCGTTGCCAGGCCTGCTCATCTTGCATCATGGAAGATGACACCGAGCGTCTGGCGTTGTCCCGAGCGAATCCGGCTCACGCCATGTCGAAGCTTGACCCTGTATTTCCCGCGGGTGCCGGAGACCGGACGGTTCAGCCGCTTCGAAGAGCTCCAGGCCAGGGTCACATCTACGACGAAACATAAGCCGGAGAAGCGCTTCCGCGCGGCGATCGAGGCCTTCGGCCGACATGATCTGAAGGAGATTGATCGGCTGAACGATTCCTGCTCCGTGAAAACCGTTCGCATGCAGTGCCCAGCCTATTTCGGCCAGCTGCGCGGCTTCCACGAGCTCGCCACGATGCACTGCATCAGCGCGCGATGTGATGGTCGCCATTTGGGCCTGTCTGACCAAAATTCTGCGGGACGCGGGCGCAGTCACCGAGTCCCCGCCTCAGGAGTCGCCGAGCGATAACGGGGCTGAATCAGGAGACCCGAGCTGGCGTCCAGCTGTCGAGCCTGGGGTCGAGCTTCTTGAGGTGCGCCAGCAGCCGCTCGACCAGTCGGCAGAACGGTACCGGCATTCCCAATGCCCCGAGCATCACCAAGCCAAGCCCTGCGAATAAGGCGCGGATCTGACGGGCCGGCGCCGTGCGCGCCCGCACAAAACCCTGCCGCACACGGTGCAATGAGAGCGACGACTGCGAGGTTTCGAAACGCTGCTGCTCATTTTCCGCCGCGCCCGCGCGGCTCGTTCTCGGGGACTGTGTAGCGCTGCCGCCCGGAGCTTGTCGAGCATTCGACCGCGGTGCAAGATCAGCAGGGGGCGGGTCACAACCGAGAACATTCCCCGCTTCTTGGCTTAGCTAAGTAGATGGCTCAGGAAGTTTTTCCCACTTATGCCGCCGCGAACCAGGCCTTAGCGTTCGCTGTCGGGGCGGGCCTTGAAGGGCAAGGCATCCGCTGCTGGGTTGCACCGAGCGACATACCCGCCGGGTCGGAATACGGTCAGGAGATCGTCGAGGTGATCAAGGGGAGCCGGGTCAGCAAAAGAGGCAGCCGAGCTTCACGGGTTGGGCGAGAATTTGTACGAACGCGCGGGCCCTTTGCGCGCCGTAGGCGAAGTCACCACTGCCCGCGCGGAAAGCATGGCGAAAGACAGTTCGATATTCGATTCGGTAAAGGGAGTAGTTCGTTCAGCCTTCTCCCAACAGGATCTCGAAGTCACGCTGAAAACGCGTCGGCCGCGGACGTCGTGGGATGGGACCCCTTCAAGATGATCGGAATCACTTTGGAAACGCGGGATATGGATCGAATCGCCTGCGTTGGCGACCTGGTGCAGAGGATTGGGGACAAAACGAGAACGATCGGGAAACGGTGATAGTGGGTATTGAACTGCAACAATCGCCTACGCGCACTTTCGGTGCCTTCATCGACGAGGTATTCGCGCCGTGGATGCATACGCATCAGCGTGAAGACGGCGCCGTTTCACAGCTCAAAACGGTGTTTTCGGGGTGGCTCGGCGACCCCATGGAAAGTTTGAGTGCATGGCGCGTCGAGTCGTGGCGGCGTGAACGCTTGGAGGAACTCGCCCAACCCATCGACGTCGATCGCTCGCTGCATATGCTCGCCAGCTGTCTCGACAAGGCGGTCGAATGGAAAATCATTCCGCGAAACCCGGTGCGCGGCGTCGGACTCGGCAGGGCTCCGGAATTCATGGTCGAGCTCTTCGCGGGCGGAATCGGACACGCGTTCCTTCGCCAAGGCTGGGAGCGCGTGGGCGTGCATTGGACCTGGGCGCTGGGTCCTCGCGCCGTCATCGAATTGCCGGCCATACAGGATGCCGCGGACTACATGATCAAGTTGCAGATCGCGGGCATATTCCGGCCGGCCAAGACGGCATTTCAGCGCATAACCGTTTCTGTGAACAAGACGGC
>DASQYM010000042.1:0-35430 GCA_035639195.1 Steroidobacteraceae bacterium
ACCCCCACCGAGCGCTACATCACTCCAAAGCGCGGCTTGGGCTACGCGCTCGGCATCATCGGCGCAAGCCTCATGCTGGTCCTGCTGCTCTACTCGGCGCGCAAACACTTTCGTTGGCTGAGTTTCCTCGGCCCCACCCCGAGCTGGTTCCGCTTTCACATGGTGCTCGGAATCCTGGGGCCGCTGTGCATCCTGTTTCATGCCAACTTCAGAACCGGCGCGGCGAACAGCAACGTCGCCCTCTTCTCCATGCTCATCGTTGCCGGCAGCGGCTTCATCGGACGCTACCTGTACGCCCACGTCCACCACGGACTGTACGGCCACAAGCTCGAGCTCGGTGAGCTCCAGGCGGGCGCCGCCGGGCTGCGTGAGCTGTCGAGCAGCGTGAGCTTCCTGCCGGATCTGGTGGTACGGCTCGAGGCTGCCGAGCAGAGGCTGTTGCGCGCGGGCCCGAGGATGTCGCTGCTCGCGGTCGCGAAACCACTCGTGCTCGCGGCCGCGACCCTGAGGGCGCGCCGGCAACTGCATGGCTACATCCGCCGCGGTCTGCGCGCGAGCGCGCGCAACTCCCCGGTACTCGCCGCCGAGGCACCGCGACTGCGGCGCACCGCGTGCGCTTACGTCGACCGCCGCCTCGCTGCGACGCGGCGGGTCGCGCAATTCGAAGGCTACGAGCGGTTGTTCTCGCTGTGGCACACGCTGCACATACCACTGATCTTCATGCTGATCATCGCGGCGCTCGTACACGTCATTGCGGTCAACGTTTACTGACCGGACCGCCCAACCACCGACATGCAGGGGGTGCGATGGCACGCAGGGCTGATATTCGGGCTGCTGACTTACGCGCTGGCCGTGCCGTGCGCTGAGGCGGTCAATCCGGAGACGCTGCTCATGCCTGGCAAGCTCACTGCGGCGCACGCGAAGTACGAGGAAGACTGCTCGAAGTGCCACGACCGCACCGATCGCGACCGGCAGAGCACGCTGTGCCGCGACTGTCACAAGGAGATCGCCGCCGACGTGCGCGAGCGGCACGGTTTTCACGGGAGATTGCCGGGCATCGAGAGCTCGCAGTGCCGCGCCTGCCACTCCGAGCACCTCGGCCGCGGCGCCGACATCGTCAAGCTGAGCCGCGAGCAGTTCAATCACGCCAACACCGATTACCCCCTCCGTGGCGCGCATGCCAGTGTGCCATGCGCTGCCTGTCATGCGGCCGGCAAGCCCTACCGCGACGCTGCGCGCGAGTGCATCGGCTGCCATCGTCGCGATGATCCGCACGAGGCGCGGCTCGGCCGCGACTGCGGCGCCTGTCACGACCCTTCCGCCTGGCGTCGCATCAGCTACGACCACGACAAGACCGCCTTCGCTCTGCACGACCGGCACGCCGAGATTGCCTGTGCGGCCTGCCACTTCGGTAACCGCTACCAGGGCACTCCCAAGGAGTGCATTGCCTGTCACGAGCCGGACGACGTGCACCACGGTGCCCGTGGCGCGAAGTGCAACGACTGTCACAACACCCGCGGCTGGAAGAACTCGAAGTTCGATCACGCGAAGGAGACCGGCTACGCGCTCGAGGGCGTGCACGACCGCATCGCCTGCAACGACTGCCATCGCTCGGGAAACCTCAAGGACAAGCTGCCACGCGAATGCAGCGGCTGCCACCAGGGCCAGGACTCACACGCCGGACGACTCGGGCGCGAGTGCGGCAAATGCCACGGCAGTGAGCAGTGGAAGCCCGCGAGCTTCGATCATTCACGCGATACGCACTGGCCGCTCCACGGTCGACACGAGAAGGTCGCTTGCCACACCTGTCACACCGCGAACGTCGCCACGCAGAAACTGCCGACCGATTGCGCCGGCTGCCACCGCGCGAGCGATGTGCATGGCGGCAGGCTCGGCAGCGGCTGCGATCAGTGTCATACCGCCGAGGGCTGGCGTGGCATCGTCAACTTCGACCACGACCTCACGAGCTTTCCGCTGGTCGGACTGCACGTCGCGGTGCCGTGCGAGCAGTGCCACCTGACACGCCAGTACCGCGACGTTGGTCACGAGTGCATCGATTGTCATGCCGGCGAGGACGTGCACCACGGCAAGCTCGGCAAAGAGTGCGCGCGCTGCCACTCACCAAACGGCTGGCGCCTATGGGAATTCGACCACGCCAAGGAGACCGGTTTTGCCCTCGCCGGCGCACACGCCAAGCTCGCCTGCGCCGCCTGCCATCGGCGGCCAGCGGATGAGGTGAAGCTGAAACAGGATTGCCTGTCGTGCCACGAGAAGGACGACGTGCACCTCGGAAAGTACGGCCGCCAGTGCGACCGCTGCCATGCGACGGTCACCTGGAAAGGCGCGCGGGTGCAGTAGGACCGTGGCATGACGGCGTCATTCTGCAAATCAACCGGTGCGCTGGCGGCGCTCGCGCTGCTGCTCGGTGCGCTGCTCGCATCGAGCGCGCACGCCGCCACCCAGCGCAGCACCTTCGATCACATGACGACCGGGTTCGAGCTCCTCGGGCAGCATCGCGACCTGCCGTGCGAGTCCTGCCATGCGAACGCCATCTTCAAGGGCACGCCCAAGGCGTGTGCCAATTGCCACGGGGTCGGCACCGCGATCCGTGCCACCTCGAAACCCAACGAGCACATTCTTTCCACCGACCAGTGCGATGCCTGCCACACGCCGATTGCCTGGAAGCCGGCAGTCAACTTCGATCACACGCAGGTTCGCGGCAGCTGTTTCTCGTGTCACAACGGCGTGCAGGCCCAGGGCAAGCCACCGAATCACATCGTCACCGATCTCGAGTGCGATGCCTGCCATACGACCCTCGGCTGGAGCGGTGCGATGTTCACGCATGCGGGAGTCACCGGCGGTTGTGCCGCCTGTCACAACAACGTGAGCGCGACCGGTCCGCCGGCGAGCCACATCCCGATCGGCACCGGCGTCACCGCGACCCCCTGCGAGGCCTGTCATTCACCCAGCAACTTCGCCACCTGGCAGGGCGGGACGATCAACCACCTCGCGGTGACCGCGCTGAGCTGCGCGAGTTGTCACGAGACCGCCAATTACCTCGGCATGCATCCGAGCACCAACACCACCGCCGCCGACTCGCGTCCAAACCCGACCCTCGATCCGAAACATCCGGCGACCGGCGACTGCGGCCAGTGTCACGACACGACCACATTCGCCAACAGCGCACTCCGCCCGGCCAACCACATTCCCACGAATGCAGCCTGCGTGCAGTGTCACACCACGGCCGGCAACTACGCGATGTATTCGGTCAGCGGCGTACACCAGGGTGCGACCGGGTGCCTCGCCTGTCACGGTGCGGGCACGGGGCCTTTCGCCGGACCGCCCCCAAGCAACACCCTCACGATCGTCGGCTGGCCCGGCAACAGCCACATTCCGATCGGCACCCTCGATTGCAACGGCGCGGGCTGCCATACGTCCAACAATGTGAACCCGGGCGGCTTCAGGCTCGGCGGCGCCAACATCTCGAGCCCGACACTCAACGTCACGGGGCACACGACCGTGTCGGCGGCAGTGCCCGCCTGCCAGACCTGCCACGAGGCGGCGCCCTACCTGGGCATGGTGGCCGGCACCTCGACGAGCGCGGGCGACTCGCGTCCGATGGCAGCGCTCGATCCGAGGCATCCCGCGAGCGGCGATTGTGGCGGCTGCCACGCGACCAGCCCGACCTTCAGTATCAATCAGAACAGCAACGCACTCCCCGCAGGCCACATTCCGATTGCGCCGCCCGCCTTCGGGTCTCAGCCGGGGTGCGCTCAATGCCACACGAGCGCCGGTAACTACGCGGTCTACTCGGTGAGCGCCGTCCATCAGGGCGTCGGCGGCTGCCTCGTCTGCCACGGGCCCACGGTCGCGACCACCTTCCTCAACGTCACGCTGGTGACAACGCCCGCCAATCACATACCGATCGGGAGTCTCGACTGCAACGGCTCGGGTTGTCACTCGACGGGCAACGTGAACCCGGGTGGATTCAAGATTGGCACTGCCAGCATATCCAGTCCGACCCTCAACGCGGCCGGCCACACGACGGTCGCCTCCGCGGCTACGTGCTCGAGCTGTCACGAAACCGCGGCCTACCTCGGAATGCTGCCGAGCATGGCACCGCCCGGTGCGGATTCGCGTCCGACCGCTTTCGACGTCAAGCACCCGCTGCCCCCGGGCGAGTGCGGTAACTGCCACGTCACGACGCCGACCTTCGCCACGAATCTGCTGCCGACGGCCCCGAAGCCGGCGAATCACATTCCAACGACCGCCGTATGTGCCCAGTGCCACAGGACGCCGGGAGATTTTTCGCAGTACTCCGTCGCCGGCGTACACCAGGGTGCCAGCGGCTGCCTCGCCTGCCATGGTCCGGGCACGGGACCCTTCGCCGGACCGCCTCCAAGCAACACCATCACGATCGTCGGCTGGCCGGGCAACAACCACATTCCGATCGGCAGTCTCGATTGCAACGGCTCCGGCTGCCACACCGTCGCCAACGTGAGCCCCGGGGGCTTCCGGATTGGCGCAGGCAGCGCCGGTAACATCGCCACTCCCACGCTCACCATTGCGGGGCATACGACACTTGCCGCAGGCGGTGTCAGCGGCTGCGTAGGCTGCCATGAGAGCGCCCCATACCTCGGGATGGCGCCGAGCACCGCGAGCACTTACGGCGACTCGCGTCCCCAGGCGAAGGATCCCGCCCACCCGCCGAGCGGGGAATGCAGCGGCTGTCACTCGACCGCACCGACTTTCGCCACCAACCAGTCGGGGAGCGCCGCCAAACCGAAGAATCACATTCCCACCATTGCAGCCTGCGCGCAGTGCCACACGACGGCCGGCAATTACGCGCTTTACTCGGTGACCGGCACCCACCAGGGCGTGACCGGCTGCCTCACCTGCCACGGGCCGACGGTCAACACGACGTTCTACAACGTCACCATCGTCACGACGCCGGGCAACCACATCCCGATCGGCGCGCTCGACTGCAATGGCTCGGGCTGCCACGGCACGGCGAACGTCAACCCGGGCGGCTTCCATATCCGCGCGGCGAGCCTCACTACACCGACGCTCACGGTCGCCGGCCACACTACGGTCGCCACGGCAGTACCAGCGTGCCAGACCTGCCACGAGAGTGCCCCATACCTCGGGATGATCGCGAGCACCGCCTCCGCCGCCGGCGACTCGCGGCCGACCGCATTCGACAAGGGTCATCCGACCAGCGGCGACTGCAGCGGCTGTCACACCACGACGCCGACCTTCTCCACGAATCAGACCGGCACCAGCGCCAAGCCTGCGAACCACATCCCGACCAATGCGGCCTGCACACAATGCCATACCACCGCTGGCGACTACGGTGCCTACGTAATGGGTGCCACCGGGCACGCCGGCATCACCAAGAACTGCGCGCAGTGCCACGCCTACGGACTGAGCTTCTACAACATGGCGCCGCCAACCCTGGTCGAGCCGCCCTCCGGTGCCACCGGGCACATTCCGGCCGTGCCACCCAATGGCACGACAGCGATCGCCTGCGAGCTGTGCCACTCCCCGACGGTGTTCACCACTTTCGCGGGCACGGTGATGCGGCACGCCTACGTCACCTCGATGAAGTGCATGAGCTGCCACGAGTACGGCATGAAGTGGAAGACCAACACGGGCGTGCGGCTGTGGGTGCGCGATGGCCCGAATCATCACGCCGGTCAGGATTGCGGCGGCTCCGGCTGCCACACCTCGCGCGACAAATACGCCGTGCGCACTCCTCCGCGCCCCCGCGACACACCGGCGACAGTGAGCGCGCGTCCGGGCAGGACCACCCAGGCTCCAGTTGGAGCGCGCCCCGGAGCGCGGACAACTCCCACCGGTGAGCCGCCCATACGGGGCGGCGCCGCTCCAGTCACCGTCGCAGCGGCTGCGGCCTCCGCAACCGGACCCTTCAGTCACGCCCCTGTCGCCGGCACACCGTGCACCACCTGCCACAACGGCGCAAGCGGGAAGCCCGCGAGCCACATCGCCACGAGCGGTGCCTGCCAGAGCTGTCACAGCACGCTTGCCTGGCTGCCGGTGACGCGTGTCGATCACATGCAGCTGAGCGGCACCTGTGCCCTCTGCCACAACGGAGCGGTCGCCCTCGGTAAGCCCTCGCGTCACATTGCGACGAGCGCCGGGTGCGAAGCCTGCCACACCACGACAGCCTGGACTCCGGCGCGCTTCGATCATGGCGCGGTTGCACCGCACACCTGCAGCAGCTGCCACAATGCCGTGCGCGCCATCGGCCTGCCGCGCACGCACATACCGACCACGCAGCAGTGCGACGCCTGCCACGGCACACTCGGCTGGACGCCGGTGAAGGTGGACCACCAGACGCTCGCGGCCGCCTGCGCCAGCTGCCACAACAATCTGTCGGCGACGGGCGTGGCGCCGGGTCACCTGCTCACGCATCGCGGCTGCGACAGCTGCCACAGCTACCCCGACTGGGACGTGCTGCACTTCCGGCACGCGAGCGCGGCCTACCCCGGCGCGCACCGCACGGCGCTCGCCTGCAGGAGCTGTCACAGCACCGGCACCGATCAGGTCCCGTACGCCTCAGCCGGCGATGCCGGCCAGTGCGCCGCCTGCCATGCGAAAGACTTCAAGCCCCAGGCTCATCCCAAGACCAGCCGCGGCGCACTCTACAGTTCGCACGAGCTCGCCAACTGCAGCGGCGCCTGCCACCTCTACACCGACACGACGCAGTCGACCATCTCGAGGAGCCTGCCCGGACCGCATCACCGGGTGACCGATGCGACGTTCAGGCGTTGACGGACGGCGTCGCGGGTGGCTGCTTGGCCCGCTCGCGGCGCTCGCCGCCGGTGTCGCGGGCGCGCAGATGCCTGGCAGCGCCCCGGTGCGCCTCGTCGATGTGATCGAGGTGTCCGAGCGGGGCGATCAGGTCGATGTGATGCTGGTCTTCAACTGTTCGATGCGCTTCCTCACCAACATGCCGGCCAACGAAGGCCGCGAGGTGCACATCCAGCTCGTGCCGCTCGCCGACTGCCGCGTAAATCCCTTCAATCAGATACCGTCCGAGATCCCACCGCTCTCCGGCGGCGCGGGCATCGTGAGCGCGGCGCGCCTGGATTCGCTCGCCCCCGGTCAGATCACCGTCTCGCTGAATTTCCTCAGGAACGAGCGCTTCGTACTCGCGCAGGGAGTGGATCCCCGTGGCCTCCGGCTGCGGCTCGTCGATCGCGTGCACGGGCGGGTGCGCGTCGCCGGTCCGGAGGCGGAGGTGGCAAGCAACTTCGCCATCAATCTCGAGTCACAACCCAAACCCTTCGCCCCCGCAGATCTCGAGCTGGCTCACCAGAGACTGCAGGCGCCGGTGTTCGTGTCGGAGACCATGGTCGATGGCGAGCGCTGGTACCGCCTGCGTGTCGGGCCGATCGCTCGGCGCGCCGAGGCCGATCGGCTCCTGAATCAGGCCCTCGGCGACTATCCGCGTGCCTGGCTCGCGATCGGCGATGACTCAGTCACGACTGATGCTAACGCAGCCGGAACGCAGGGCGCGCCGCTCCCTCCCGTCGAGCGCATCGGGACCGATCCGGCGTTGCCTGCAGAGCAGCTACGGCAAATTCTCGCGGATGCGCGCAGTGCGATGTCGGCCCGCGACTATCCGCGGGCGATCGCGCTCCTTACTCAATTACAGCGGCAGCCGGAGTTTCCCGACCGGGCGCGTGCGCAGGAGCTGCTCGGCCTCGCGCGTGAGCGCTCCGGGCAGCTCGCGCACGCCAAGGCCGAGTATCAGGAGTATCTGCGCCGCTACCCCCACGGCGAGGCCGCCGAGCGCGTCGCGTTCCGGCTGCGCATCCTGAGCGCCGCCGAAGCCCAGGCGCGCACCGGGCAGGTGAGCATCGATGCGCAGCGCTGGCAGCTGAGTGGCGGCTTCTCGCAGACCTTGCGCTACGACGGCTCACGCGTGACCAACGGTGCCAGCAGTACGAGCCCGGCCCAGCCGCTGGCACCGGATGTCACCCACGACAATGCCCTCTTTACCGACCTCGATCTGCTCACACGCCGGCGCGGTGAGAGCTTCGATTGGATTGGACGGCTGAGCGGTGGTTATGACTATGTGCAGGGTGCCGCGGGCGATGCTACACGCGTGAGCCTCGCCTCCGTCGAGATGCTCGACCGACCGCTCGGACTGCTGGCGCGCCTGGGCCGTCAGGCAACCAACGCCGACGGCATACTCGGGACATTCGATGGGCTGTACGTGTCGTGGCAGTTTCAGCCTTCGTGGGCGCTCAATGCCGCCGCTGGTTACCCGGTGGAGCTGCTCACCGTATCGCCGCAGACGCAACAGCGCTTCGAGATGCTGGCTCTCGCCTACACTCCGCGCAACGCGCACTGGGACGCCAGCGTCTTCGTCACCATGCAGGATTTCGACGGCCTCACGGATCGTCAGGCCGTGGGGCTCGAGGGTCGTTACCTCGCCGGCCGTGCTTCACTCGTGTCGGTGATCGACTACGATACCTTCTACCACTCGCTCAACACCGCCAGTCTCATCGGCACGCTGCAGCTGCCGGCGCGTTGGAACGTGAGCATCGACACCGAGCACCGCAACTCGCCGGTCCTCACTACCGCCAACGCGCTCATCGGCCAGCCCTATACCGACCTCTCCCAGATGCAACAGGTATTCACCGATGAGGAAATCTATCAACTGGCGCGCGACCGCACCGCGCAAACCTCCAACTACAGTCTGACGGCAGCGCGCCCCATCGGTGAGCGCTTTCAGTTCACCGCGCTCGTGGTCGCCTATGAGACTGGCGCAACCCCGGCCTCGGGCGGGGTCCCCGCCCAGCCCGCCACGGGGTTGCTGCTGAACTATCAGGCACAGCTCTACGCCTCGAATCTCTGGAGCAGTGGCGATTTCAACGTAGCGACTCTCACACATGGCAACACCGAGATCGGGCGCGTCGACTCCATCAATCTCACCAGCCGCTTTCCGGTCGGCGGGGCCTGGCGCCTGGCACCGCGTTTTACTCTCGAGCGGCTGAGCGAGCTCAGCGACGGCAGCACCCAGACGAGCTACATTCCCTCGGCGCTGCTCGATTACCAGCGCGGCAACACGCTCGTGCAACTGGAAGTCGGCGGCGAGCTCGGCAACCGCGAGGCTTTCCTGCAGCTGCAGGACGGCCAGATCGTGCAGACGCAGAAGACGACGCGCTACTATGTGAGCCTGTCGTATCGCATCAATTTCAACAAGTGACCCGCAGCACCACGCCCCCAATCTGCACGCGCTGGCTGGCGCTGTGGCTCGCTGCGCTGGCCGCGAGGGCGCTCGCCGGCGAAACCCCACCGCGCGAGTATCTCGATGAGGAAACCGGTGCGACCGTCACCGCGGTCGCCGAGCCTCTGGTGTTCGCCTACCCGCGCCGCCACCTGGCGGCGAACGCGCGCGACTACGCAACCCTCGCGGCAGCCTCGGTGAACCGCGGCGGCCGGGTCGAATACGTGCTGATCGTGTATTTCTGGTCGACCGTCGATCCACGGCTGCGCGAGGAGCCCATGCCCACCGCCGAGCCGCTCGCAATCCAGGCGGACGACCGGCGCATCGTGCTCCGGTTGCGCGCTCACTCCGCGCGCGAGGCCGGCATCGGCTTGCCGGTGCACGCACCGCCGGGTGCCACCGCGCCGCCGAACCTCTACACGACGGATCTCCCCGCGGTGCGCTTCATGGCCGCCGCGCGGCAGCTCGCACTTCTCGCTGACAGCAATGGAACGACCCTCAGCTACTCACTGTGGGCTGACCGGCGTGCCGCCTTGGGTGCGTTCGTGCGCCACATGAGCGGTGCGGACTGACGCCGTCACTCCTGCCACAGCAGGGGGAAAAGCGCATGCTCCATGGGCGCGCCTGCAGGCAGTTCCGCAGCGAGACCGGGAAACTCGGGCGAGGTCGGCCAGCGGCGTGGCGCGTGGCGAATGTCATCCCCGAGCAACCGCACCGAGAAAACCCGTCGCCGCCGGCCACTGCCTACCCCGCCCGCCGCGTGCAGGGTCAGCATGTGAAAGCAAACCGCATCGCCGGGCTCGAGCTGCCAGCCGAGGATACGGAAGGAGTCGCGATTGGAGTCGATGTTCGGGAGATCGCCGAGACTGCCCTCGGGAAACCAGCGCGCCTGGGCATCGCGGAATGTGCGTGGCATCAGCCAGGGACCGAGGTGCGAGCCGGCGACGAACTCGAGCGTCGACTCGCGACTCACAGGATCGACCGGGATCCAGAAACTGCAGTTCTGGCGGCCGCTGATGTTGTAATAGGGCTGGTCCTGGTGCCAGGGTGTGCGCTGCCGCGTGCCGGGCTCCTTGGTCAGCATGTGCTCGTGATAGAGCCGCGCGCTACGACTGCGCATGAGCGCAGCTCCCGCCGGGCCGAGCGCGGACTCGAAGATCACGCGCCGGTAATGCGCATTCTGCTGCCAGCAGCAGAAATCCTCGATGAACCACCCCGGATCGCTCCGCTCGCTCGCCACCTTGGCGCGGGCACTCGGATGCGCCAGGTTCTCCTCGATTCCGGCGCGGAGGAGCTCGACCTCCTCCCGCGTGAGCAGCTGCCGCAGCACCACCGCGCCATCGGCCTGGTAACCCTCGACCTGCGCGGCAGTTACCGGAGCGGGCACTGAGCTCATGGGCGCTCGCCTAGGAGCGGGTGCGCAACGCTTGCCGCGCGGCGCTCAGGAAGACACGCCGCTCGCTTTCCGACTCGATCTCGCGGCCGAGAAGCGCGAGCAGCTCCTCGACCCCGCCGCTGCGCGCCGCTGCGCGATTCACCAGGTGCCGCGCGACCGGGCCGATGAAGCGCGCCAGCTCGGTCTCCAGCCGCAGCAGTGCTCCCGCATCGGGAAGTCGCAGGGCAGATGGCGAATCCCGCCCCGCCGAGGCACCGGCGGTTGCCCGCTCCGCGCCTTCTGCGCCTCGCTCCAGCAAGGATTTGACGTACGCGCTCAGGCGCGCGTAGTGCGGCTCCATGGGAGGCGGAAAGGCATCGAGCCAGTGCTGGCTGCTCAGGAAATATTCCAGGCTGTGCGAAGGCAGCACATCCTCCACGCGGAACGGCAACACCCGCACGCGCCGATGCACCGCGCGCTCGACTTCGCGGCGCACCTGCGGTGAGCCGTTGGCGCTCGATGAGAACACGAGCACCATGATGCAGGCGCGCGCGATCGCCTCCACGATCTGCTCGGCCCACTCGCTGCCCGGCGACACGTCCCGTGGTGCGACCCAGCACGCGATGTCGTGCGCCTCGAGGTGCGACACGACGGCAAGCGCGGTGTCGCGGTCGGGCTGGGAATAGCTGACGAACACGGGGCTCGAGGTCATGCTTCAGGCATCCAGCAGCTTGAGAGCCTTATCGAGGCTCTTACGCATGCGCTCGAAGGCACGCCCGAGCGTGGCGATCTCCGTGGCACCGCCCGCGGCGAATCGCGGGGCGGCAGCATCGCCGATACTCACGCGGTCGGCGAGCTGCGCCATGCGACGTACCGGACGCACCACCAGCAGGTAGAGCACGAGGTTCACGACCAGCAGCAGACTCAAGAACAGGGCAAGCAGCGACACGAGAAACGCCCGGAAAGCGTGATCAGCGCTCGCCACCGCGCGGGCGCTGGGCACCGAGACCACCTGCGCGCCGATGACATCCCCGGCCTGCCAGCCGTAGCCGTTGTCGCGGCCGTAGCGCGCGACCACGGTGGCCGGCGCCGACGCCGCCGAGCCGTGACACGACAGGCACTCGGTGGTGGCGCGGATCGGCTTGGCGAGGTAAAGCGACGGACCGAGCGGGGTGTCGCGCGTACCGGCAACCTCGTGCACCTTCGGGTCGCTTCTGAAGCGCTCGATGATATCCGCCTGCCAGTCGGTGGCGCGGTCGCGTGGATTGGTGGGATTGAGCGTCGCCTCGCGATAGGCGTACTCGGGATGGCTTCCGTGCAGGCGCAGAAACTGTTCGGTCGCCGCATAGAAGGGGATGCTTTGTGGCAGAAATTGCGTCTGCATCTGCCCGAGGAGAAGTGGTGCAATCTCGCCGGCCGTGTAATCGCGGGCGGCGAGAGCGCTGTCTATCATGAGCTCCGCCTCAGCGCGGATCTCGTGCTCCGCGTTGCGCTGTAGGAGCGTGCGACAGGCGAGCCCGGCGAGCGTTGCGCCCATCGCGAACACCACGACCAGCGCCAGATTGACCCGCAGCAGCAAGCTCATGCCATCCCCGGCATTCAAAGTAGTTGAACGCACCAGAGCAGTGCAACCCCCGATCGCAGCATTGTGGCGAGGCAACGCGGCCCGCACAATGACCGCAGAATCCGTCGAGCTCACGGTGCTTCTTTGGACGTAGCCCAGTCCAGCGTGATCGCCAATTCCCCGTTCATCGTGGGAGTGTCGGGGCATCGCGATCTGGACCCCGAGCAGCTGCCACAGCTGCGGGAAGCCGTGGCGAGCTTCGTGCGGGAGCTCAAGGAGTATCTGCCCGACACCGAGCTTCACCTCATCGTCGGCATGGCCGAGGGCGCCGATCTGCTGGTGGTGGAAACCGCTCTGGCCCTCGGCGTCAAGGTCGAAGCCGTGCTGCCGATGCGTCTGGCACAGTATGCGAGCGACTTCGACGGGCCTACGCTCGCGCGCCTGCGTGCGCTGCTGCGGCATCCGCAGGTGCGCTGCATCGAGTTGGCCGCGCCCGCCGCACCGACCGAAGCGGGTACACCGTCCTCGCCCGAGCAGCGCGATGCGATGTACGCCAACCTCACGAGCACACTCATTCGTCGCAGCAGCCTGCTGCTCGCGCTGTGGGACGGAAGAGTGTCGCAGCTCGCTGGCGGCACGGCGGACACCGTGCTGCGCTTCCTCGGCGTACGCAACGATCCTCACCCCGGTCCCGAGTTGCTCGAGTTCCTCGACGCCCCGCCGGACACCGACGCTGCCGAACGGCTGGTCTACTGGACCCCCACGGCGCGCAGCAGCGGTACGCCGTTGGAGTCACGTGCCCCCTGCTTCCTGCTGGCCACGGGCGACAATACTCTGCAGATGTTGTACACCATGCCCGCGCTCCTGCGCCGTCAGCTCACCGAGCTCAACGGCTACAACGTCGAATTCCGTGAGCTGACAGAAGCCGGGCGGCTGCCTCCTTCCCACTCGCTCCTGAGCGCACTACCGGTGCGGCTGCCCGTGCCCGAGCGGCGCCTGCTGGCGGATATCGATGAGCAGTACGGCAAGGCCGACACGCTTGCGGTCTACTACCAGCGTCGCTCGGACCGCTTGTTCGAACTCTTTGCGGTGATGGCGCTGGCGATGGGACTGGCGTACCTGGTCTACGAGAAGCTCACCGAGTCGCGCATTCTGCTGATGGGATACGCGCTGACGCTGTTGACGAGTCTGGGCGTGTACCACGTGCTGCAGGGTCGCCGCTGGTTCGGCAAGCACCTGACATACCGCGCACTGGCCGAGACACTGCGCGCGCGCTTCTACCTGCGCCTCGGCGGTGCAGAGCGGGGCGTGGACGCGGCGGGGGTGCTGGCCCTCTCCGGCATCGACCGCTTTCGCGGCTTCGGCTGGATCGCCTTCGTGCTCAAGGGGATAGAGCCCTCCGATGTGCGCGACGCTGGCGCTGCGGAACCCGATGCCCTCGACGAGTGCGGCGTCGAGCAGGCCTGGATCGAGGATCAGCACGCGTACTTCACTGCCAAGGTGGCGCGCCTCGAGAGGAGCGAGCGCCGTGTGAAACGGCTCAGGCAGACGCTGTTCGTGGCCATCCTGCTGGTGATCTCCGTGCTGTTCGTTTTCGGCGAGAGCCTGCACCGTATCGACACGGGCCTCGGCGTGCCGCTGCGGAACATGCTGACCTTCTCCATGGGCGCGATGGCGGTGCTGCTCGGCGTCTGGCAGCTGCATCAGGACAAAATGGCCACGCGGGAACTGCTGTGGCAGTACCGCAATCAGCTGAATCATTTCTCGCATGCGCGCGCACAGCTCGCGCGCATCAGCTCTCCCCGGCGGCGCCAGGCGGTGCTTGCGGAGCTCGGTAAGGATTCGTTGATGGAGAGTTATCTGTGGGCAATCCACCGCTACCACCGCGAGCACGAGCCGCCTGCGGCGGGCGGCACGTAGGCGGCAGCAGAGTAGAATCCGCAGCATGACGAGCGACGCCGCACCCTCGCGACGGCGCGATCGGGGCCGAGCAGCGCGCGCCGGCGGCCCATCGCTCGCGCCGTTACCGCGACTCGCGAACCGCTGGGCACCGCTGGAAGTCCTGAACGCCGAGCAGCTCGAGCGCATACTCGCTGCCGCTTACCGCGTACTGGAGGAGGCGGGCCTCGAAGTGCGCAGCGCCGCGGCGCGCGAGGTGTACCGGCGTGCCGGGGCGCTGGTGGATGAGCCCACGCAGATGGTGCGCCTGGGGCGCGACCTCATCGAGGCTCAGTTGTCCCATGCGCCCGAGCGCTTCGTGCTGCACGCCCGCAATCCTGCGCGGCACCTGTACATCGGCGACAACATCGTCAACTTCGGGCCTGTGAACGGGGCACCCAACATACGCGACCTCGAAGGCGGCAGGCGCTACGGCGACATCGAGGCGTTCCGCAACATCCTCAAGCTCACCCATGCGCTCGGCGTACTGCACTGGCAGGGCGGCATCGTGGTCGAGCCCGTCGATGTGCCAGTCCCCATCCGCCATCTGCTCACCTACCAGGCGCACATCGAGTGTGCGGACATCGTCTGGGCGGCGCGGGGCGTCGGCGGGGTGCAGGCGCAGGACGCCATCGCCATGTCCGCCCTCGAGCATGGCTGCACGGTCGAGGCGCTTGCGGAGCGGCCGACCTTGATGACCGTCACCAACGTCAATTCGCCGCGGCGCGTGGATGAGGAGATCCTCGAGAACATCATGATCATGGCCCGTCACGGCCAGTGCGTGGTGATCACTCCGTTCACGCTCATGGGCGCGATGGCGCCGGTGACCCTCGCCGGTGCGCTGGTGCAGCAGACCGCAGAGGCTCTCGGGGTGATCGCGCTGTGCCAGCTGGTGCGTCCCGGCGCGCCCTGCGTCATGGGCGGATTCACTTCGAACGTCGATATGCGCAGCGGCTCCCCGGCGTTCGGCACGCCCGAGTACGTGCACGCGGTACTCGCCGGTGCACAGCTCGGACGGCGCCTGAAGCTGCCGGTACGCACGAGCGCGGTGAACGCTTCCCCGGTCGTCGACGCGCAGTCGACTTATGAGACCGCCTTCTCGCTCCAGGCAGCCGTACTCAGTCACAGTCATCTCATCAACCACGCTGCCGGCTGGCTCGAGGGCGGGCTGTCCGCTTCGCTCGAGAAAATCGTGGTCGATGCCGAGTTGCTGCGCAACTGGGCGGAGATCCTCAAGCCGCTCGAGTTCAGCGACGATGACCTCGCGGTCGATGCGATCAAGGACACCGCCGCGGGCGGGCATTTCTTCGGCGCCGCGCACACGCTCGCACGCTACCAGTCGGCGTTCTATCGCCCCCTGCTCTCGGACTGGTCGAGTTTCGAGAGCTGGACCGAGGCCGGTGGCCGCAACGCCACCGAGCGCGCCACTGCAATCTGGAAAAAGCTGCTGGCGGAGTACGTGCCGCCACCGCTCGATCCGGCGGTGCGCGAGGCGATTGCGGACTACGTGGCGCGCCGCACGCGCGAGCTGGAGCAGGCGGAGCAGGCGGGGTAGAGCCGAGGTGAGCGCGAGCGCCTGGATCATGAATGCCCGCATGTACGCGGTCACCCCGCGTGTCGAGGCCGCCTGGCGCGCGCTCCTCGAGCACATCACCCGCGAGGCCGGCGTGAATCTCACCTATCTCCCCTATCCGGCACCGCAACCACTCGAGGCACTCTGGTCGCGCCCGGATCTCGGAGCGGTGCTCATGTGCGGCTATCCAATAGCCCTGCAGCTCGCGCCGGTCGTCCCGCTCGCCGCGCCGATTCCGCGCGCACCGTGGGCCGAAGGCCGCGCGGTGTATCGCAGCGACCTCATCGTGCGTGAGGAGACGCCCTACCGCACGTTGGAGGACACCTTTCAGGGCCGGGCCGCTTGGACCGTTGAGCACTCACACTCCGGCTTCAATGCGCTGCGCCATCACCTGCTCCCCTACCGCACTCCGCAACGCCCCGCGCTCTACCGGGAGATGGTCGGCAACCTCCTGACCGCGCGCAACGTGCTCGACAGCGTTCGTAGCGGAAGCATCGATGTGGGGCCCCTCGATGCCTACTGGCACCTGCTGATTGCCCGTCACGCGCCCGAGCTCACCCGCGGTGTGCGCGTGCTGACCTCGACCGAGATGGCGCCGATGCCGGCATTCGTTGCCGCGGCCGGCGCTTCGGCAGACATGATCGGCGCGCTGCGCGCTGCCTTCCTCGCCGCCCGCGGGCGCACCTGGTTCGGTCCGCTGGCCGAGCCGCTGTTGCTCGAGGGCTTTGCCGAGGCGAGCGTGGAGTCGTTCGAGCCGCTCCTGCGGTGGGAGCGCGCCGCAAAGGCTGCCGGCTTCGATCGGCCGGCCTGAGCGAGCTACGCAGCGCGCGGAACTTCGGGTGCGGGCGCCGGCGGAACGCGGCCCACTGGATGCGGCAGCGCGTCGTGGCGGCGAAACAGGTACTGGCGCGCCACTTCGAAATAGGTGGAGTAGACCAGCCCGCCATTTTCCACGATCAGCCGCTCGCGCAGCAGGCGGTAGCGGGCGTTGTACTCGTACCAGGGAATGCCGGGCTCCTGGTGGTGCAGCGAATGCAGATTGTTGAACAGGAATAGCGGCCCGAGGATCCAGGAGCCCTCGACCAGCGCAATGCGCTCGCGTACGCCTGGGCTCCAGCGATGCTCGGCAAATGCGCGGATCAGCAGCAGGCCGTTGGCGGGGACCACCATAGCGAGGAAGTAGATCCAGAGTGGCATGCCGCACACGAGCTTCAGCCACAGGATCACGGGCACGCACCACGCGAGGTGCTCGAGCCAGATGCGGCGTACATTCTGCTCGTTACGGATCAGCGCGCGCCTCTCCGTGTGCAACAGCGCTTGCGCTTCATCGCGCAGAAACATGCCGATGCGCCAGAAGGAACCGAAGATCACACGGCCGGCGAGCGTCTGCTGGATCTCATGCAGGAAGCGGCTTACGGCACTGAGCCGCGCCAGATCCTCCGGCCTCCAGTAGTACGACTCGGGATCGTCGAGGGGATCGGTGAGGCGCGGGTTGATGTGGTGCGCCCGGTGGGTGTGGTGATAGCGGTCGTATGGCAGCCACAACGATAAGGGCACCAAGGCGAAGAGCCGGTTGAGACGTTCCCAACGGGTCGGGTGGCCGTGCACGATCTCATGCTGCAGGGAGCTGTGCAGGGTGATCAGAATGATGGTGATGGGCGCCACGATCGCCAGTGGCCAGCGCGTATAGGCAAAGGTAATGGCCAGCCAGCCGACGTAGTCGACCAGTATGAGGAGCAGAGTCGGGATCTCCACCGAGACGCGCGGGCTATGGCGAATCACGGGCGCCCCGGGAGAATCCCGCTCGGGCGGAGTTCCGATGGCCATTCCGGATTCATTCTAGACTAATGTTCCCCCGGCGTCGCCAAAGGCAGCGCTTTTCGGGAAGGGGGTCTCAGTCGAGCCGCACGGCGCGGGTCACGCGGCGCTCGAGCGCCGCCAGGCCGTCGTAGAGCAGGACCGCCATGAGGCCGGTGACCAGTCCCCCCTGCAGAATGAAGGCGTTGTTGCTCGAAAGAAGCCCCGCGATGATGACCTCGCCGAGCCCCTTGGCCGCGACCGTGGAGCCGATCGTAGCCGTGCCGACACTGATGACGAGAGACAGCCGGACTCCTTCGAGGATGAGCGGCATCGCGAGCGGCAGCTCTACGGAGCGCAGCCGCTCGCGCGCGCTCATGCCCATGCCGCTCGCCGCCTCGAGCACCGCCGACGGGCAGCTGCGCAGCCCCGCGATGGTGTTCTCGAAAACAGGCAGCAACCCATAAGCAAAGAGCGCGATCAGAGTCGGCTTCTCCCCGAAGCCAACCAGCGGCACCGCGACAGCGAGCACCGCGACTGGCGGAAATGTCTGGCCGATATTGACCAGGGTGCGCGAGAGCGGCAGAAACTGCGCTCCGGCCGGTCGGGTCACGAGGATCCCGAGCCCCACGGCCACGAACGTGCTGGCCGCCGCGGCACAGCAGACCGTGCCGAGTTGCGCGAGCGCCAGCATGAGGAGGTTGCCCTGGTCGTAGATCGCCGGCGCGCCGTAGCGGGTGAGCGGCGCGAACACCGGAGCGAAGCTCTGCGGCGACAGCAGGAATGCGACGAGAAGCCCGAGAGCGGCCAGGCGCAGAAGGTTCGCCGACATGTTTCAGGGCCGCCCGTGCGTCAGGATCGCGGCCACGGTGAGCTGCCCGCGCGGTGCGCCATCATCGCCGACCACGAGCGCCGATGTCGCCCCGCTCCAGAGAAGCTCCGAGAGCACCTCGCGCAGCGATGCCGATGAGGGAACGTGTGGTCCATCGGAGCTGCCGGGTAGTGCCGCCTGCCCCGCAGTGGTGAGCGCGAGCAGCTTCATGGCCCGGTCGCTGAGTCCCGTCATGCGCGCGACGAATGGATCTGCCGGGTGCGTCAGCAGGACTGCCGGGCGGTCGTATTGCAACAGGCGCCCCTGGCTCATGACTGCCACGCGCTGCCCGAGACGGAACGCCTCTTCCATATCATGGGTGACCAGCACCACGGTCGTGCCGAAGCGGCGCTGGATGGCGAGCAGGTCTTCCTGGGCCTTGGCGCGGATGATCGGGTCGAGGGCCCCGAAAGGCTCGTCCATCAACAGAACGGCGGGCTCGGCCGCGAGCGCCCGCGCGACTCCAACGCGCTGCTGCTGCCCGCCGGAGAGCTGGTGCGGGAAGGCGTTCGCATAGAGAGCGGCATCGAGCTGGAAGATCTCCATGAGCTCGCTGACACGCGACTGAATACGCGCTTCGGGCCAGCCAAGGAGCCGCGGCACGGTGGCGATGTTCTCCGCCACGGTCCGGTGGGGGAAAAGCCCGTTACCCTGGATCGCGTAGCCGATACGCCGGCGCAGGAGGTGCGCAGGCTCGCTGCGCGTGTCGGCACCATCGAGCAGCACGCGCCCGGCGGTGGGCTCGACCAGACGATTGATCATCCGCAGCAGCGTCGACTTGCCTGAGCCGGAGGTGCCGACGATCACCGCAATCGAGTTGCGCTCGATAGCGAACGAGACCCGGTCGACGACCGTCGTCGAGCCGTATTGCTTGGTGAGGCCCTCGATCTGGATCACGGGTCGAGTTGCGGCGCCACTGAGGGAGTCCGGTCGAGTACCTCGATGAGCGCATCGAGGAGCACCGCCGCGGAGAAGGCGAGGACCACGATCGGTACGGCACCGAGCAGCACCAGGTCGATGGCCGTCTGACCGATGCCCTGGAAGACGAACGTGCCGAGCCCGCCGCCGCCAATCAATGCAGCAATGGTCACCATGCCGATGTTCTGCACCAGCACCACACGAATACCGGTGAGAATAACCGGCAGCGCCAGCGGCAGCTCGACTCGGGAGAGCACCTGCCGCGGCGTCATGCCCATGCCCATCGCCGCATCGACCGCGGCCTGCGACACGCGCCGCAAGCCGACGACCGTGTTGGCGACGATCGGCAGCAGTGAATAGAGAAACAAGGCCACCACTGCCGGCGCTGCGCCGATGCCGCGGATGCCGAGCGCGGAGGCGGCCGGGACCCTTGCCGCGAGCGCCCCGAGCGGAGCCATGAGAATGCCGAAGAGCGCGATGGCCGGGATGGTCTGGATGAGGTTGAGCGTGCCCAGCACCGGCGGCCGCAGCCGAGGAACGCGGTGACAGAGGATGCCGAGCGGCAATCCGAGGACCACTGCGGCAAGCAGCGAGCCGCCGGCGAGCCATACGTGGCGCCACAGCTCGAGCGGAAACCTGCCGGAGTTGACTGCGTACTCGCGCATTACGGAGAGATGGTCGAACATGCCCGCGGCGAGCGCGGCCCATGCAATGCCAATGCATGTCGCCAGCAGCAGTACGCGCACCACCGGGCCCGGCCGCATCCGCGTGATGGCATCGGTGGCGAGTAATCCGAGGGCTATCAACAGGACCCAGAACGCCGCTCCGGGGGCGACCCGCACCACCTTGTCACCGGCGGGCGTGAGAGCGTTCGCCGCGGCCGCCAGGGCGAGCGCGAGCACGATCACTCCGGCGAGAGCTGCGCTCAGCCGCCGCCTCGCGTCGGTGATGAAGAGCGCCACCACCGCCGTGAGCAGCAGCACCGTCTGCAGGCCGAGCGCGCCCCACGCCGGCAGCACCTGCTGCAGCTCGCGCGGCTCACCGGGCATGATGCGGTTGGATTTGAAGACCACGAAGGGCAGCCACACGAGCGCGGCCAGGCCGGCCGCACTGAGCAGCAGCCCGAGCCGATCGATGCGCTCGTGCGGTGACAGAGCGATGGCGAGTCGAAGCTCCACTGCCGCGTCCCCTACTTCAGCCAGCCCTTCGTCCTCAGATACTCGACCGCCACCGCTTCGTCCGACTCACCGTCGATCTGCACCCGCGCATTGAGCCGCTGCAGGCCTTCCCGATCGAAGCTCTCCATGAGCGGCTTCACGATCGCCGCGATCTGCGGATATTGCCGCAGGACGCTCTCGCGAATGACCGGGACCGGAGCGTACACCGGCTGATCGTGCCGATCGTCCTCCAAAATCTGCAGATGCGCGGCGGCGATGCCGCCATCGGTGCCGTACACCATCGCCGTGTTGGCTCCATTGGTGCCGGCGGCAGCCGCGCCGATGGTCGCCGCCGTCTCCCCCCCGGCGAGCACGATGAGCTGCGAGGAGCGCAGCGTGAAGCCGTAGGTTCGCTCGAGTGAACGCAGCGTGCCGGCGTTGGCGAACTCCGCCGAGCAGATGAGCATCACATGTCCGCCGCCCGCTACCCAGCGGCCGAAATCACTCATGGTGCGCAGCTGATAGGCCTGCGCCACATCCGAGCGCACCGCGAGTGCCCAGGCGTTGCTGGCACTCGCAGGCGTGAGCCATACGATGCGGTTGGCCGCGTAGTCGAGCCGCGCGCCGAGCTCGTAGCCGCGCTCGAGATCCTTCCACGCGGGGTCGGCCGCATCGTTGAAGAACAGTCCCGCGTTGCCGGTGTACTCGACATACAGATCGATCTCGCCGGCGAGCAGCGCCTGTCGCACCACGGGAGTCGCTCCGATGCGTGTCCGGTCGACGACCGGGATGCCCTGCGCGCGCAGCAGCAGCCGGATCATCTGCCCGAGCATCGCCGACTCGCTCGAGAGCTTCGAGGAGACCACCACCGCCGCCTCGAGCGGTGATGCCGCCGCGAACGCCAGCAGCACCGCAACGCACAGCGACCTCACGATCTTCGACAATGCCGCTCCTCGCGGGCTGCGCCTGCCCTCCTCCGCACGTTGTCGGTTGTCGTTGGGCACGTCAAGACCCGCCCGGTTGGATGCACCGTTGGCAATGCGATTTCCTGGGTCGGCTCCGCGCCTTATGATGGCGCCAAGCCATGAATGTGCCGCACAGGCGTACACGCGCGCCGATACGCAACCGCCCCACCCGCTACTCCATCTGGCGGCTGCTCCGCGAGGGGCTGCGCAGCCAGCGCGGCTGGTCGCGCGCCTGGGCGAAAGCAAGCCCGCGCCCGCGCTACCGCGTCGTCATCGTCGGTGGCGGTGGCCATGGGCTGTCGACCGCCTTTCACCTGGCAGCCGAGCACGGCATCACCGACGTCGCAGTGCTCGAGCGCGGGCCCATCGGACTCGGCAACGTCGGCCGCAACACCACCATCATCCGCTCCAACTACTTCCATCCGCACAATATCCGCTTCTACGAGCTGTCGCTGCAGCTGTGGGAGCGGCTCGAGCGGGAGTTGAATTTCAACGCCATGGTGAGTCAGCGGGGCACACTCAACCTCTTTCACACCGAGGCGCAGCGCGACCTGTTCACCCGCCGCGCCAACCAGATGCGGCTGCTCGGAGTGGATGCGGAGGCACTCGGGCCCGCAGAGCTACGGCGGCTCGTGCCGCTCGCTGATCTCGATAATGGCCGTTACCCGGTGCTCGGAGGATTCCTGCAGCGCCGTGGAGGCACGGTGCGGCACGATGCGGTCGCGTGGGGTTACGCTCGCGCAGCCTGCGCCGCCGGAGTCGACATCATCGAGCATTGCGAGGTGACTGGCCTCGGCCTCGCGCACGGCCGTGTGAATGGCGTGCAGACCGTGCGCGGCTTCATCGAGGCGGATATCGTCTGCTTTGCGGTCGCCGGCCACTCCTCGCTGCTGGCAAACATGGCGGGCCTGCAGCTGCCCATCGAGAGTCACGTGCTGCAGGCGTTCGTCAGCGAACCGGTGAAGCCTTTGCTCGATGTCGTGCTCACTTATGGCGCGGGACACTTCTACATCAGCCAGTCGGACAAGGGTGGACTGGTCTTTGGCGGCGCCATCGACGGCTACAACACCTATGCCCAGCGCGGCTCGCTTCCCATGGCCGAAGAGGTGGCGGCCGCCGCCGTGACGCTCATGCCGGCACTGGCGCGGCTTCGAGTGCTGCGCCAGTGGGGCGGGGTGATGGACATGACCATGGATGGCTCGCCGATCATCTCGAAGACCCCGGTCGCCGGGCTGATACTCAACGGCGGCTGGTGCTACGGCGGCTTCAAGGCCATTCCAGCCGGTGGACTTGCCACCGCGCACCTCATCGCGTGCGGTACGCCGCATCCGGCTGCCGCGCACCTCGATCTCGCTCGCTTCGCCGAGGGGCGCACGGTCGATGAGCGCGGCATCGGCCCCTTCCCCTACCTGCACTGACCGCTCATCGATGCTGCGGATCCCCTGTCCCTGGTGCGGCGTGCGCGATGAAAGCGAGTTTCGTTACCGCGGAGACGCCACGCGTCTGCGGCCCTCCGCCGAGGCAGGAATCGACGCCTTCACCGCGTACGTCTACCAACGCGATAATCCGTGCGACTGGCACAGCGAATGGTGGCTGCACGTCGCTGGCTGCCGCAGGCTCCTCAGGGTCGTGCGTCACACCCTCACCCACGAGATCCGCTCGGTCGAGCCCGCCGCGGATGCACTGGCCGCGGAGCGAGCGCGCTGATGGCGGGGGTCCCCGGGAAATTGCGCTTCTCGTTGGGTAGTCGGCGCTCCCCGATCGGGGCAAGCGCAATTTCCCGGGGTGCCCTGGCAGGCCCCGCGCGCATCAGCTCCGGAGCGCTCACCGACCCTTCTCGCCCGTTTCGCTTTCGCTTCGATGGACGGGAGCTCGCCGGGCTCGCCGGAGACACTCTCGCCTCGGCGCTGCTCGCCAATGGGGTGCGCCAGGTCGGACGCAGCTTCAAGTACCACCGGCCGCGCGGCATCGTGACGGCAGGACCCGAGGAGCCGTGCGCGCTCGTCGATGTCATCGGTAGCAGTGGACGCGAGCCAAATTGGATCGCGACGACCCTACCGCTGCAGCAAGGCCTGGTCGCGGAGAGCCAGAACCGCTGGCCGACGCTGCGGTTCGACCTTCGGGCAGTTGCCGATCGTCTGGGGCGGTTTCTGCCGGCCGGCTTTTACTACAAGACCTTCATGACGCCCGGCTGGGCGTGGGAGCGGCTCTATGAGCCGATCATCCGGCGAGCCGCAGGCCTCGGCCGGCTTGCCGCGGTGGTGCCCGTACACGCCGATCCCGCCGAGACGGTGCACGAGCATGCCGATGTGCTCATCGTAGGCGCAGGTACCTGCGGACTTGCCGCCGCGCATCGCCTCGGGGCGGCGGGCCTGCGCGTGATACTCGTGGATCAGGACGTCGCGGCTGGCGGTGGAACGCTCCTCGATGCGCGCTGGTCGTCGTGGCGCAAGTCGGTGTGCGCGGCGCTCCCGCAATGGCCCGCGCTTCGCTGCCTGACACGCACGACCCTGCTCGGAGCTTACGGGCACGGGGTGTTCGGCGCGCTCGAGACCCTCACGCCGCAAGAGAGCGCGCGCTTCGGCGGGCTGCGCGAGCGCCTGCACGTCATACGTGCGCGGCAGGTGCTGCTCGCGAGCGGTGCCCTCGAACGCCTGATCGCCTTTCCGGGCAACGACATGCCCGGTGTGATGCTCGCTGGAGCAGGGTTGAGTTATCTGAAGCGTTACGGGGTCGCCGTGGGCCGTCGACCCGCGCTCTTTCTGAACAACGACGAGGCGTACGAGGCGGTCTTCGCGCTGGCGGCAGCCGGAGTGCAATGCGCCGGCGTCATCGACCCACGACCGGACTCGCGCGCGGCCGCGCGCGCCCGCACCCTTGGCGTTGCCGTACACGGTGGCGCAATGGTCGGCGCGGTGCACGGCCGGCGCGAGGTCGAGACCGTCACCATCATCGAGCCCGATGGACGCCGCCGCTTCGTGCTCGAGGCGGATGCGCTCCTGATCTCCGGCGGCTACACGCCGGCGAGCGCACTCGCCACGCAGCTCGGCGCGACCCTTGCCTGGGACGAATCGCTCGCAGCCTTCATTCCCGATGCCGCCGTGGCTGCCGGACGCATCGCGGGAGGGGCGCGCGGAGTGTTCGGCCTCGCCGCCGCGGCACGCGATGGCGATGCGGCTGCTTGCGCCATCGCCGCCGAGCTCGGCCGCGCGGCTGATGGGGCGAGCTGTCCCGAGCCGCCGCCGGACGCCGAGGCGAGCCCTCTTCGCGCACTGTGGGAGGTGCGGGCACGCGGCAAGGCGTTCGTCGATCTGCAGAACGATGTAACCGCCGATGACATACGGCTCGCCGCCCAGGAAGGCTACGAGCAGCTCGAGCACATGAAGCGCTACACCACCTTCGGCATGGCCACCGATCAGGGACGCCTCGGCGGGCTCGTGGGGTGTGCGGTGCTCGCGTCGGCACGCGGCGTGCCGCTGCCCGAGGTGGGCCTGCTGCGGGCGCGACCCTTTGCGCAGCCCATCCCATTTGCGGCGCTGGCCGGTCCCGAGGTGCGTGAGCACTACCGCCCGCGGCGCCGCCTGCCGCTGCACGAATGGCACGAGTCCGCCGGAGCAACTTTCGTCACGACCGGGCTGTGGCTGCGGCCCCTGGTCTATGCGCGCGAATCGGGCTGGTCGCCGGTGCTCGATGAGGCGCGCGCCGTGCGCAAGTGCGCAGGGCTCACCGATGTCAGTACGCTCGGCAAGATCGACGTGCAGGGCTCGGATGCCGCGCGTTTTCTCGATCTCATCTATGCCAACACGTTCTCCACCCTGGCGGTCGGACGGGCGCGCTACGGCATCATGCTGCGCGAGGATGGCATGCTGCTCGATGACGGCACGACCTCGCGGCTCGCGCCCGAGCACTTCCTGATCACCACCACGACCGCCAACAGCACGGCAGTGCTCGAGCACCTGGAGTTTCACCTGCAGAGCACATGCGCCGCGCTCGATGTGCTCCTCACGGATGTCACCGATCAGTGGGCGCAGTTCGCGCTGGCCGGTCCGCGCTCGCGCGAGGTGGTGGGCCCGCTCGTCCACGGGCTCGAGCTCTCGAACGAGGCCTTCCCGTTCATGGCGGCCACCGAAGGGCTGATCGCAGGGGTCCCCGGGCGATTGTTCCGCATTTCTTTCTCCGGCGAGCTCGCCTACGAGATCGCCGTGCCGGCTGCACAAGCGCTCACCGTATGGTCCGCGCTGCTCGAGGCGGGCACGCGCTTCGACCTGCGGCCGTATGGTCTCGATGCGCTCAACACCTTGCGCATCGAGAAGGGACACCTGACCACCGCCGAGCTCAATGGCAACACGACGGCGGATGATCTCGGTCTCCAGCGCCTGCTGAAGAAACAGGGAGATTTCATCGGCCGCACGCTGGCGCAACGTGCGGGCCTCAATGCGGCAGAGCGTCTGCAGCTGGTCGGTGTCCGTCCCACCGATCGCAGCGAACGTCTGCGCAACGGCAGTCAGCTCGTCGCGCGCGAGGCGCCCGACGTGAGTCTCGGCTACCTGACCTCCGCCACTCCCTCGGTCGAGTTCGAAGGCTGGGTGGGACTCGCGCTCCTCTCCGGCGGCCGCCAGCGCCTTGGGCAACGGCTGCTCGCCTGCTCGCCCATACACAAGGAGACGGTGGAGCTTCAGATCCTCGGCTCGCACATGCTCGATCCGGAGAACGCGCGTGTCCGGTCCTGAGAGCACCACGGCGCCCGATACGCGGGCCGGCATCACCTGTGCACCGCTCGCGGTAGATGTCATCGAGCTCGCGGCGCGGCGCGAGCGCACCCAGGTCCTCAAAGCACTGGCAGCGCGGCGCGGCCTGCCCTTGCCGGCACTCGGCTGGGTCGCTGCCGCCCGCTCGACGCTCGTGCTCGCGGCACGCCCGGAGCGCTGGCTGGTGCTCAGCGCACCGGCGCCGCCAGGCGTCGCGCTCTCGAGCTGGCGCAGTGCGTGCGCGGCATGTGCGGCGGCTATCGAGCTTTCCTCGGCGCTGAGCGCGCTACACCTCGCAGGCCCCGCGGTGCGGGATGTTCTGGCCCGCGGCTGTCGGCTCGATCTGCACCCCGCGGCCTTCGTGCCCGGCAGCACCGCAGCGACCTCGATGGCGCAAGTACCCGTGGTGCTCTCGATGCTTCCGGCCGGATGGCTGCTGCTCACGCCCTCCAGCACCGCGCGCCACTTCCGCGAGTGGCTGACTGCGACAGCGACTCCCTTCGGATTCGTTTCGGCTGCCGGTGTTACTGTTGCATCCCTCTCCGGAGAGAGCACCCAATGAAGGATTCGGCGCGAGCGGTCATCATCGGTGGCGGTGTGGTCGGTGCCAGCGTGCTGTATCACCTGGCCAAGATCGGCTGGAGCGATGTGCTGCTGCTCGAGAAGAGCGAGCTCACTTCCGGCTCCACCTGGCATGCGGCGGGCGGCATGCACACCTTCAATGGGGAAGCGAACATCTCGCGCCTGCAGAAGTACAGCATCGATCTGTACCGCGAGATCGAGGCGCTCTCCGGTCAATCGTGCGGCCTGCACCCAAACGGTGGGCTGATGCTCGCCGCAACGGCAGGCGAGCTCGACAGCCTCAAGCTCATCTGCTCGCGTGCGCGCTATCTCGGGATGGAGACCCGGATGGTCTCGCTCGAAGAAGCCCGGAACCTCAATCCGCTGATCGACACGAGCCACTTCATCGGGGCGTTGTGGCGCGCCGATGGCGGCCATTGTGATCCTTCCGGTACCACACATGCCTACGTGAAAGCCGCGCAGCAACTCGGTGCCAGTGTCGAGCGCTTCACACGCGTGCTGTCGCTCACACCCCGCCCTGACGGCTGGGACGTCCTTACCGACAAAGGCGTGGTGCGCGCCGAGAACGTAGTGAACTGCGCCGGACTGTGGGCGCGCGAGGTGGGCCACATGGTAGGCATCGAGCTGCCGGTGCTCGCCATGGAGCACCACTACCTGCTCACTGAAGACCTGCCCGAGCTCGCCGGCCGCGACCGCGAGATCGTCAACACCACCGATTACTCGGGAGAGATCTATATGCGCCAGGAGCGCCGCGGTGCGCTCATCGGCACGTACGAGCCTCATGGCGTGGTGTGGTCGCCGTTGCAGACGCCGGATGATTTCACCATGCAGCTGCTCCCGGAGGACTTCGAGCGGCTGGCGCCCTACTTCGAGGTCGGGTTCCGCCATTTCCCCGCACTCGGCCGCGTCGGCATCCGCAAGGCAGTGAACGGTCCTTTCACTTTCGCCCCCGACGGCAATCCGCTCGTCGGACCGCTGCGCGGCGTGCGCAACTACTGGGTGGCGTGCGCGGTCATGGCGGGCTTCAGCCAGTCCGGTGGCATAGGGCTCGTGCTCTCCCGCTGGATGGCCGAGAACGACCCGGGCCAGGACATCCTCTCGATGGATGTGGCCCGCTTCGGCGCCTTCGCCACTCCGAAGTACACGGCTGCGAAAGTGCCGGAGAACTACTCGCGCCGCTTCAGGCTGGCGTATCCAAACGAAGAGTTGCCCGCCGCACGTCCGGTGCGTCGTTCGCCCATCTACGACCGGCTGATCGCGAGCGGCGCGGTCATGGGCGCGAACTTCGGCCTCGAGCACGCGCTGTGGTTCGCTCCTTCGGCAATGGCGCGCGCGGAGACTCCCACCTATCGCCGCTCGGAAGCTTTCCCGGTCGTGCGTGCGGAATGCCAGGCGGTCCGCGGCGGGGTCGGTCTCTACGAGACGACGAACTATGGCAAGTACGAGGTCGTCGGTCGCGGCGCCCGCGCCTGGCTCGATCGCCTGTTTGCCTCGCGCATTCCCAGGCCCGGACGTGTGGCGCTCGCTCCCATGCTCAACCCGGCAGGACGCATCGTCGGCGATCTCTCGATGGCCTGCCTCGCCGAGGACCGCTTCCTCATCATCGGCTCCGGCTTCGCGGAGGAATTCCATCTGCGCTGGTTCTGGCAGGCCGACCCGCCGGCGGATGTATTCGTGCGCTCGGTCGCCTCGACGCTAGCCGGCGTGTCGATCGCGGGCCCACGTGCGCGCACGCTCGTGCAACGCCTCACGCGCACCGATCTCGCGCCATCGGCTTTCAGGCTCTTTCAGCTCACCGAGACCGCGGTCGGCTCCGCGCCGGCGATCCTCGTGCGCGCGGGCTTCACGGGCGAGCTCGGGTTCGAGATCTGGACGACGCCCGACTACCTCGTGACCCTCTACGATGAGCTGCGCGAGGCGGGAGAGGATCTCGGCCTCACTCATTTCGGCGCGCGTGCACTCTCCTCGCTGCGCCTGGAGAAGGCCTACGGGTCCTTCAACAAGGACTTCCGGCCGGACTACACGCCAGGGGAGACCGGGCTCGATCGTTATATCGATTTCAGCAAGGCCGATTTTACCGGGCGTGCGAGCGCGCTCGCGGAACGGGCGGCCGGCCCACGGCGGCGCTTCGTAATCATGGAAATCGGCGACGCGGACGCCGAAGTCGTCGGCTTCGAATCGATCATGAAGGACGGCACGGCGGTCGGCTACGTGACCTCCGGTGCTTACGGTCACTGTATCGACAAGAGCCTCGCCGCGGGCTACGTGCCTGCGGCCCTCGCTCGGGAGGGAGCGCGCTTCGAAATTGACATCCTCGGTGCGATGCGGCCCGCCACCGTACGCCTCCAGCCGCTCTACGATCCAGAGGGTCTGCGCCTGCGAGGCTGAAGGTTCCGATCAAGCGACCCTTCGCCACGCGTCCGCTCGAGTCCGGAAATGTCCGCTGAGAATCAACACCGTTATGTCAATTGGGATGCCGCTCCTTTCGAGTGCACTGCTAGTCTGAAGCGGGCGTCGGGCACGATAAGAAAACTCCCGAAGGCTCAGCTTCGGGATCAATCCAGGACGGAACGCTGCCCTCGTCAGTGCAAGATGGGTGCATCGGACGCCACTTCCTGAGCCGTTGCTAACGCGAGCCGTACCCCCCCGTCCGGCTCGCGTTTTTTCTACCTTGAAAAAAGCAGGGCCTGCAGGGAGCCTGAGCTCCGTGCAGGCCCAGATGCCTACCTCAACCGCCGATTACCAGATCCAGTGCCACCAGGCCTGGTGCACCGGATGCGTAGCAGGAGGCTTCTTGGCTTCAGCCGCCGCGTTGTTGGCCATCACGGTCGGCGTAAGTGCCTGCGGCTGGGTCGACGACGGCGTCACGTGCGCATGCTGCGCACCGTTTGCCGCCTGCGCTGCCGGCACGCCGCGGTTGCTCGCCGTCAACGTGGTGCTGCGGGCTGCCGCGCTCAATCGCTCGCCGTCCGGCCGCTGGCCGCGTAGATCCGCGCGCAGGTCCGCACGGTCCTTGCGGATATCCTGGCGGTCGGTGCGGATGTCCGCACGGTCTCGCCACACGTCCTGGCGATCCGCCGCGATGTCCGCTTTGTCGCGAGCGATGTCACGGTGCTCGTTCGCGCCCGCACGTTGCGCAGCGTAGTCGTGCCGCAGGTCCATCTGATCGGCGCGAATGTCGCGGTTGTCCCGCCCGATGTCGCGATGATCGGCGCGGGTGTCCGCCCGATCGTGCGCGATGTCGCGCTCGTCCGCTGTGACATCACGCCGGCCGCCGCTGAGGTCGCTCCTCGGCGCCGTCGCAGGCATTTTGCCCTGCGAGCCCGCCTCATCGCGCGCGAGGTCGCGCTCATCGGCCCGCACATCCGTCTGGTCACTTGCAATATCCCTGCGGTCTGCACGGATATCGGCCCTGTCCCGATGAATGTCGCTGCGGTCGGAGCTGATGTCCGCCTTGTCGCGGGCGATATCCGCCTGCTCATTCGCTCCGGCACGTTGCGCAGCGTAGTCATGCCTCAGGTCGCGTTGATCCGCGCGAATGTCCTGACGGTCGCGCACGACATCACGACGGTCCGTGCGCACATCCGCCTGATCGTGCGCGACGTCGCGCTCATCCGCGGCGATGTCACGCCGGTCGGCATTGATATCCGCATGGACGTCCTGCCGGTCAGCGCGCAGGTCCGCACGGTCGTGCTGCAGATCCCGACGGTCGCCGCGGATGTCCGCCTGGTCATGCGCGATGTCGCCCCGCTCATTCACACCGGCGCGCTGCTCGGTGTAGTCATGATGCAGATCGCGCTCATCGGCGCGCAGATCGGCGCGGTCGCGGTGGATATCCTGGCGGTCGCGGTGGATATCCTGCCCGTCGGCGCGGATGTCCGCCTGGTCGCGAGCGATGTCGCCGCGGTCATGCGGCAGGCCTTGACGAGCGTCATGGTGACGATCGGATTGAGCCTGCTGGTCATCGTTATCTGCACGCTGGCTCGTCTGCTGATTGTCGGGAGCAGGCGCGAGCGGCTCATCCGCATATGCGGCTGACAATGCCGCGCCCATGATCGTCCCGACGGCGATGGCAATAAGGTTGTTGTTGCGCTTCATGACACCTCCTTTGTCGTCTCGAGCTTCGAAACTACTCGAATTCACCGGTCGTCCGGTGGCTGCGCACCGTCGCGTACTTCCGCATGGCGTTCTTCATGCGGCGTGCGCTCATGCGCGACCCGCTCCTCCTCCTGGCCGATGTATGACTGCACCAACGAAAAAAATCGGTCGTAGAAAGCACGGTCCTTCACGGTTTCACGGCGTACCACGCCGAGAACCTGGGCCGAACCTGAAGGCATGGTCAGCGTCGCCGGCCCGACGCCGACACTCGTCGACTGCTTCATCTTCTGCAGCTGGCTGTCCTCGCGCTCGGCGGTCACGAAGACGATGCTGGTACCGTCGCGGTTGTCCGCGCACGTCGTCTGCAGGTGATAGCTCACGTTCAGCTTTGGTTCCGGTTGAAAGTCCCGCGTGCCAGTGAGCACCCCGGACTCGCCCGGGCGATCGAGCATGTAGCCCTGACTGAGGAGCGCACGCTTCACGCTCCAGCAGACCGCATCGCCCGAACCATGGAAGGTCCTGCTGAAGGGCGCCTGCGTAGTGATGCTTTCCTGCGCGACATCCACCTTTCTCGACGCGCAACCGCCGCAGGCGATCGCTGCGATGAGTAACACTCCACACCGGCTCGTAATGTTGGCGCAACCGTGCACGCAGCACCTCCGTTCCCGGGCCCATTCGAGAGGAGACCCGATACAGGTTGGACCGCGGCCCTCGTGCATGAAGTTCCCCGCTGTTTCGGGGCCTGAAGGAGGGGTGCGGCGCCGGGAGCCGCGGAAACCTCGCGGGAATATTCTGACGGTCAGATCGGTCAGCAGAATGCGTGATCAACCGACTGACGAGTAAACGGCGTGTCTGTTCGCAGATACACACTGGTTGCACGCGCCGCCGGCTGGCGCATACAGCTGGTTGAATGCATCATATGGCGCGCTCAAAAGGACAGGGGGATCCATGCACCGCATCGCCGCCGCCCTGATGATCATGGCGGCTCCGGGGGCGTTCGCTTACACCGCAGCGGAGCTCGCCGCCAAGAATGTCGCCGCCAAAGGCGGCATAGACAAGCTCAATGCCATCCAGTCCCTGCGCATGTCGGGCAAGCTGCTGCTGAATGGCGGCACGATCGAGCTCGGCTACACCGTGCTGGTGGAGCGGCCGAGCTCGATCCGCTACGAGGTGCAGCTCCAGGGTCTCACGCGCGTACAGGCCTACGATGGTTCGCAGGCCTGGCAGATCAATCCGTTCCAGGGACGCAAGGATCCCGAGAAGCTCTCCGCGGATGACGCCAAGGGACTCGCCGAGGACGCGGCCGACTTCGCCGGGAGCCTGGTCGATTATCAGGCCAAGGGCTACAAACTGGACTATTTGGGAACCGAGGATATCGATGGAACCGAGGCGCACAAGCTACGGGTGACGCGGCCCAATGGCGATGTGGCGTACGTGTATCTCGATCCCGATTACTTCCTCGAGATCCGCACCGTTAATCGCCGTATCGAGCACGGCATCCCCAACGAGACCATCACTGAGTACGGTGACTACGAGAAGGTGGACGGTGTCTATCTGCCCTTTGCGCTGGAGTCATACGAGAAAGGCTCGAGTGATCGTCAGAAGGTGCAGATCGAGAAGGCGCAAGCCAACGTAGCGCCGGATAAGAGCGTCTTTGGATTGCCTACGCCGCGGACGACGCCTGCCCCCGCGAAGTAACTCAGGAGCAAACTCGATGCGCTTCAATTCCGCACTCCCGGTGTGTGCGCTGCTGTCCGGCTACCTCGGTGGCGCGCTGGCGCAGACACCGAGCCCCTCCCTCGATTCGGGCGCGATCTCGGGCCTCGGCGCTCGCAACATCGGCTCCGCGGCGATGAGCGGACGTATCTCGGCGCTCGCGGGCTACCGCGACACGAGCGGCAAAGTGGTGTTATTCGTCGGCGCGGCCAGCGGCGGAGTATGGAAGTCAACCGACGGCGCCACGACCTTCAAGCCGGTGTTCGATGATCAGCCGGTGCAGTCGATCGGTGCGATCGCGATCGACCCGGGCAATCAGAAGAACGTCTGGGTCGGGACGGGCGAATCCTGGACACGCAACAGCGTCTCGGTCGGCAACGGCATTTACAAATCGGGCGACGGCGGAGAAACCTGGACCTTCGCGGGGTTGCCGGATTCCGAGCGCATCGCGCGCATTCTCATCGATCCACGCGCATCGGATACGGTGTATGCCTGCGTACCCGGAAAGCTCTGGAGCGATTCGGCCGAGCGTGGACTCTATAAGACCGTAGACGGCGGCAAGAGCTGGCAACTCATCCTCAAGGGCGCAAATCTCTCCACCGGTTGCGCAAGCATCGCGATGCAGCCGGGCAGTCCGGATGTGTTGTTCGCTGCGCTTTGGGATTTCCGCCGCAAGGGTTGGACGTTCCGCTCCGGCGGTGATGGACCGAATGCCCCATCGGCCAGCGGACTGTACCGCAGCGCCGACGGAGGACGAACCTGGACCGAGCTGCTGCCGGGGGATCGGACGGGACTCCCGCCGAAGCCGTACGGGCGTATCGCGCTCGCTTTCGCGCCGAGCGATCCCCAGACACTATATGCCTTCATCGAGTCGACCGACTCGGGGCTGCTCATCTCTCACGATGGCGGAGCGCGCTGGGAGCGCGGCGACAAGAGTCAATGGATGGTATGGCGACCGTTCTACTTCGCCAATCTCACCGTCGATCCGAAGGATCCGCGGCGTGTCTTCAAGACCGACGGCGCGCTCATCCTCAGCGAAGACGGCGGCAAGAGCTTCACCACCGTCGGCGGGTTCAAGGGTGCGCACGGCGACGTGCACGACGTTTTCGTCGACCCAGCCGACTCGCAACACGTATTCGCGGCCGATGACGGCGGCCTGTGGATCTCGTATGACGGCGCGAACAAGTGGTGGAAGACCGACAATCTGCCCGTGTCGCAGTTCTATCACGTCAGCGTCGATGACGCCGACCCCTATCACGTCTACGGCGGCCTGCAGGACAACAGCGCCTGGGTCGGCGACTCGGCCTATCCGGGCGGCATCACCAGCTCCCGTTGGGAGAACATGATCAACGGGGATGGCTTCTTCATGTACCCCGACCCGACCGACCCGAATTATGTGTATGGCGAGTCTCAGGGCGGCAACATCGGCCGTGTCAACATGCACACGCACGAGACACGCGACATCCAGCCGCGGCTCGGCCCCGAAGAGCTCAAGCGCTATACCAAGCTGCGCTTCAACTGGAACACCCCGGTCGCGCTCTCACCGCACGACCCGGCCACGCTTTATATCGGTGCGCAGTTCCTGTTCCGGTCGCGCGACCACGGGCAGAGCTGGGACCGCATCTCGCCCGACCTGACGACCAACGATCCGCAGAAACAGAAGCAGGAGCAATCCGGTGGCGTCACGGTCGATAACTCCGTTGCCGAGATGCATACCACCGTCTACTCCATCAGCGAGTCGCCGGTGACCGCGGGCCTCATCTGGGTTGGGACCGACGATGGCAACCTGCAGCTCACCCGTGATGGCGGCCAACATTGGGACAACCTCATCGCCAACGTGCACGGGCTGCCGAAGAACAGCTGGGTGAACTGGGTGCAGGCGAGCAGGTTTGCCGCCGGTACGGCGTACGTGGCGTTCGACCGCCACACCTTCGGCGACCTGTCTCCTTATCTCTATGTCACCACCGATTACGGCAAGACCTGGGCGGCGCTCGCCAGCCCCCAGGATGCCAAGGGGGTGCGCGGGTACGCGCACGTCATCAAGGAAGACACGGTCGATCCGCAGCTTTTGTTTCTCGGCACCGAGTTCGGACTGTGGATCTCGCTCGACCGCGGCACCCATTGGGCGCAGTTCAAGGGCGGCCATTTCCCGGCCGTGGCGGTGCGCGATCTGGCCGTTCAGTCACGTGACAACGACCTGGTACTCGCCACCCACGGCCGCGGCATATGGATCGTCGACGACATCACCCCGCTGCGGCGTCTGACCCCCGAGCTCGCCGCGCAGGACGCGGCCTTCATCGAGGCCCGCCCGGTGCAGCAGCGCATCGAGGCGAACGGCGGCTGGCCGAATGGCGCGGCGGCCTTCGTCGGTGAGAATCCCAAGGACGGCGCCGTCATCACTTACTATCAGCGCACACGGCAGCTGTTCGGCAAGCTACGCATCGAGGTGCTGGACTCGAGCGGCAGCGTGATCGATGAGCTGCCCGCGAGCACGCGCCGCGGACTGAACCGAGTTCTCTGGACGATGCACCGCCGCGCCCCGCATGTACCGCCGGCGGTGCAGCTCGCCCAGGCCGGAACCACAGGCCCGCGGGTCCCTCCGGGCAGCTACACCATCCGCATGGAGAAGGACGGCAAGAGCTACACCATGCCGCTCACCGTCGGTCTGGACCGGCGTGTCAGCTGGACGGTCACCGATCGGCAGGCCCAGTATGACGCAGCCATGAACGTGTATACGCTGTTCAACGACGAGTCGGTGCTGTTTGGCCGTATCGTGGGTCTACGCGAGCAGGTCACCGCGGCGGGCAAGGGGCGCGCGCCGGGCGATCCGCTGCAGCGCCATCTTGCCGATTTCGACGGCAAACTC
>DASQYM010000043.1:0-2775 GCA_035639195.1 Steroidobacteraceae bacterium
ACACAAAGTGCCGTAGCGGAATTCGGGCTCCTCGGCGGCGGCAAAGCAGCGGCAGCACGGGCGCGTGTTGCGCGACGATCCCGGTCGAACTGAGCGCGGCGCCGCCCTGCGCGCATAGCCCTCGCAAGCGGCCCCTGGCGACGGGCGTCGCTCAACGGGGCTCTGCCAGCCGTGAGTGATACCGCGGCGGGCGAGCAGTAATATCTCGGCTGGTCTTGCTCGTTGCGTTTCGGGTCCAGCTCATGACAAGTGTCGCAATCGCCCGGCCCACCCGCCGCCTGCGCGCCGGTATCGTCGGCGGTGGCCGCGGAGCCTTCATCGGCTCCGTGCATCGGATCGCCGCCGAGCTCGACGGCCAGGCTCTGGTCGTCGCCGGAGCCATGTCTTCCGATGCGCACGTAGCGCGCGAGAGCGCCGCCGACTGGTTCCTCGAGCGCGCCTACGAGTCGTACGCAGAGATGGCGGCGGCCGAGGCGGCGGATGCGAAGGGTATCGATTTCGTCATCATCGCCACGCCGAACGATCTGCATTTCCCGGTGGCGCGCGCCTTTCTCGAAGCCGATATCCACGTCGTCTGCGACAAGCCGCTCGCGCTCACTGTGGCCGAGGGCGAGGAGCTTGCGCGGCTCGTGGAATCCGGTTCCACCCTGTTGGCGCTCACCCATGTCTACACCGGGTACCCGTCGGTTCGCCAGGCACGGGACATGGTGCGCGAGGGCCGCCTGGGCGAGATTCGTCTCTGTCTCGTCGAATATACCCAGGACTGGCTGATGGAGCCGCTCGAGAATCGCGGCAACAAGCAGGCCGCCTGGCGGACCGATCCGGCCCGGGCGGGACTCGGCGGGTGCGTGGCGGACATCGGCACGCATGCGGCGAATCTCCTCGAGTACGTGACCGGCCGGCCGATCGAAGCTGTGTGTGCCGATCTCACTTCCTTCGTGCGCGGAAGGCGACTCGATGATGATGCGCACATGATGTTGCGCCTGCAGGGCGGCGCGAAGGGCACACTGATCTGCTCGCAGGTCGCATGCGGAGAGGAGAACCGCCTTTCGCTGCGTGTCTATGGATCACAGGCCGGGCTCGAGTGGCACCAGCAACAGCCCAATAGCTTGCTGTTCAAGCCCGCTGGCCGTCCCTGGGAGCGCCTGCGGACCGGCCACGGCTATCTTGGAGCTGCGGCGCGGGCTGCAACGCGAGTGCCGCCCGGTCATCCGGAAGGCTATCTCGAGGCATTTGCCAACCTGTATCGCGATTTCATGCAGGACGTGCGGCGCGTCGCGAGCGGGCAGGCGCCCGTGCGCGATTACCCGGGTGTGCACGAAGGTCTGCGCGGCCTGCGCTTCGTGGCGCAGGCGGTCGCCAGCTCACGCGCCGGCTCCTCGTGGCAGAGCATGTAGCGATGAGCAGAACCATCCGGCTGCGGCTGTGCGTGATGATGTTCCTCGAGTTCTTCATCTGGGGGGGCTGGTTCGTCACACTCGGCAGTTATCTCGCCGCCAACCTGCACGCGAGCGGTGCTCAAACCGCGCTCGCCTATTCGACGCAGTCCTGGGGTGCGATCATCGCGCCCTTCATCGTCGGCCTCATCGCCGACCGCTATATCAACGCCGAGCGGCTGCTCGGCGCGCTGCACATTGCCGGCGGCCTGCTCATGTATGCGCTCTACAGCGCGCGCGACTTCACCGGCTTCTATCCTTACGTCCTCACCTACATGATCCTTTACATGCCGACGCTCGCGCTCGTGAATGCGATCGCCTTCCGCCAGATGGACGAGCCTGCGCGCCACTTCTCCGGGCTGCGCGTGTGGGGCACGATCGGCTGGATCATCGCGGGCCTCGTGATCAGTTATCTCGCCGCCTGGGATTCGCGCAGCGCCATAGAGGCCGGACTGCTGAGGAATACCTTTCTCATGTGCTCGCTGGCGTCCTGCGCGCTCGGGCTCTACAGCTTCACCCTGCCGCGCACGCCGCCGCAGCCGCGCCCTGGGGAACCGCTGCGGCTCGAGCACCTGCTCGGGCTCGAGGCCCTGCGGCTGCTGCGGCAACGGAACTTCGGGATCTTCTTCGTCGCTTCGATCCTCATCTGCATTCCGCTCGCCTTCTACTATCAGAATGCCAATCAGTTCCTCACCGAGATTCATGTCGCCAACGCGACCGGCAAGCAGACCTTCGGGCAGATGTCGGAGGTGCTGTTCATGCTGCTGATACCGGTATTCCTGCGCACCTTCGGCATGAAGACGACGCTGCTCGTCGGCATGCTCGCCTGGGCGTGCCGCTATCTGCTGTTCGCGTTCGGCAATGCACAGGAGCTCGCCTTCATGCTCATCCTGGGCATCGGACTGCACGGAGTGTGTTACGACTTCTTCTTCGTCTCCGGTCAGATCTACACCGACTCCAAGGCCGGCGCCGCGTACAAGGCGGCGGCGCAGGGGCTGATCACCCTCGCAACCTATGGGCTGGGCATGCTGATCGGTTTCTCGGCGGCAGGGTTCATCGACGATCTGTACACCGTCGGTGGGCGGCACGACTGGCGGGCGATCTGGCTTTACCCGGCGGCTTTTGCAGCCGCGGTGTTCGTGCTCTTCGCGCTGACATTCCGCAACGAGAAGGTCGCGTATGATGTCTCCGCGGCCCCATCGAGCGGCCGCGCCTGAGCACTGGGGATCAAGAGCAGGGCATGACGAAGGGCGAGGGGAGTTCACGAGCCGCACGATCGACGCCGGTTGCCTTCAGGCCGCGGCCCATGAAGCTGAGCATTCTCACCGCTGCCCTGCAG
>DASQYM010000044.1:0-14202 GCA_035639195.1 Steroidobacteraceae bacterium
GTCGCGCTCGGGTGGTGAATGCCGAGGTGTGCCAGCGGCGCCGCGCCGAGCCGCACGATGTACGGATCGCGTGCACGGGCTGCCACTGGCGCGAGCAGCCCGTTGTCGGGTGCCAGAAAATAATGTCCTCCGGCGCGCACCGCGACGATGTTGCGCGCGGTGCCGACGCCGGGGTCGACAACCGCCATGTGTACCGTGCCGGCGGGAAAATAACTGAACGCGCGCGCGAGCCAGAAGCCGGCCTCCGCGGGCCAGTGGACCACGATCTCGTGTGTGAGATCGACGAGGCGGGCCTCGGGGAAGCGCGTCAGGATGCAGCCCTTGATGACACCGACAAAGGGTCCCTGGTGACCGAAGTCGGTCGTGATGGTGATGACCCCCGAGGGGCGCGCGACCTCAGCCGCGCGCATCGCGGCCGGCAGCCCGGCGGCCCCCTTCTGCACACGTCCGGCAGCGATCGGTGTACGGCACCGCGGCGAGTCTCTCGGGCTCGATGTCCTCGCCGCAGACCGCGCAGGTCGTATATCGGCCGGACGCCAGACGCCGCAGCGCTCCCTCGACCTGCTGCAGCTCCGCCTGGGCCGAGCTCGAGATGGCGCCAAGGACATCGTCGTGCTCGCGCTGCGTCACCTGCTCGGCAAAGTCGGCCGAAAGCGGATCGGTTTCATGACGCAAGTCGGCACTCGCCTCGCTCGCGCGCTGGCGCAGTTCCTCGCGACGCTTGAGCAGTCGCTCCCGTACCGCATTGGTGTCCACGTCAGTCCCCCGGGAAGAATTGAGTCTCTTGAGGGCGGCCGTTCAGCCGCGACGTTTATCCTCGAGCCATTTCTGCAGCTGATCGAATGGTTCAACGAATTTCGCAACGCCTTCGCGCTCGAGCTGCTGTGCGACAGCCTCGAGATCGACATCGAGCCGCTCGAGGCCCTCGCGAACATCGCTCGCCTCGGCAAGGTGTCGCTCGAGCGTGAGCTCGGGGCGTCCCAGACGGCGATACGTGTTGAGAGTCTCGAGCGGCATGGTGTTCACGGTATCCGGGACGATCAGCTCCTCGACGTATTTGATCGGGCTGTAAGCCGGGTCTTTGGTCGAAGTCGACGCCCACAGCAGGCGCTGCGGACGTGCGCCGCGTGCGGTCAGTCCCTCCCAGGCGGGATCGGCAATGGTTTCCTCGTAGATCTCGTACGCCCGGCAGGCGCTCGCGATAGCCGCCTTGCCACGCAGCGCGCGCGCGGCTGGCTGGCCCCGCCCCGCAAGGCCATCGAGCAGGCGGTCGACGGCGGTATCGATGCGGCTGAGGAAGAAGCTCGCCACCGAAGCGACCGTATCGATCGCCTTGCCGTCCTGTGCGCGGCGCGCAAGGCCGTCACGGTAAGCGCGCGCCACCGCGCGATAGCGCTCCGGTGAGAACAGCAGCGTCACGTTGACGTTGACGCCGCTTGCGATCAGATCCCGTATCACCGGCACTCCCGCCTCGGTGCCGGGGATCTTGATGAAAGCGTTGGGTATACCCAGGCGTTGCCAAAGCCGCTGGGCCTCCTTGAAGCTCCCCGCGCCGTCATCGGCGAGGTGCGGCGAAACCTCCAGGCTGACGAAGCCATCGCCGCCCCTGCTCGAGTCGTACGACGGGCGCAGCAGCGCCGCGGCGTCCTTCAGATCCGCGAGCGCGAGCTCTTCGTACAGCCCCATCGCGGAGGACACCGTGGGCAGAAGCCGTGCGATGCGCTGGCGGTAGATCGCCTGGTGCATGATCGAGTGGGCGAGGATCGACGGATTGGAGGTGAGCCCAGCGAGACCGTCATCGTGAATCAGCCGCGCCAGGCTGCCGTCATCGAGCATGGCGCGACCGATGTCATCCAGCCAGATACTCTGGCCCAGCTTGCGCAGCTCGAGCAGCGGATTCGGATGAGGCGCGTTCATGGCGGACAGCTCCGGTGTTCGAGAGTAGCGCAGCTGGCTGTGCGAGTCTCGCGGTTTTGCGGCGGATATGCGTAAATCATGGGGTCAGGTTTAGGGCCTGAAGTTCCGTAGAAGTGAAGTTCCGTAGAAGTGAAGTAAGGAGTGCAGCCATGGCTGAGAGTAATGGCGGCGGTCAGGTCGCCGAAGAGCTGCGTGCGCTGGTGAGCGATGCCGAGGCTTTGCTGCGCTCGACCGCTAATGCCGGCAACGCGGAGGTCCGGGAGCGCGCCCAGGCAACGTTGCAGGAGCTGCGTGCGCGGCTCAACGAGCTCGAGGAGACCGTGCGCTCGCGCGCACGGGATGTGGACACCTACGTGCGCGACAACCCCTGGCAGGCGGTGGCCGTGGTCGGCGGCATCGCACTGTTGCTGGGGCTGGTCATGGGCCGCAGATGATGGATGCGTCCGCGCCGCTTCCGGAGACGACTGCTACAGCCGATCCTCCGGGTGCGGTGCGCGGGCTTTTGGCGGCGCTCCTCGAAGCGCTGCATACGCGGCTCGAACTCGCGGGCGTGGAGGTGGAGCTCCACCTGCGCGCACTGTTGCGCTCGCTCATCTGGGCGGTGGGGGCCATTGCCTGCGCGATCCTGGGTCTCGCCTTCGGGGTGCTCGCATTGATCGCGTCGCTCTGGAATACACACCGCATGCTCGCGTTGCTCGGCGCGACATCGATGTTCGTTCTGCTCGCGGCGCTCTTCGGCTATCTCGGCGCGCGCGCGCTGCGGGTGCATCCGGATGTGCTCGAGGGATCGCTCGCGCAGCTGGCCGAGGATGAGCGGCACGCTCGAGGCGGCCCATGAAGCGCCTCGCGGAGCTCGAGACGCGCCGCCGGGCACTCATCGCACGCTGCGAGGCTCAGCGCGCCGAGCTGTCGTGGCGTCTCGCGCAGCTCAGTCCACGTCGCTGGACCGGGGCGTTGGCGGGCGGGCTGGCCGCAAGCGGCGCGGGGCGCGTGCGCGAGCATGGACGGCACCCGCTCGCGTGGTTGGTGGCGGCAGCAGCGCTGCTGCTGTTGCGGCGGCCGCGACAGGCACTCTCGATGCTCGCACGGGCGCGCACCGCGCTGTCACTGGTGACGCGGGCCGCACAGATACTCACTGTGGTGGGAGGATTGCGCCGTGCGCGCCAGCGATAGAGCGGAGACCGGGCGGTCAACGCACTTGCGCGGAGGCGGTCGCTGCTGACTGAAGCTTGGCTGATTCAGGCTCCGCGGCCAGACCGACGAGCGTCGGCATGCCGTTGGCGGCCTTGAGCGTCGAGCGTGCCAGCTCCCAGTGCACCGCGGCGGTTTCATCGCCCAACGCGCGCTTGAGCTTCTGCGAGAGCTGACGCACATCCGGCGCAACCGACTGTCCTTCCTCGTCCACGGGCGGATGCGCTTCGAGAAACAGCCGCCCATCGACCCACGCCACCTTCACCGGCTCGTTCACCAGACGCACCTTGGTGCCGATCGGTATGAGCGCAAAAAGCGCGGCCACATCCTCGGGGTACATGCGGATGCAGCCGTGCGTGACTGCCATGCCGACCGCCACGGGATTGTTGGTTCCATGGATCATGTACTCACCACGGCCGGCGGCGAGGCGCAGCGCGTAGTCACCGAGCGGATTGTCGGGGCCGGGCCCGACCATCTTCGGCAGCGGATCACCGTTCTCCTGATGCTCCTTGCGGATCGACTCCGGCGGATACCAGGCAGGGTGAACGATCTTCGCAATGACGTGCGTGTCTCCGAGTGGCGTGTGCCAATCCATCTTGCCGATGCTCACCGGGTAGGTGATCACGATCGGCTTCTCGTGCGGCCGCGGTTTGGGAAAGTAGTACAGCCGGTGCTCGGGCAGGTTCACGATGATGCCTTCGCGCGGACCTGCCGGCAGGATGTGACGGCCGGGCAACGTCAGGCGTTGCCCGGCGCCGGGCAGCCATACATCGATGTTTGGATTCGCGCGGATGATCTCGTAGTAACCGAGACTGTAGCGATGCGCAATGTCAGGAAGTGTGTCCTCGTATACGGTGGTGACGTTGGAATCTCTCCCAACCACCGCCGAGCCATCGGAGGGCAGCGCATAGAGGCTCGCGGAAGCGGAGCCTCCTGCAGCGATCGACGCCAACACGAACACCGTTACCCTCCCGCGGAGGGAGGTCATGCACTTCACGAGAGGAATTCGCATCTCCAGCAGGATCTCTCTACGTACTTGATTATACGGCAGATGCCACCGTGGCGCTCCCCTTTGCGCCTATCGTAGAAAATTCCAGTACGCTCTTGCGCGGTGACAGGCAACCGAAAACCCGTACGCAGCTTCTTCGAGCACGGCACGCTCGCCGTTGCGCGCGCACTCCTCGGCATGCATCTGCTGCACGATGATGGGCACACGGTGCGCGCGGGACGGATTGTCGAGACGGAGGCCTATCTGGGGCCGCGCGATCTCGCGGCTCATTCGGCGCGCGGCCGCACGCGGCGCACCGAGGTCATGTTCGGCCCGCCCGGGCACGCGTATGTGTATTTCATCTATGGCTTCTGGAACTGCCTGAATATCGTCACCGGACGGACGGGCGTCCCGCACGCGGTGCTGCTGCGCGCACTCGAGCCGCTCGGGGAGCTGAGCGAGAGCACCTGGGGCCCGGGGCTTCTGTGTCGCGCACTGCATATCGATCGGCGGCTGAACGGGGTGGATCTGCGCGGCGATCAACTGTGGCTCGAGTACCCGCCGAAGCGCACGACCGCCGTGCGCATCGCGCGCGCGAGGCGCATCGGCGTCGATTACGCGGGCGAGTGGGCACACCGCCCATGGCGCTTCTTCGATCGCGACTCGCCCTATGTCTCGACTGCGCCCGCGCGCGGGCGCGCGCGGGCGTCCGCGGCGGCGCGTGCTCCCGTCGGTATGCTGGGAAATAATGGGCGGCGGGTGACGGGACACTAAGAAAGGAACCTTGATGCCGACCTTCGACCGGCCTCCGAGGCGCAGCATGCGCACGCTACCCTCGGCGTTGGGCCTGCTTGTGCTGCTCGTGGTTTCGCCGGCGCTGCAAGCGGCGCTCGAGGAAGGCAAGAACTTCACGACGCTGGCGCCCCCGCAGCCGACGAGCCAGCACAGCAAGATCGAGGTGGTGGAGTTCTTCTCCTACGCCTGCCCGCATTGCGCGCACTTCTATCCGCTGCTGAACGCCTGGGTCGCCAAGCTACCCGCCGACGTGCTGTTCCGCCGCGTGCCGGTCGGCTTCAACCGCGACCTGTGGGTGAACCTGCAGCGCGCCTACTATGCCCTGGACGCGTCCGGGGATCTCGCGCGGCTCGATGGCCCGCTCTTTCATGCGCTTCACGAGGAGCGCAGGCCGCTCCTCGATGAATCGAGCATATCCGACTGGGTCGGCCGCAATGGAGGTAATGCCGACAAGTTCACCGCGGCCTACATCTCGCTGCCGATAAACAAGGAGACCGTTCAGGCAGATCAGATGGCCGCGGAATATCGCATCGAGGGGGTTCCGGCCCTGGCGATCGATGGCCGCTACGTGGCACATGCCGAGGCCTCGCCCGATGAAGAGCAGGCACTGAAGGAGCTGCTGGCGAACGCCGATGAGCTGATCGCGCGCGTCCGTAACGAGCGCGGCAGGTCAAAGCCGGCCGCTAAAGGGAAGACGGTGCATTGACGGGCTGCCCTTTGACGTAGCCCTTTGCTCGAGACGTGCGATACGAGGTCCCTTGCCGATGAGATCGTCGGCCATGCGAGGTCCGCGCGATGCGCGATGCGAGATGCGCGCTGTGAGGCCCCCTTTTTGAATACTTCACCTTTTGGTTGAGTATTGCGAATCAAACAGTCGACACGGCTGCGCGACCAACGCCCTACTCCACTGCAAGCTCGAGCAGCTCCCTCCCTTCGGGAACCCGATCGCCACGCGCAAAATGGATGGTCTTCACCGTGCCGGCGTGCGGGGCGGTGATGGTGTGCTCCATTTTCATGGCCTCGATCACCATGAGCACATCGCCCGCGCTCACCTTGGATCCGACCGTCACCGGCACGGACACCACCACCCCCGGGAGCGGAGTGGTCAGGCCACCGACCGCGGCCGTAGCGCTGAACTCGTGTGTGCGGGGATCATCGAGCAGAAAGTCGTACTGCGCTTCTCCGAGCCACAGGTAGACGTGCGCTCCCGAGATGAGGTACCGCGCATGAAGGCGCTGCGCGGCGATGCCTGCCGCGACCGTCTCAGATGTCGTCCGCGTATCGGTGAGCGCCGCGCGCTTGCCTGCGGTGATCGTGGCCGCCACGGCACGGCCGTCGGCATATTCGAGCTCGACGGTCGAGCGTTGCCCCCGCCAGGAAAAGCTGTACGCGATAGGCGTGACCAGATTCGGCGTGAAGCCATCGAGAAGCTCCCACGGGCTTGTGGTCCTCGCTGGACCTGCAGCCGGTGCGCTGGCACCGTGCTCTGTGGGAGCCGCCGAGTGGAGAGCCAGCGCCGCAAGGATCAGCGCTTCCGCCGGTACGGTGCCGGGCCCGGCGAAGTCGGTGAGACTCTGGTCGAGCAGTGCGATGTGGTGCCGAACCTCGAGAAACACTGATGCACGCAGAATCCGTGCGAGCCAGCGCTCGTTGGTGGCGATGCCTGCGCAGCGCGTCTCATCGAGCGCGCGCGCGAGACGTGCCGCCGCCTCAGCGCGCGTGCCACCCCACGCGATTACCTTGCCGAGCAGTGAGTCGTAGCTGTCCGGCACCGTATCGCCGGAGCCGAAGCCCGCATCGACGCGCACCGAGTCCAGGCGCGGCCACTCGAGCAGCGCCAGCCGTCCGGCGCTTGGCAGAAAGCCGCGCGCCGGGTCCTCGGCGCATACGCGTGCCTCGATCGCATGCCCCTCGAGGCGCACTTGATCCTGCGACAGAGGCAGCCGCTCGCCCGCGGCGACTCGCAGCTGCCATTCCACGAGATCGAGCCCGGTGACAGCCTCGGTAACCGTGTGCTCGACCTGCAGGCGGGTGTTCATCTCCATGAAGTAGAACTCGCGCCCGTCGTAGAGGAATTCCACCGTGCCGGCGCTCACGTAGCCGACCGCGCGCGCCACCACGAGTGCCGCCGCCCGCAGCCGTTCACGCACCTCTGCCGGCACCGCAGGCGCGGGGGCTTCTTCGATGAGCTTCTGGTGACGGCGCTGAATCGAGCAGTCCCGATCGCCCAGATGAAGGAAGTTGCCCTGCGTGTCGGCAAAGACCTGCACCTCGAGATGCCGCGGAGCCGGCAGATAGCGCTCGAGCAGCAGCGCTCCATCACCGAAGGCGCTCTCCGCCAGACGGCGTGCGGCGGCGAGCGCGGCCGCGAGCTCCCCGTTCTGGCGCACGATCTGCATGCCTTTGCCGCCGCCGCCGGCGGCGGGCTTGATGATGAGCGGCAGCCCCAGCGCATGCGCTTCGCACTCGAGATGCGCAAGGTCCTGCTGCTCACCCGCATACCCGGGCAGCACCGGCACCCCGGCTGCGCGCATGCGCGTCTTCGCCAGAATCTTCGACCCCATGGCGCGGATCGCGGCCGCTGGCGGCCCGATGAAGGTCAAGCCCGCCTCGCTGCACGCTTCGGCGAACTGCGCGTTCTCGGCGAGAAAGCCGTAGCCGGGATGGATCGCCTGCGCGCCGCTCGCGCGCGCAGCCTCGAGCAGCGCAGCGATGTCGAGGTAGCTCGCGCGCGCCGGCGCCGGCCCAATGCGCAGCGCCTCATCGGCCGCGCGCACGTGACGCGCGTCGGCATCCGCGTCCGAATAGACCGCCACGGTACGCACGTTCATGCGCCGCGCGGCGCGGAAGATGCGACAGGCGATCTCGCCGCGGTTGGCGACCAGCAGACTCTTGATCATGCGCGCGCCGGGCCCGCAGACCTACATACGGAACACGCCAAAGGTCTGCGGCTGCTGCGGAGCGTTGCGCGCCACCGCGAGTGCCAAGGCCAGCACGCGCCGCGTGTCCTTCGGATCGATGACGCCGTCATCCCACAGCCGGGCGGAGGAGTAATAAGGATGGCCCTGGCGCTCGTACTGCTCCCGGATCGGCCGCTTGAAGCTCTCCTCGTCATCCGCCGGCCAGTCGCTCCCTTTGGATTTGAGCTGCTCGCGCTTCACGGTCGCCAGCACACTCGCCGCCTGCTCGCCTCCCATGACCGAGATGCGCGCATTCGGCCATTGAAACAGAAACCGTGGCCCGTAGGCGCGGCCACACATGGCGTAGTTGCCGGCACCGTAGCTGCCGCCGATGATCACGGTGATCTTTGGAACCGCGGCGCACGCCACGGCGGTCACGAGCTTGGCACCGTCCTTGGCGATGCCGCCCGCCTCCGCGCGCCGTCCGACCATGAAACCGGTGATGTTCTGCAGGAACAGCAGCGGGATCTGCTCGCGCGCGCAGAGCTCGATGAAATGCGTACCCTTGAGCGCACTCTCCGAGAAAAGCACGCCGTTGTTGGCGAGGATGCCGACCGGGTAGCCCCCGAGATGCGCAAAGCCGCACACGAGCGTCGTGCCGTAGAGCTGCTTGAATTCATCGAGCTCGGAAGCATCCACCAGCCGCGCGATCGCCTCGCGCACATCGTAGGGCTTGCGCAGGTTCGCGGGCAGCACGCCGTAGAGCTCCTGCGGCGCATACTGTGGCTCCTGCGGCGCCTGCGGTGGCGAGGTGCGCGTGGTCGGTTTCAGGCGCCCGACGATGCGCCGTGCGATGGCGAGCGCGTGCGTGTCGTTCTCGGCGTAGTGATCGCACACACCGGACTCCCGGCAATGCACATCGGCGCCGCCGAGTGATTCGGCGTCGATGTCCTCACCCGTCGCCGCCTTGACCAGCGGTGGACCGCCGAGAAACACCCGTCCCTGATTGCGCACGATGACGTTCTCATCCGACATCGCCGGCACGTAGGCGCCGCCGGCCGTACAGGAGCCGTGCACCACCGAGATCTGCGCCACGCCGAGCCCTGAGAGCGTCGCCTGGTTGTAGAAAATGCGGCCGAAATTGTCGCGGTCCGGGAACACCTCATCCTGCGCGGGCAGGAAAGCGCCACCGCTTTCCACCAGATACACGCACGGCAGGCGATTCTCGCGCGCGATCTCCTGGGCGCGCAGGTGCTTCTTCACGGTAATCGGGTAATAGGTGCCGCCCTTCACCGTCGGGTCGTTAGCCACGACCACGCACTCGCGGCCGGCGACGCGACCGATGCCGGTAATGATGCCGGCGCAGGCGATATCACCGCCGTACATACCGTGTGCGGCGAGCTGGGATAGCTCGAGAAACGGGCTTCCGGTATCGAGCAGCACGCGGATGCGCTCGCGCGCGGTCAGCTTCCCCGCCGCCTTGTGCTTGTCCGTGGCGGTGCGCGGACCGCCGCGGGCCGCACGCGCCACCTCGCTGTGCAGCCCATCGACGAGCTCGCGCATGGTGCGCTCATTGTCGCGGTATTCCTCGGAGTGCGAATCGACCCGGGTGGTTAGACGAGGCATTGCGGGCTTGCGAGGGTTGCCGATTTGTCGGACAATCATACGATTATGTCCGCAGGGAAGGCAAGCCCATGACTGCACTCGACTACATCGATCAGGACTTCGGACTGCCCGAGGAGCTCGAGGAGATCCGCCAGCAGGTGCGGCGCTTCGCCGCCGAGCAGATCGCCCCGCGCGCGGCGGAGATCGACCGCAGCAATGAGTTCCCGCGCGATCTGTGGCCGGCATTAGGCAGCCAGGGGTTGCTCGGTATCACGGTCCCCGAGCGATTCGGCGGCGCCGGTCTCGGCTACCTCGCCCACGTCATCGTCATGGAGGAGATCTCGCGCGTCTCGGGCGCGGTCGGTCTCTCTTATGGCGCGCATTCGAATCTGTGCGTCAATCAGCTGCGGCTGAATGGCAACGACGCGCAGTGCGCGCGCTATCTGCCGAAGCTGCTGAGCGGCGAGCACGTCGGTGCCCTCGCCATGTCCGAACCCGGCTCGGGCTCGGATGTCGTGTCGATGCAGCTGCGCGCCGAAAAACGTGCGCACGGCTACCTGCTGAACGGCCGCAAGATGTGGATCACCAACGGCCCCGATGCGGATGTCTTTCTGGTGTATGCCAAGACCGACGCGGCCGCCGGCCCGCGCGGCATCAGCACCTTCATCGTCGAGCGCGGCACGCCCGGCTTTGGTACTGCGCAGAAGCTCGACAAGCTCGGTATGCGCGGCTCGGGCACCTGCGAGCTGTTGTTCGATGATTGCCTCGTGCCGAGCGAGAATCTGCTCGGCAGCGAGAATGGCGGGGTGCGGGTACTGATGAGCGGGCTCGACTACGAGCGCGTGGTGCTCGCCGGTGGCTCGCTCGGACTCATGGCGGCGGCGCTCGATCTGGTATTGCCGTACGTGCGGGAACGGCGGCAATTCGGCCAGCCGATCGGCACCTTCGAGCTGATGCAGGGCAAGATGGCCGACATGTACGCCGCGCTCAACGGCTCGCGTTGCTATGTGTATTCGGTCGCGCGCGCGTGCGATACACGCACCGCGCGCCGGCGTGATGCGGCGAGCTGCATCCTGTTCGCCGCCGGCCACGCCACGCAGGCGGCACTCGAGGCGATCCAGGCGCTCGGAGGCAACGGCTACATCAATGACTTTGCCGCCGGGCGGCTGCTGCGCGATGCCAAGCTGTATGAGATCGGTGCGGGTACGCAGGAGATCCGCCGCATGCTGATCGGGCGCGAGCTGTTCGAGGCAGCCGCATGAGTGTGGAGTTCGAGCGCGTGCTGATCGAGCCCGCCTACCGCAAGGTGGCGGCTGCGATCGGCGAGCGCATCCTGAGTCGCGCCTTGCGCGAGGGTGAGCGGCTGCCGCCGGAGACCGAGCTCGCACGGCAGTTCGGCGTCAACCGCTCGACGGTGCGTGAGGCGCTGCGCGAGCTCGAGAGCCGCGGATTGCTGCAGCGCCGGCCCGGCTCGAAGCTCATGTCGGTGAGTCGCCCGCAGCATGCCGCGGTCGCGCAGGGAGTGAGCCACGCGCTGCTGCTGCACGATGTAACGGTGCAGCATTTGTGGGAGGCGCTCACCATACTCGAGCCACCGCTCACTGCGGCCGCAGCGCGCGCCCGCACCCCTGCGGATCTGGCGGCGCTCACCTCCGCCATTCGTGCCTTCGGCGCGCCCGCGGCGGACACTGCCGCGAGCGTGCAACGCACCGTCGAGGTGTTCCGCTGCATCGCGCGCGCCGCTCACAACCCGGTGCTGGGACTCGCGCAGGAGCCGCTGCTGCAGCTGCTCGAGCCCTCGCTCTGCATCATGATCGACAAGGTGCCGCAGGCGCGCGGGCGCATCGCTGCGGCGCACCGGCGGCTGCTCGAAGCGCTCGAGGCCCGTGATGAGCGGGCCGCACATGACTGGATGGCCCGGCACATTCGCGACTTTCGCAAAGGCTACGAGTTGGCCGGGATCGATCTGGGGCTGCGGCTGACGGCACCATGACGAGGCGAACCCTGCGATTGCGACCCACCTCCTGCCGGTGACGCCTCCAGGACGTGATGGGAGTCTCCGATTGCCCGGTTGAAATGAGCCCCACGGCCCCGGCATAGCCTATGCTTCGGCGCGGACGTCGCGTCCCTGTTGGAGTCGAGTCATGCTGGGCATGCTGATCTTCGTGTTTCTGGTGCTCGCGGTCCTGGGCTATCTCGTCGGGGTCTACAACGCTCTGGTCCGCGTGCGCGCGGCCGTGAAGCTCGCCTGGTCAAACATCGATGTGCTGCTGGTGCAGCGACACGATGAGCTGCCGAAGCTGGTCGAGACGTGTCGCCAGTACATGCAATATGAGGCGGCCACCCTCGAGCGCGTAATGCGTGCGCGCGCCGGAGTCGATGCGGCGCGCAGCTCCGGCAACCTGAGCTCACTTGGCGCGGCCGAGCGCGATCTGCGCAGCGGCCTCAGCGGGCTGTATGCCGTCGCCGAGAACTACCCGCAGCTCAAGGCGAGCGAGCCGTTCCGTCACCTGCAGGAGCGCATCAGCGGACTCGAGACCGCGATCGCCGACCGGCGCGAGGTGTACAACGAGGCTGCCAACACCAACAATGTCCGCATTGCAAACTTCCCGGATGCGCTGGTGGCGCAGCTTGGTGACTTCCCGCAGGTGGCGCTGCTGCACTTCGAGTCCGATCAGAAAGCGGACGTCGATCTCAAGGCGGCCTTCTCGCGTTAGGGAGTCTGCACGGTGCACGCGCTGCATCCGAGTCAGCCGCCGCCATACCTGCTGATCGCGCTCGCGGCGGCGGCACTCGCGCTGCTGTCACTGTGGCGGTTCCTGGCGAGAATGCGTCGCGACCGCCTGGTGGCCGATACCCCGGAGGTGCGCATACGCTCGGCGGCGCAGGGGTACGTGAAGGTCAACGGGCAAACCCAACCGGCTGGCCCGGCCGCGACGTCGGCGCCCCTGAGTGGCCTGCCCTGCGTGTGGTGGTCGTACGAGATTGCCCATGAGGAGCGCGATTCCAAAGGCAATCGCCGCTGGCAGACGACCGACAGCCGCAGCAGCGTCGAGCCCTTCGCACTGGTTGACGTTGATGGTGCCTCCTGCCTCGTCGGCCCGGTGAAGGCCGAGATCACTCCAACGGTGCGCAATGTGTGGTACGGGGCAACTTCATGGCCCATGACCGGCCCCCCTGCCGCAGCGAGCTTCATGCGTCTTGGCAGCTGGCGCTACACCGAGCGGCTCCTCGCGGCGGGGACACGCGTGTGCGTGCTGGGGGAGTTCCGCTCACACTCCGAGCTCGGCGACAGCAATGCAGCCACCGCGGCGAAGCTGCACGAGTGGAAACAGGATCAGCCGGCCCTGCTGGCACGGTTCGATCTCGATCACGATGGAAAGCTCAGCGAGGCCGAGTGGCAGGCTGCGCGCGAGGCGGCGGCGCGCGAATCGCAGACGCAGACGCTCCAGTCAGTCATCGCACGCGAGAGCCTCATCTCCGAGCCACTGAATGGCGAGCCCTTCCTGATTGCGCCGCTTTCCGAGGCCGCGCTCGAGCGGCGCGAGAAGCTCTTCGCGGGCCTGTACTTCGCTCTTGGGCTGCTCGGCGTGTCGATCTGCGCCTGGGCCATCGGGCAAGCAGCGTAGCAGCGCCTCAGCGCGCGAGCTGCAATGGCGCGAGTGCCTTGTCGGCCTGCTGTTTCAGCATGGTCGCATAGAGCGGCTGCAGCTGGTCGAGCTGCGGCTGGGGGAATGCCTTGAGATCGGGCGGCGGCTGATATCCCGCCCAGCTCTTCCCATCCCCGCCCCAGGCGCGGCCGACGAGCTGCGCCTGCGAGCCGTTCACGCCGATCAACAGCAGCTCGGTCATGTCGAGCAACGTCGGCGTCGGGTCGGTGCCCCCGGTGACGAAGCACCAGCCACGAAGGTACTCCGGCAACTCCTTGTGGCGGGTGCCGTCCGCGTGAGCCGAATCGTTGCGCCCCGGCCCAAGCACGATGAGTGCACTCATACCCTGGCTCGCCGCCAACTGGGCGTACAACGGACCGCACTCCTTCGGCAGGCCCTTGGCGAGCGAGGCATCGAGGAAGCAAGTCTCACGGGAGCGGCGTAGAGCCTCGCTCGCGCTGACCGGCACCGCCGTGAGCCCGAGCTGGCTCAGGCGGTCCTTGACCGCAGCGAGCAGCATCGCGCTCACGGGCCAGCTCACCGTGTAGGTCTTGAGGAAACTATTCTCGATCTGACGCGAGCCATGAAAATGCGTCACCTCCGGGTCGAGCAGATTCATGATCCCGACGTGCGCCCCGGCAGGCAGCGCCAGACTCGGCGGCGGGTGCGCAGCGGGCAGCCTCACGGGAATGACACCGAGCAGCGCAACGCACAGCGCGGCCCGGTACGGCGTCGGCTTCGTTCGGCTCATGCGCTCCTCAAGCTCCGCGCGAGTCTAGCGCTCACGGCAGCGTTGAGGGAAACGCTTTGGCGCAGCGCCCGTGGTCATAACGGACGCTTATGAGTGCATGACCCGAAACTTTCGGGCATATCCGACGCACTCGCTACCATGAGCACACACTTCCTTCTCGAGGCGGCGCCCCTTGGCGATCATCGGCACAGAACGCGTGCTTGCGGTCGAGCACTGGACCGATACCCAGTTCACTTTCCGCACGACGCGCGATCGCGCGTTGCGCTTCGAGAACGGCCAGTTCGTCATGGTCGGACTGATGCTCGAGCGCCCCCTGCTGCGCGCCTACAGCATCGCCAGCGCCAACCATGAGGAGCACCTCGACTTTCTCAGCATCAAGGTGCCGGATGGGCCGCTTACCTCGCG
>DASQYM010000045.1:0-19876 GCA_035639195.1 Steroidobacteraceae bacterium
AGCTCTGGCAGAAAAGCATGCCGGCAAGCAGTAGTGCGGTGTCGACCGTCGAGATCTCGCTGTCGTTCGCGCGCGCGCCGCTCTTCATGTCCAGGAAGTGATAGAAGAAGCCGTGCTGGTTCGGCGCGCGCACGAAAAAGCGCAGCGTTGCCAGCACGCGGTCGCGTGCCTGCGCGCGCGTGATGTAGTGACGCTCGACGCCTATCGGATAGGCCGTGAGTCCGAAGCCGACGGCCGCGATGCTGGCAAAGGAAGGTGTCGGATAGCGGTCGGGAATCAGCCCGTTCTCCGGGTTGCCGGTCTCCCAGAAGTAGCGGAACGTGCGCTCCTCGAGCTCGCTCAGGAACGGGTCGAAGAGCACCGCCTGGGGCTCCGCCAAGGCACCGCTCGCCTCCGGCGCCAGTGTCGGGACGCGGGCCGAAGGAGCGGCGGCAGCCGCGACAGGAGCCGGGGCGGGAGGTGCACCGAAGGCGCTGGCCGCGGCGCACACCACTACGGCGCAAGCCGCTGCGAGCCGCATCGAGGCGCAGGAGGTTCTCATGCCGCCGCCTGCCGGCGGCGCAATGCCGCTGCGCGCCGGGAGCCGCGGCTACCGAGTGCCCGCAGCACATGCTCGGGGTCGTTGCAGATCGCGCGCAGCAGCGCACGCGCAGGCCCAGTCGGCTCGCGCCGGCCCTGTTCCCAGTTGCGCAATGTGCCGAGCTCGACGCCAAGGAGGCGCGCAAACTCCGGCTGGCTCAGCCGCGTCCAGCCGCGCAGCCGCTTGACCGTGAGTGCATTGACTTCCTGCATCGCCGCGGCGCGCCGGCTAGCGCCCACCCTGGCACTTGCCAGGCGCACATTGGCCAGCATCTGGTCGAAGCAGACGATCTCGCTCTTCATAGCGTGGGGTACTGATCCAGGGGTGAGCCGCCGCCCGGGCGAGGCAACGGCGCGAGCGCATTTATATGTCAGCGGCGTACGTACGTCAATGGCGTACATGGCGTACTCCTCCACGGCTGCCCAAGGTCTGCCCTGACCAGAGGGCTCAGGAGACCAGAGCGGCGCAGCTACTACCGTGACGTGCGCCACGTCCGGGGCGCGCGGTGCGCCTGCGGGGGGCGCGGTGTGACGTGCGGCACTCAAGTCGCGCGCCGCCCACGGCGATTCTGTGATGCATCGCACGCCCGGCGCTCCAGCCCTACCGGGCCTGGGACCTATGAGCACGCGTCCCGCCGGAACCAAGCCTCGGGCTTTGCCGTTCGCCAGGCAGGCAGGCAGGCAGATAGGCTCTGCCTCCTTTTCAGGCCGCCTTTGATACGAGCTCCCGCTCCCGACGTAGCCGCCCGGAGACCATCGGCACCGTCAGCATGGTGCTCGCCACCCCCATGAGAAGGAGCGCGGTGAAGGTCTCACCGGTGATGAGACCCTTATCGAGCAGCACGTTGACGAAGACGATCATGACGAGTCCCTTGGTCTGCAGCAGCCAACCGATGATGGCGCCTTCGGCACGGGTCCAGCCCAGGACGCGACCGGCGATGGCCGTGCCGATCAGCTTGCCGCTCAGAGCCGCAAGCAGCAGCAGGCCGGCGGCGAGCAGCACCGCACTCCCCCCCACCTCCCAGTTCGTGCGCAGCCCGGTGGAGAGGAAGAACACCGGCATGAATCCGAGGAGCACGTACTGGCGGAAGCGGTCGATCTCCTCACGCTCGAACCACTCGGCATCCATCACGGCGCCAGAGAGGAATGCGCCGACCATGAAGTGCAGACCCGACCAGTCCGCGGCCCAGCCGCACAGCAGGACCCAGATCAGCACCGCATACCAGCGATCGCGCGCGGCCAGAGCGCGCAGCAGCCGACGGAACAGCCAGCCCGCCAGCGCAAGAACGAGCAGGAAGCCGGCCTGCCGCCCGACGCGCCACCAGTCCACGAGGATAACCGCGAGCACGCTCCAGATAGCGACATCATCGAGGCTCGCATAGCGGAGCAGGCGCTGGCCGATGGGTTGGCGAAGGATCTCGAGCTTCTCCATCAACAGGATCAGGACCGGGAGCGCGGTGACTGCGCAGGCCATGCCGACACCGAGCACGAACTGCCAATCCGACGCAAGCGGGCCGATCCAACCTGGATAGCGCAGCAGGCCGAATGCCGCCACGCCGCCAAAGAGCAGCGGAACTCCGAGCGCGAAGCCCGCCGCGGTGCCGGACTCCGCGCGGTGCCTCCAGGCTCTCTTCAAATCGAGCTCGATGCCGGCCATGAATACGAACAGCATTCCCGCCCACCAGGCGATGCCGTTCAACGGCGCAATCACCGCGGGGCGAAACAGGTAGGCGTAGTAGGCGGGGAAGAACCTGCCGAGAATTCCCGGGCCGAGCAGCATGCCCGCGAGGATCTGCACCACGACGAGCGGCGCGTAGTAATCGGTGCGCAGCAGCCGCCAGAGCAGGTACGGTACCGTGAAGATGATGCCCATCGCGATCAGGAAGACTTCGGTGGTCGTGATCGCGGAACTCATTTCCAACACTCTTACCCGAAAGCGAGCGGCCACGTCCAGCCGGCAAGGCCCGCTCGGGTTCGCGCTCCCGATGTCGTGCCGATATATTGGCGCCGTCCGATATCAGGAGTCGTCATGCGTCTGCTCACCGCTCTCGGCATGCTCTGCACCCTCACTGCGGTCGCCGCCGCGACGCGCACACCCGAGATTCACCGCCTCGAGGCGACGCCCGCCACGGTCGCCTACGGTTACTACTGGTCGCAGGCCGCACCGGTGCTGCGTATCGCCTCGGGTGACATCATCGATGTAGACACGCTGCTCACGAATACGCCGGCCGGACTCGAGAAGGCGGGCGTGTCGGAGGCGCGCCTCCAGAGCTCACTGAAGTCGATCGTTGCCGAGGTCACCGGCGAGCGCCGCGGACCCGGCGGTCACATCCTCACCGGCCCGGTGTATGTCGAGGGCGCCGAGCCCGGTGATGTGCTCGAGGTGAAGATCCTCGCGATCGATGTGGCGATCGATTACGGCTACAACGGCTGCAGCGGCGTGCTGCCGGAGAACTGCGAGCCGGGGGCTCCGGTGCGGATCATTCCGCTCGACCGCAGCACCATGCGCGCGGAGTTTGCACCGGGCATCATCGTGCCGCTGCGCCCATTCTTCGGCAGCATGGGAGTGGCGCCGCCGCCCGAAGCCGGGCGCGTGAGCAGCAACCCTCCGGGGCGTCACGCCGGCAATCTCGACAATCGCGAGCTCATCGTGGGCAGCACGCTGTACATCCCCGTGTTCGCACGCGGTGCGTTGTTCGAAGTGGGCGACGGACATGTCGCGCAGGGGGATGGCGAGGTCGATCAAACAGCGATCGAGACTTCCCTGCGCGGCCGCCTGCAGCTCAGCGTGCGCAAGGACCTGAAGCTCACCTGGCCGCGCGCGGAAACACCGACCGACTACATCAGCATGGCGACCGACCCGGAGCTGCTCATCGCCACCAAGACCGCGATTCAGGAAATGGTGGATTTCCTCGTGGCCGAGAAACATCTCTCCCGCCACCAGGCGTATCAGCTCGTGAGCATCGCGGGCAATGTGGCGATCACCCAGCTCGTCGACAAGCCGAACGTCGGTGTGCACGTTCGCCTGCCGAAGAGCATTTTCGGCGAAAAGCGCTGAGGCCGGTTGCGCTGCTTCAGTCGAGCGGCCAGGGAAGCGTCTTAGGAAGCGCCCCGCCTGCGAGCGAGCCGAGCGCGCGCCGCCGCCGGCGCGCGCCGGCCTCGCGCCACCAGGGCTCGACCAGCTCGGCGTGTGCGGGCTCGAGCGGCTGTCCGAGACGTGGCATCAGCAGCTGCGCGCCGCTGCGCGGCGCGAGCTCCAACAGTGCCTCCGCGGGCTGATCCCACGGGTGCATGCCGAGTGCGAACGTACCCCAGTGTATGGGGAGAAACCGGCCACCGCCGAGCAGCGCGAGCGCCTGCAAGGCATTCTCGGGCCCGAGGTGCATGTCCCCCCAGGCCGGATGAAACGCGCCGATCTCCAGCATCACCAGATCGAACGGCCCGAATCGCTCGCGGATGCTCTGGTATTCGGTCGTGAGGCCGGTATCGCCACTGAAGAACACCGTGTGTCTCGCGGTGCGGATGAGGAGCGATGACCACAGCGTGCTGTTGCGGCTGCGGGGTGTGCGGCCGGAGAAATGCTGCGAGGGCGTCGCCGTCACCGTCAGGTCCGCATTCGGCAGCCTGTAAGAGGCCCACCAGTCGAGCTCGATGATCCGCTGCGGCGCCACGCCCCATGCTTCGAGGTGCGCACCCACACCGAGCGAAGTGACGAAGGGCATCGTGCGCCGGCGCAGCTGGCGGATGGTCGGGTAATCGAGATGATCGTAGTGATCGTGCGAGATCAGCACCAGATCGAGCGGTGGCAGCGCGCGCAGCGGCACCGGCACCGGCTGGAAACGCCGCGGACCCGCGACGCGCAGCGGCGAGGCGCGCAGCCCCCACATGGGATCCGTGAGCACACGCAGTCCATCGATCTCGATGAGGAGCGTCGAGTGACCGAGCCAGGTGACGCGCAGCCCACTGCCCGGAGGTCGCCGCCACGCCGCGAGCGGGTCGAGCGCAGGGAGCGGCGCCGGTGGCACACGGCGGTCGCTCTGACACAGGAACTCGCGCAGAGTCGGTGGCGGTGTATGCGGATCGCGCAGCCCGGGGAGGATCGGGTGGAGGTTACGAAACCCATCGCCCGCCCACATCGGCGATGCGCGCACACGCTCGAGCCGGGCGCCCTGCGCTCTTGTGCCAAAGGATTTCATCAGGCCGCGGTCATCAAGCGACCGGCCGAACCCGTCCGGGCGCGCCGAGTTCACACTCGAGGGCCTTGCGGTCCCAGTGACCGCACTGCGCCGCTGCGCCGTAGGTGCGTGTCAGGAACTCGAGCAGCGCCGCTGCCGGGTCCGCCGCTTGCCGCACTGTCTCGTACGGCAGGACGAACTCGCCGAGTGCGGTGTCGTAGCGCGCACCCGCTGGCAGCGGCGCTTCGCTGAAGCCCTCGGGCTGCGGGTACGCATAGGAATAGAACGCGGCGTGTGGAAAAGCTTCGTTCCCGGGCCAGAAGCCCGCACTGCTCACTTCGTGCGAATACGCTTCGCGCGTCACCGCATCCGACAACCCCGGCACACCGCCTGGATGGCGCGGCGCCGGACGCCCGGAGAAGCGGGTCACCGCCAGATCGAAACTGCCCCAGAAGAAATGCACCGGGCTCACCTTGCCGAGGAAGGCGCTGCGGAAGAGTTTGAATACGGTGTCGGTCTTCATCAGCGCACGCCAGAAGCGCTGCGCGGCATCGGCGTCATACGCGCTGTGAATGCGGTCATCCGGAAAAGGGGTCGGGTGCGCAAGCTCCGAGGGACGCTCGTTGATCGACACCACGACTCCGAGCGCGTGCAGCACCTCGCGCACCTGCGCATAGAAGTCCGCAACCGTTTGCGGTTCGAGCGCGAAACCGCCTTCCGCGCCGCGGCTCGAGCGCGCCAGCAGACGGTGCCGGATGAAATCGAACTCGAGCTCCAGCACCTCGCCCTGGTACGGGATCGGTGAGGTAGTGAGCCCGCGAGCGCTCACATACAACGGCACCTGCCAGCTGTGGTTCACCCACGGTGTCAGCGACAACCTGACCTTACCCGCGATCTGCGTCCACAAGTGAAGCGTCGCCACGGTATCGCGCCACGCCTGGTAAGAGAGTTCCGGCCACTCATCGCGCTCGGGCTGCATCGCCACTTCGTGCTCCTCCGGCAGCGCCCCGCACGGAGCCGCCGCACCGATAGTGTAAGCTCACTGCGTGCGGTGCCGCGCAAGACGGCAGCCGAAACGCTGTGGCGGACGAGGCGGGGAAGGGCGACATGATGAAGCACTCCGGTCTCAATACGCTTTGCGTTCACTCCGCACACGCTCCCGATGCCGCAACCGGTGCGGTAGCGGAGCCGATCCACCTCAGCACGACCTTCGAGCGCGATGCGGACGGCGATTACCCGCGAGGCTACCGCTACAGCCGTGAAGGGACCCCGAACCGCACCGCGCTCGAGAGCTGCATGGCACAGCTCGAGGGCGGCGCCGGCGCGGCCGCGTTCGCCTCGGGCCTCGCTGCCAACATGGCGGTGCTCGAGCTTCTCGAGGCCGGCGATCTGCTCGTGGCTTCGCAGGAAGGCTATTACGGCTCCCTCAAGCAGTTCAGCATGTTTGCGCAACGCCGTGGAGCCCGGATGGAGTTGGTCGACCTTACCGATACGACGGCTGTCCAGGCGGCGCTCGCTCCCCGCGGGGCGCGCCCACGGCTCCTGTGGATCGAGACGCCAACCAATCCACTCCTGAGTGTCGTCGACCTCGCTTCGCTGGCCGCGCTCGGCCACGCGACTGGTGCGCTCGTGGTGTGCGACAACACCTTCGCCACCCCGGTCTGTCAGCGCCCTTTCGAATTCGGTGTCGACCTCATCGTGCACAGCGCCACCAAGTACCTCGGTGGGCACAGCGACGTGCTGAGTGGAATCGTGGCAGTGCGCGAGGGCGGAGCACTGCTCGAGCGGCTGCAGGACTGGCAACGCACGGCAGGCGCGGCGCTCGCGCCCTTCGACTGCTGGCTGCTGCGGCGGAGTCTCGCGACGCTCGCGCTGCGCGTGCGTGCGCAGTGTGCAGGTGCCATGAAGGTCGCGGAGTTCCTGGCTCGGCACGGCGCCATCGAGCGCGTGTTCTATCCCGGTCTGCCCGAGCACCCCGGGCACGCCATTGCGGCGCGCCAGATGAGCGGAGGTTTCGGCGCCATGATGTCGGTATGCGTCGCGGGCGATGCGCGGGTGGCGATGCGCGTCGCCGCACGCACACGGCTCTTCGCACGCGCCACCAGCCTCGGCGGCGTCGAGAGCCTGATCGAGCACCGCGCCTCCATCGAGGGAGCCGGTACTCGCGCGCCGGATAATCTGTTGCGCCTCTCGGTCGGCATCGAAGAGCCCGAGGACCTGATCGACGATCTGGCGCAAGCGCTCGAGTGAGCATGGATGCATGCCCGAGTGTGATGTCATCGTAGTCGGCGCCGGCGCTGCGGGTCTCATCGCCGCGGGCGATCTGCTCGCGGCCGGGCGGCGCGTGACGCTGCTCGAGGCGCGCGATCGGGTCGGGGGGCGGATCTGGACGCGCCGGGAGCCGGGCGTCGCGGTGCCCATCGAGCTCGGCGCGGAATTCATCCATGGGCGCGCGCCGGTGACCGAAGCACTCCTCGAGCAGGCAGGCACCGCCGTCATCGAAGCCGGCGATACCCACTTCGGGCTGCAGCACGGGGAGCTCGAGCCCAGCGACCATTTATTCCAACCGATCCGCGCGGCGATGCAATCGAGCGATGCTCTCGAGCGCGAGGACATGTCGCTCGATGCATTCCTCGATCAGCACCTCTCTTCCGCGTTGACTCCCGAGCAGCGCCGCTACGCACGCACCCTGGCCGAGGGTTTCGATGCAGCCGATACTTCCCGGGTGAGCGCGCGGTCCATCGCGCAGGAATGGACCGGCGGTACGATCGGGAGCGCTCCGCAATCGCGACCACGCGAGGGCTACGAATCCCTGGTCGCCGCGCTCATGGCACGACTCGGCGGCGAGCGGCTGCGGCTGCAACTGCAGTCGCCCGTTCACAGCCTGCGCTGGTCGCGGGGCTCGGTCGAGGTGTGCGGGGAATTTTGCAGCCAGCCCTTCACGGTGCGCGCCGCGCGCGCGCTCATCGCACTGCCGCTCGGAGTCTTGCAGCAGCCTGCGACCGGGGCGGGTGCGGTGTGTTTCATCCCGGCACTCGAGATGAAGCGTGCCGCGCTCGCAGGCCTCGCCTCAGGTCCGGTCATCAAGCTGCAGCTGCTGTTCGCGAGTGCGTTCTGGGAAACGGTGCACGGCGGTCGCTATCGCGATGCCGCTTTTTTCCACGCACCGGAGGAGGAGTTTCCGACTTTCTGGACGGCGGCGCCGGCCCGGGCGCCGCTGCTCGTCGCCTGGGCGGGTGGCCCGCGCGCGCAGCGTCTCGCCGCCAGCGACGCTCCCACGGACATCGTGCGCAAAGCGCTCGCCACCCTGAAGCAGCTTTTCCGGGGGATCGACCTCCAGGCTCAGCTGCGCGCCTGGTACTACCACGACTGGCAGCACGATCCGCTTGCGCGCGGAGCCTACAGCTACCTCACCGTCGGTGCGCACGATGCCCGCGCGACGCTCGCACGGCCGCTGGAGGACACGCTGTTCTTCGCGGGCGAGGCGACGGATGATGAGGAAGGCGGCACGGTCGCGGGCGCGCTGCGAAGCGGGAAGCGCGCGGCGCAGGAAATACTGGCGGCGGATGGCAGGCGCTGAGAGACCTGCTAGGAAGGTCGCAGCGGCGAGCGGGCGCGGCCGAGGAGGTAACCGGCGGCGAACGGCAAGCCGAGGAGCACCGCCGTGAGCACGATGACGAGCGCCAAGGCTTCGCGCGTGAAATGCCGCACTTCCGCGCCGGAGGTCTTCACGAGTTGGTCGCCGATCCTGGCGGCATCGGCGGTGAGCGCCTTGCGCTGCACGTCCACCGCAGTAAGCAAGGCTTCCCGCTGCTCCTGGATCTCTGCGAACAGCGCCTCGCGCTCGTTGTGCACCGCAGCTGTAGTGGTGCGGACGGAGGAGTCGAGCTGGACCATGAACTCCCGCAGGGTCGACCGCAGCTCCGCCTCCGCGCTGCGCAGCATCTCGGGCGAGTCCTCCGCGACGGCAGTGAGCCGCTCGAGCCGCTCATCGAGGCGTGCGAGCGCCGAGCGCACCTCGGTCGTCGAGTAGCCCGACTCCCGCATCGCGAGCTGTGTGCGGCGCACGGCCTGCTGCGGCACGGTGTCGCCGTAGATCTCGATGCGCTGGGAACTATCGGCGAGCGCCTGAGAAATCGTCCCCACGGCGTCGAGCAGGTTCGTCTGGGCGCCCTTAGCGCGCATCCACTCGGTGAGGATCGAGGACCGTGCGAATCGCAGGTCCTGGAGTGGATGCTCCCGGACGTAGGCGGTGACGAAGCTCTGGTAGTCCGTGAGCTCCTTGGAGCTCAGCAGCGAGTGCGCGAGGCTCTCCACCCCGTCGGCGTAGTCATCGGTGATCTCGCGCAGCGTTGCCTGGTGCGTGCCGAAGAGGTTTCCCCCTCGCGCGCCTTCCTTCATGAAGCCCTGCAGCTGCAGCGCGAACGTCCAGGTATCGAGCAGGCTCATGAGCGGTGCGAGTTGCATCTCGGCCTGCCGGCTGGTCTCAATTACACCGAGCTCCCAGCGCAAGGTGTGCTCGATCACGGCCGGATCCGTCTCGCTCGCCAGGATGTTCTCAGTGCTGCGCGCACTCGTCTCGAGGAAGTGCGTCGTTGCCTCCCGCGTGAGGAGGCGCGCGTTCATATCGCGGTCGGATAAGGGTCGCTCGGGGCTCTTGACCGAAACGAGCGAGCAGCCCGCGAAACCCGAGAGCATCAGCAGCGCGGCGAGACTCGCGCTCGCTGCGCGGACGAATGATCCCCGGCCGTGCCGGCGATGAACGGGATCGGGACGCGCGCAATGCATAAGACAGCGTGCGTGCGCTCAGGCCGTCGCGCCGATGAGCCGCACCTCGCGCTGCGGGGGCGGTATCACGACTCCATACGCACGCAGCGCCGCAAGCACCGCAGCATGGATCTCGCCGGTCGCGGCCACCTGGTCCTGCACCGCGACCCACGGTCGCACTGCGATGCTCACGGAAGAATTGCCGAACTGCATCGGCTGCACGACCGCCTGCGGCTCCCGCAGCACCCGCGGGTTGGCCTGTAGCGCCGCGCGGATCAACTCGAGGACGGTTGCGATATCACTGTCGTAAGCGACGCCGATGGTGACCTCCAACTGACGGATGCGTCCGTAGTTATGGAGGATTTCGCCCACCACCTTGCGGTTGGGAACCACGACCCGCGAGAGATCGACGTGCCCGAGGGTGGTGTTGAACAGCGTGACCGATTCGACCACACCTTCCACGCCCGCAATGGCGATGTACTCGCCCACGCGAAAAGGCTTGGCAAAGATGATCGAGAGTCCGGCCACGATGTTGCTCAGCACGCCCTGCGTGGCGAGCGCCACGCCCGCACCGATCACGCCGAGACCTGCTAGTAGCGGCAGCAGCTCGACGCCGAGATTCTGCAGCGCCAGCAGCGCGAACAGCAGCGCGCACAGCGCCCAGACGATGCGGCTCAGCAGCAGGCGCAGCGGAGGCTCGAGATCGCGCCGTCCGAGAAATTGGGCCAACCAGCGACTGAGCCAGCCGCTCACGAACAGCCCAATGACGATGATCAGCAGCGCGGTGAACAGCCGCGGGCCGAAGCGTATCGCCATCTCGATGAGGCTGTCCTTCGCGTGGCTGACGGTCGCCACTTGTTCGTTCATCGTGCCTCCCCGACCCCCACGGGGAGTTTAGCAAGGTGGGCCAAGCCGTAGCACGAGCGCAGCGGCGCGACGCCGCCCAAGCGGGCGGCGCCGTCGTGCTGCCGGGGGTGGGTCGGTGCTGGTCTGCCGGCCCTAAGGGTCAGGGCAGGCCCCCGGTATCGCGTGCGCCTCAGGTATCGCGGTCGATCCAGCGCGGATGCTTGCGCACCTGGCCGAGAGGGAACGCCAGACCCGACCCGGGGGGTCCAGCGTGTCGCTTCGCCCGGGGCTCACGCGGCTCCGCAAGAGGGAGTGCATCGAGCGACTCCTGTCCCTCCGTGGGCGCAGGACCCGTGGCAGGCGCGACCCCGCCACCCGCCGCCGCGCGCTCACGCTGTCGTGAGCGCGCGCGCGCGAGGACCCATTGATTGTTGAACGAAGTGCCCATGAGGCGCATCCCTAGACCCGCGAACGGCCGACCAGGAAGGTGATGATCGCGCCGATCAGGAATACGATGAACAGGATCTTGGCGATGCCGGCTGCCCCGGCGGCAATGCCACCAAAACCGAAGATGGCAGCGATGATCGCGATGACGAAGAAGACAACGGCGTAGTGCAGCATGGTTTTCCTCCGCTTGCGCCGGGCGAGTTGGCGTTGGTGCGAACTTTGGCCGCTCGCGCTGCTGTTGGCACCGGGGCAGAGACTGAAGCGCATGTAGGACTAAGGCTACGCCCGTCGGATGACAACCGCCCGCGCGCCCGAATACGCTCCGGGAAGGCTCGGCGAGTTCACGTTTGGGTGATGCACTGCGGCATCGAGGAGGCACCATGGGCACCGGTATCGCGCGCATCGCTTCGCGCCACTCGGTCGTGGAAACGCTGCAGCGACTCGAATCGCTGCTTGCAGAGCGCGGCGTCATGATCTTCGCGCGCATCGACTTCAGCGCCGATGCCGCTCGAAGCGGTGGTTCCGCTCATCGAGCGCGCAGCGTGCGAGTGAGCGGGCCGCGGTGCAGCGGTGACGATCGGTGCGGTCGCCGAAGCGCTAGGAGGACTTCGGCTTGTAGCTGAACTTCTGCCCGCCGACCGAGACGCCGGCCATCGCGCCGCCCTTCACGATGACAAACACGGCCATACCTTTGTAGTACTTGCCGCGGGTGGTCGCATCGCGCTGCCCGCCACTCGCGCCGGCGCTGGCACCGCTCGTGCCGGCGCTCGCCTCCGCCCCAGCGGTGATCGCGACCGCAGTCGCATCCGCGCCGAATTCGTAGCTGCCCTTGGCGAAATCGTTGAACGAGCGCTCGTCCTCGAAGAAGATGATCTCGCGGAACGCCTGGCCGCCGATCTGGAAACCGACGCTCAGCTGCGTCATCGACACATCCCCGACGGGGACGCCCTTCTTGTACACGCGGCCGTTGCCGTGGGCGCCGCCCACCACGAAACCGCCTTTGCCGATACCGGGGAAGACTGCATAGCCGTAGGAGTTCCCGAAGAACCCTTTGCTGGCTCCGGCTTCCTTGAAGAGCTCGATCGTATCGCTGTAATCGTCCGCCCGGCTCGCGGCCGCGCCCACGAGCAGCATGGCACCGGCTAGAAAAGCAAGATTTCGCTTCATCATGACACTCCTCGACTCACTACTGCGGCCGCGCAAGCGGCATGGTTCAGGCCTCTGCGCTCAGCCCTTGGGCGTGTACTTGAACTTCTGACCCGAGAGCGCCGCCTGGTACATCGCGCCGCCCTTCACGACGGTAAAGACTGCCATGCCCTTACGGTACTTGCCGACGGTGGTGGCATCGTTCTTGCCACCGCTGGCCCCGGCGCTCGAACCTGCCGTACTGGCGCTGGCACCGGCCGCGGCCGTGATCGCAACCGCGCTCGCGTCGGCGCCGAACTCGAAGTTACCAGTCGTGAACTCATCGAACGCACGCTGATCCTGGAAAAAGATGATCTCGCTATAGGCTTGCCCGCCCGCCTGGAGGCCGAAGCTCAGCTGCGTCACGGAAGTGTCACCGACGTACTGCCCCTGCTTGTATACGCGGCCTCTGCCGTAAGCCCCACCGACGCCGAGACCGCCTTTACCGATGGTGGGAAAGACGGCATAGCCATACGAGCTCGAAAAGAACGCCTGGCTGGCGCCGGCATTCTTGAACACCTTCACCGTGTCGGTGTATTCATCCGCCCGAATCACCGCGGCGCATAACAGCAAAACCGTACCGACGAGAAATCCAACAGTGCGCTTCACCTGATTTTCCTTTCTCTGTGCCACCTGTGTGCGGGGCCTTAGCCCGTCAGCCCGATTTGCGCTGCGGATAATAGGCAGGTTGCGGCCGCACCGGCGGAGGCAGCGGCGGCGGGGGCACCGGTGAGGGCAGCACCGCGCCCGCTGCGGAGACCAACCCCACGATATCCTCCCTGGCGCGGCCCAAGGCGACGATCTCCGCCGGCGGTGCGGTCTCCTCAGGCGTCAGGAGCAGTCCCATGCGCCGAAACAACCGGCCGGCACTCGTGCGGCTCGTCCATACGGTAAGCGGAATACCCGCGAACAGTCCCGCCAGCACCGGCGTCAGCCACCAGAAAAATTGCGGCGCGAGGTACAGCATCGCCGCACCCCAGGCCACACCGAGCGCGAGATGCCACTTCTGGCGGCGGAAGGCTTCGCGGAAGGTCACGCCGCGCTGGCTGCGGTCCTGCGCATTCCAGGACACCGAGCGGCCGAGCAGCGTCTGCGCCACGAACGTCGAGTGGAACAGCATCATGCTCGGGGCGAGCAGCATGCTGAAGAGCTGCTCGACGAGCAGACTCACGCACAGCGGCACCACGCCGCCGAACTGCCGGCGCAAGCTGCGGTCCCCGATCGCGAGGATTGCGCCGAGAATCTTCGGCAGCAGCAATACCGCGAGCGTCAGCCCGAAGAGCACTGCGATCTCACCGCTGCGGATCTGGGGCCAGTGAGGGAAGAGGCTCTGCAGTCCCGGCCAGAAGTATTCCGGTTTCTTCGCCGCCTCGATGGCCGAGAGCAGTGAGCTCAGCAGCAGCAGCGCGAACCACATGGGCGAGCTGACATAGGCCACGATGCCCGTCAGCAGATGCACCCGGCTGAGCGGGTGCAGGCCGCGAAAACCGAGCACGCGCGAGTGCTGCAGGTTGCCCTGTGTCCAGCGCCGGTCGCGCGCCGCATAGTCGATGACATTCGGCGGCACTTCCTCCCAGCTGCCGGGGAGCTCCGGCAGCTGCCGCACCTCGAAGCCCGCGCGACGCATGAAGGCCGCCTCGACGAAATCGTGACTCAGTATGTCGCCGCCGAGCGGCGGCCGGCCGGACAGGCGTGGCAACGTGCAGTGCTGCGCAAAGGGTGCGAGGCGCACGATGGCGTTGTGGCCCCAGTAGTTGCTCTCGCCCGCCTGCCACCAGGCAAGCCCCGATGAAAGCATCGGGCTTTGCAGGCGCGAGCCGAACTGGATCAGCCGTCCGAAGAGCGTCTCGCGACCCGCAGTCAGCGGCAGGGACTGGAGGATTCCGATCTGCGGGTACGCTTCCATGGCACGCGCGAGCGTGACCAGAGCATGGCCGCTCATGACGCTGTCGGCATCGAGCACGATCATGCACTCGTAATTCGCTCCCCAGCGGCGCACGAAGTCAGCGATGTTGCCCGCCTTACGCTCGCTGCGGTCGAGCCGGCGTCGATAGAAAACGCGGCCCGCGCCGTAACGCGCGCTGAGCGCCAGCACCATGCGCTCCTCTTCGGCTGCGATACGCAGATCGCTCGTGTCCGAAAGGACGAACAGATCGAACGCACCCTGCTCGCTCTCGCGCGCGAGCGATGACCAGGTGGCGATGAGACCGGCGCCGACCCGCACGGTGTCCTCGTTGTAGATCGGCATCACGATGGCGGTGCGCGTGCGCAGCGTGCGACCCGCGAGCGCGGCCATGTCGATGCCGATCGAGTCGCGCCCGGCGAGCCGCATCGCAAAGCCTGCGATCCCGGTCCAGAGCGCTCCGGTGATCCAGGTGAACAGCCCGCAGAACAGCACCAGCCCCACCACCTCGATGCCGCCGATGCCGTTCGCCTCGAGCACATCGAGCAGCAACGCGGTCGCGGCCGCGGAGGTCAACACCGTGAGACCGAAGAACAGCGCGCGCCGCAGGCGCACCTGCCAGCGGCGGCGGCTCTCGCTCACGGCGACCATTGGTACACCCAGGTCTCGGTCAGAACCTCACCATACAGTGTCAGATAGCAGCGCAGATCCACGACCGGCTTCTTCGGCCGCGGGGTCACCACGAAGGCGATGCGCCAGGAGCCGCTCTGCGGCACGCGCTGCACGGTGAGAGCCTCGATCTGGCCGTTGTCGGCGCTGAGCTCCGCCTTCACCGGCTGCGAGCCATCGAGTCCATCGAGCTCGCCGCCGGCGAACTCGATGAGCATGCGCCGTGCGCCGGGGCCAAAACGGCCCTTGTTATCGCCCACCGCTGGATTTCCGCTGCGGATGGCCATCACACGTCCGCCCGGCGGCCAGCGCGGATTGTCGGCAAAGGCCGACAGCAGATAGGCGAAGCTCAGCGGCTTGCCCGCCGTTACCGGCTGGTCCGGCACCCAGTAGGCCACCATGTTGTCGTGGATTTCCTCATCACTCGGGATCTCCACCAGCTCGACCCCACCTTTACCCCAGTTGCCGAGCGGCTGCACCCAGTAGCTCGGTCGCGACTGGTATTGAGATTCGACGTCCTCGTAATGCGCAAAGTTTCGGTCGCGCTGCACCAGACCGAAGCCACGTGGATCCTGGTCCATGAAACGATTGACGCGCAGCTCGCGCGGATTCGCGAGCGGACGCCAGATCCATTGCCCGTGCCCGGTTTCGTTCATGAGCCCGTCGCTGTCGTGGACCTGCGGGCGAAAGTCATCGAAACGCCGTCCGCTGCCATCCTCGCCATAGAGGAACATCGAGGTGAGCGGAGCGACACCGAGCTTGGCGATGTTGCGGCGCGGATAGAGATCGCAGTGCACCTCGACCTGCGTGACCTCGCCCGGGTGGACCTCGAACTGATAGGCGCCGGTGACGCTGCGGCTGTCGAGCAGAGCGTAGATCGTGAGGCTGCGGTCGCTCGGCTGCGGACGCACCAGCCAGAAGTCGGTGAAGGTCGGAAATTCCTCGCCGCTCTGCGCGGCGGTGTCGATCGCGAGGCCGCGGGCCGATGCGCCGTAGTGCTGGTTGCGGCCGAGCACACGGAAATAGGAGGCGCCGAGGAACACGAGCAGCTCATCTTTATAGTTGGGCGACTGCAATGGATAGTGAATGCGAAAGCCGGCGAACCCCACATCCGTCGACAACTTCGGTGTCTTCATCAGACGGCCGAAGGTGAACAGTCGCGGGCTGTACTCCACCAGCCCCGCACCCGCCGGCGTCACTTCGAACACGTTCACGCGCTGGCGCACGCGGTAGCCGCGGTGAAAAAACTGCACCTCGAACAGAGCCTGACCGCGCCATAGCGCACTCGCCGGACGGAAGCGGATGTCGCGATACTGATCATAGGTCAGGTTGGCGAGCGATGTCGGTAAGTTCTGCGGCGGCTGTCGATAGTCGTGCGCGGCGCGCTCGCGCGCGAGCTGCTGCACGTCAGCAAAGGCGAATGGCCCGGGCTGCGCTGGCGGCGCGGTCTGCGGCAGCGGCGGCACGACGACCGACTTATGCTCGGCCGCTGCCTGGGTGTTGCGTGGCGTGCCCGCGCCGCGATCGGTCGACTCGATCGACAGCATGGCCGAGGCCAGCAGAAGCACGGCGATCACAGCCGGCTTCCGCAGGCTCGGCGGCATGAAGGCACCAGGTTAGTCTCCGCTGAAAGCAAGCAGGAGCGCCGCTTGTTCGCGAGGAGTCTGACAGCGTTAGAAAGACCGCTTCTCTGAATCATGTGTCGGAGCAGGCTGACATAAGGTACCGCCGCGAGCCACGGTCATCATCATAGAAAGGGGGTCCGGCGGTTTTAGGGTCAGGATACCGCCAGGCCCGCGCTCACGTCTGCACCCAAACATCAAACAACCCCATCATGACACCGGATGAGGGCCCGGCATGAGGGCCCGGCGGGACCGGGTGCGGCGGCCGGTTTACACTGCGCGACCAGCACCCGCCAATCGCTCCCGCCGCACGTCCAAGGAGAGAATCCGATGAGCAACGATGAATCGATCATCCAACCCTTCGGCAGCCTCGTCTCGTCCCGTCTGGGACTTTCCGAGCAGGTCCGTCACCAGAGCGTGGCGTCGCTGAATCGCCTGCTGGCCCACACCATGGCGATGCGCGATCTCTACAAGAAAGCGCATTGGCAGACCTCCGGTGCCACCTTCTACGAGCTGCACCTGTTGTTCGACAAGCACTATGGGGAGCAGGTGGAGCTCATGGATTCCATCGCCGAGCGGGTGCAGACCCTCGGTGGGGTCACGCTTGCCCTCGCCCAGGATGTGGCGGAGGAGACGCGTATTGCGCGCGCGCCGCGCGGGCGTGAGAGCGTTCCCGCGCAGCTGCGGCGGCTCCTCGAGGCGCACGAGACCATACTCGGGGAGGCGCGGCCGCTCGCCCGTCAGGCCGCCGAGGCGGGCGATGACGGCACCAACGATCTGATCGTGAGCGAAGTCATCCGCAGCAACGAGCTGCAGAGCTGGTTCATCGGGCAACACCTGATGGCGCGCGGCGAGAAGTTATGAGTTGATTCGCAGCAGGCCGGCATGAGCGCAGCCGCGAAGGCTTACGATGGCCGGGCGAGGCGGCATGGCACGGCAGATCCGAAACAAAACTTCCACGGCGGCGGTGCAGGCGGCAGAGTTGCCCGCGTGGGGTGCGTTGCGCTACCCGACATTCCGCTGGCTGTGGATTGCGACCGTGGTGTCCAACGTCGGCACCTGGATGTACAACGCCGCCTCCGGCTGGCTGATGACGAGCCTCGATCCGAGCCCGCTCGTCGTCTCGCTGGTGCAGGTCGCCAACAGCCTGCCGCTGTTCCTTTTCGCGTTACCCGCCGGCGCGCTCGCCGACGTGCTCGATAAACGGCGACTGATACTTGCCCTCGAGGTTCTCTCGACGCTGCTGAGCGGGGTGTTTGCGTTCCTCGTCATGCTGCATGCGGTAAACCCCGCGGTGCTGCTGCTGTTCGTCGGTATCCTCGGGACACTCGCGGCGCTCGAGGCGCCCGCCTGGCAGGCGATCGTGCCGCTGCTCGTACCGCGCCCGGCGCTGTCCTCAGCGGTCGCCATCAACAGCGTCGGAATCAACATCAGCCGCGTCGTGGGACCTGCCATCACGGGGGTCATCATTCTCGGCCTCGGGATCGCCGCCCCCTTCTGGGTCGATGCCTTCAGCAATGCCGGCGTGATCGCCGTGATCCTTCTGTGGCGTCCGGCGGCCAAGGACCTGCGCGGGCTGCCTGCCGAGCGGCTCGGAGGTGCCATTCGCGCGGGAGTGCGCTACGCGCGCTACAACCACGCGTTGCGGGCGACATTCGTGCGTGCGATCGGTTTTTTCCTCTTCGCCAGTGCTTACTGGGCGCTGCTGCCGCTCGTGGCACGCACGCAGCTCAAGGGCGGGCCCGGCCTCTACGGCACACTGCTCGCCGCGATCGGCGCCGGCGCGGTCGGTGGCGCCTTCTTGCTGCCGCGCGCGCGGCTGCGCGCCGGGCCCGATGGCGTCGTCATGCTGGGTGAAGGCGGCACGGTTGCGGCGCTCGTGCTCTTCGGGCTCGCGCAGCAGCCATGGGTGGCGGTGGTTGCGTGTCTGCTCGCGGGTGTTTCCTGGATCGCGGTACTCGCCACACTCAATATCTCGGCGCAGACGGTGTTGCCCGACTGGGTGCGCGGCCGCGGACTCGCCGCCTACGTGACAGTTTTCTTCGGGACCATGACCGCCGGAAGCGCTCTGTGGGGTTTCGTGGGCGAGCGCGTCGGGCTTGCCACCTCGCATTACCTCGCCGCAGCCGGAGCACTGCTTGCGCTATTCATCACGCGCGGCTGGAAACTGCACGCCGGACCTGAGGCGGACCTGACCCCGTCCATGCACTGGCCGCAGCCGGTGCTGGCGCAGGGGACGGATGAGGATGCAGGCCCGGTGCTGGTCACGGTCGAATACCACGTGGCCGCCGAGCACCGCGAAGCCTTCCTCAACGCCATCGTGCCGCTCGCCCGCGAGCGACGCCGCGATGGCGCGTACGAGTGGGACATCTTCCAGGATTCGGCTCACCCCGAGCGGATGATCGAGACCTGGCTGGTCGACTCGTGGTCAGAGCACATGCGCCAGCACGGCCGGGTGACTCGTGCCGACCGTGCCATCGAAGAGCGTGTGCGGCGCCTCGCACGCGAGGCTCCGCGCATCACGCACTACATCGCGGCAAGACTGCGCAGCCCAGCGCAGCGCTGACGGGCGCCGCGCTGATCAACGTGCGGCCACGCGGGCCTCGGTTACCGCCCGTGCGAGCAGATGAGTGAGTCCGTAGATGCAGTCGATGTGCGGGGTCGGCGTATGCGTGAGCCGCCCAAGCTCGACCACCGAGCCGAGCAGCGCTTCGAGCTCCGGCGCCCTCCCCGCTTCGACGTCCTGGAGCATCGAGGTCTTGTGATGACCCACCTTCTCCGCTCCGGCAATGCGCCGCTCGAGCGACACGCGAAATCGGATGCCGAGCTTCTCCGCCACCGCCTGCGCCTCGGTCATCATGGTCGCCGCGAGCGCACGCGTCGGAGGGAACCGGCAGATCTCGGCGAGCGTCGAGCGCGTGAGGGCGCTGATGGGGTTGAACGTCAGGTTGCCCCAGAGCTTCAGCCAGATCTCGGCGCGGATATTATCCAGCAGCGGCGATTTGAAGCCGGCGCGCGTGAAGCACTGCGAGACGCACCGTGCGCGCTCGCTCACCGAGCCATCGAGCTCACCGATGGGGAAGCGATCGCCTTCGATGTGCTTGACCACCGCGGGCGCGAGCAGCTCCGTGGCCGGATACACCACGCAACCGATCACCCGTTCGGCCGGAATGAGAGCGCTGATGGTCCCCTGTGGATCCACGCTCCGCACGATGCTGCCTTCCAGTGCGCCGCCGTGGCGATGGAAGTACCAGTAGGGAATGCCGTTCTGCATGGTGACGACGACCGTGTCGGGGCCGAAGAGCTCCGGCACCTGAGCGGCGACCGCCTCGAGCTGGTGAGCTTTGACCGCGAGGATCACCAGGTCCTGTGCGCCGGCGCCGGCGTAATCCGAGGTGGCCGTGACGTTGTGAGCGAGCTGAGTGCGGCCATCGCTCATGTGGAGCGTGACGCCGCGCTCGCGTACCGCTGCCAGCGTGGCACCGCGCACCATCACGGTCACTGCTTCGCCCGCCAGGGCGAGCTTCGCTGCGACATAACCGCCGATGGCACCGCAGCCGACGATGGCGACCTTCACGCGTCCTCCTCTCCTCACCCGGCGCCGCTCTCGAGACCGCAGCGCTGTCAGGTGGGAATTTCGGGTGCCTCAGCACTCGCGCTGATAACGGTCTTTCGCGGACAGT
>DASQYM010000046.1:0-32341 GCA_035639195.1 Steroidobacteraceae bacterium
GCGAGCGCGATCGTGAGCGCCCGCCCGCCGCGGCACCCGCCGTGGCGCGCGAGCGCGCGCCGGCCGCACCCGCCGCTCCGGCGACCGACGACAAGCACACCCGTTATGGGCGCCAGGAGCTGCACGTCGCGACCGACGTCAGCTCGCGCTACAAGAAGAAGCGCCGTGCCAGGGCACGGCCAATGCCGAGCGCGACCGACGGCAAGCACGGCTTCGAGATGCCGACCGCACCGGTGGTGCGCGAGGTGGGGATCGGGGAAACCGTCACGGTGGCCGAGCTCGCCCAGAAGATGGCGGTCAAGGCGACCGAGGTCATCAAGGTGCTCATGAACATGGGCGTCATGGCGACCATTAATCAGCCGATCGACCAGGACACGGCGGTGCTGGTCGTGGAGGAGATGGGCCATACGCCCAAGGTCCTCAAGGAGAATCAGATCGAGGCGGATCTGCAGTCGGGGCAGGTGGAAACCGAGGCCGAGCCGCGGCCGCCGGTGGTCACCGTGATGGGTCACGTCGACCACGGCAAGACCTCGCTCCTCGACTACATCCGGCGCACCAAGGTGGCGGCGGGCGAGGCCGGCGGCATCACCCAGCACATCGGCGCCTATCACGTGGAGACACCACGCGGAGTGATCACCTTCCTCGACACCCCGGGCCACGCGGCCTTCACTGCCATGCGCGCACGCGGAGCGAAAGCGACCGACGTCGTGGTGCTGGTGGTAGCCGCGGACGATGGAGTCATGCCGCAGACGGTCGAAGCCATCCAGCATGCGCGCGCCGCGGGTGTGCCGATCGTGGTCGCCGTCAACAAGATCGACAAGAGCGACGCGGATCCGGAGCGCGTGCGCACCGAGCTCTCGAAGCACGAAGTCATCTCCGAGCAGTGGGGCGGCGAGACCATATTCGTGCCCGTTTCCGCGCGCACCGGCCAGGGGATCGATCAGCTGCTGGAAGCGATCCTGTTGCAGGCGGAGGTGCTCGAGCTGCGCGCACCGCGCACCGGCCTTGCCGGCGGGGTGGTGATCGAATCGAGCATCGAGAAGGGCCGCGGCGCAGTCGCGACGGTGCTGGTGAAACGCGGCACCCTGCACATGGGTGATCCGATCATCGCCGGCTCGGAGTTCGGGCGCGTGCGCGCCATGTTCGATGAGCAGGGCAAGCCCGTGACCGAAGCGCCGCCGTCCATGCCGGTCGTCGTGCTCGGCCTGTCCGCCGCACCCAACGCGGGGGATGAGCTGCTCGCCATCGAGAGCGAGCGCAAGGCGCGCGAGGTCGCGCTCTACCGGCAGGGCAAGTTCCGCGATGTCAAGCTCGCCCGCCAGTCCACGCGCGCGGAGGACGTCTTCTCACAGATGGGTGAGGAGAAAGCGGGCGTCGTCTCGGTGCTCATCAAGGCGGACGTGCAGGGCAGCGTAGAGGCGCTGCGCGAGGCGCTCACCAAGCTCTCGACCGAGGAGGTGCAGGTGAAGGTGATCGCGAGCGGCCTCGGCGGCATCACCGTTTCCGACGTGCAGCTCGCGGCGGCCTCGCGCGCGCTCGTCATCGGCTTCAATGTGCGCGCCGATGCCGGCGCACGCGACGCGCTCAAGGAGACCGGCGTGGAGGTGCGCTACTACAGCATCATCTACGAGGCCATCGACGATGTGAGGCAGATGATGACCGGCATGCTGCAGCCGGAGATCAAGGAGCAGATCGTCGGCGTGGCACAGGTGCGCGAGGTGTTTCGCTCGAGCAAGTTCGGCGTGGTTGCGGGCTGCCTCGTCACCGAGGGCTTCGTGCGCCGCAACAACCCGATCCGTGTGCTTCGCGACAACGTCGTCATCTTCGAGGGCGCGCTCGAGTCGCTGCGCCGCTTCAAGGACGACGTCAACGAGGTGCGCGCCGGCACCGAGTGCGGCATCGGCGTGAAGAACTACCAGGATGTGCGCGTCAACGATCAGATCGAGTGCTTCGCGCGCGTCGAGGTGGCGAGAACCCTGCAGTGACCGCACACGGACGCACCCGGCGCATCGAATCCGAGATCCAGCGCGTGCTCGCCTCGCTCATCACGCGCGAGGTCAAGGATCCGCGCGTGGGTAACGTCACCATCACCGCGGTGAGCGTCGCCCCGGACATGGGAAGCGCACGGGTGTTCTTCATCCCCTTCGCATCGCTCCACCCGGCCGAGGAGGTGCGCGCCGGCCTGACGCGCGCCGCTGCCTTCCTGCGCGGTGAGCTCGGGCGGCGGCTCGCGCTGCGGCATGCGCCGCGGCTCGAGTTCGTGTTCGACGAGAGTGTCGAAGACGCTGCGCGCCTCACTCACTTGATCGATCAGGCGGTGGCGGAGGATCGGGCCAGTACCGATTCGGAGAATGCGCCATCATCGGGCGCGCCCGCACCGCAGGACGATCCCACGCCGCGCTGATACGGGGCCGCCGCCATGCCAAGCGGCATCCTGCTGCTCGACAAGCCGCGCGGGTTGTCGTCGAACGCGGCCTTGCAGCGGGTACGCGCTCAATTCGACCGGGAGAAGGCCGGCCACGTCGGCAGCCTCGATCCACTCGCGACCGGCATGCTGCCGATCTGCCTCGGGGAAGCCACCAAGGTCGCCGGCGAGATCGTGGCGGGCCGCAAGTGCTATCGCTTCACCGTGGCGCTCGGTACACGCACCGCGACGGGGGATGCGGAGGGTGCTGTCACCGAGCAAGTCCCGGTGCCGCAGCTCGAGCGTCCGCGCATCGAGCGCGTGCTTGGCCAGTTCGTCGGCCACGGGCAGCAGGTTCCACCCATGTACTCGGCGCTGAAGCACGCGGGACGGCCGCTATATCGCCTGGCACGCGCCGGAGTCACGGTCGCGCGTGCGCCGCGGACGATCGAGGTGTCGCGTCTGAGCCTGCTCGCGCTGGAGCGCGAGGCCCTCGAGCTCGAGGTACTGTGCTCGAAGGGCACTTACGTGCGCGTGCTCGCCGAGGACATTGCCGCTGCGCTCGGTACGCTCGGCCACGTGCGTGTGCTGCGGCGCGAGTACGTCGAGCCCTTTGCACGCGAGCCGATGCATACGCTCGAATCGCTCGAGGCTGCGTGCACCAGCGGGCAGCGGCCGCCGCTCCTGCCGATCGATCTACCGCTCGAGCATCTGCCAGCGGTGCAGCTCGAGCCGGCGAAGGCACGGCGGCTGTCTCAGGGTCAGCCGGTGACCGCGCCCGATGGGCCGATCGGCGCCCGGGTGCGCCTCTATGAAGGGCAAAGGTTTCTCGGTATCGGTGAGACCGACATGGCGGGCGCAGTGCACCCCCGGCGGCTGCTCAAGCTCGAGTCCGCCTGCTGAGGCTGGCAGGCGCAGCGCGGTGGGGGCGAAGCTGTTACGGATGAACCGTAACCGCAGGATCGAGCAGGCGCAGGGAATCCCCGGCGCGGGGCTCACCGGTGCTCTTCATGGCGTCCGAAGAGTGGCTGTTGCCGAAACCGGCGCAATCATCGGGGCTCGTGGGCAGCCGCGTGGCGGTCTTGTTGACGCAGCCGACTGGTGAGCCGGAGTTGCGCGCGGCGTTCGCCGTAGCGTTGCGTGTTGCCGGCGGAGGATTGCTGGCACAGCCGCCTGCAAGGACGATCAAGCAGGCGGTAAGGAGCGATGTCTTCAACATGGCCGTGTCACCTCGAAGCGCAATCGTAGTCTGCAACGCGCGATCTAAGCAACCGTGCACATGCTTTTCGGCTTGTGGCGAGGCCACGGGCACAGGTAGAATGCCCGGCTCACAAAAGGGCTCTCAAGACAAGTAGTTAGGACAATCGCGCAATGGCTTTATCCAGTGAGAAGAAGGGCGGGATCCTCGCGCAGTTCCGCCGCGGTCCGGCCGACACCGGGTCCCCCGAAGTGCAGGTCGCACTGCTCTCCGAGCGTATCAACGGGCTCGGTGAGCATTTCACCGCACACAAGCGTGACCATGCCTCGCGTCGCGGGTTGGTGAAGATGGTAAACCAGCGACGCAAGCTCCTCGATTACCTGAAGTCCACACAGCCGGCGAAGTACCAGGAGCTCGTCGAGCGCCTCGGACTTCGCCGCTGAGACTTGAGGGCCGCGTCCACGCGGCCTTTGCGTTTCCGGTCTCAGGATTTCCACTTTTTTCGAGGATTCAGCTGTGAGCGTTGTCAGCAAGTCGTTTCCCTACGGCCCACATTCGGTAACCATCGAGACCGGACAGCTCGCCCGTCAAGCGGACGGGGCGGTGCGCGTGTCGATGGGCGAGACCGTGGTGCTCGTTACCGCAGTCGCCAAGCAGATCCCAACACCGGGACGGGATTTCTTCCCGCTCACCGTGAACTACATCGAGAAGACCTACGCAGCCGGGCGTATCCCGGGCGGCTTCTTCAAACGCGAAGGCCGCCCGAGCGAGAAGGAGACCCTCACCTCGCGGCTCATCGACCGCCCGATCCGTCCGCTGTTTCCGGATGGTTTCTACAACGACGTGCAGGTCGTCGCGACGGTTCTGTCGATGGATCCGGAGATCGACGCGGATGTTCCGTCTCTCCTCGGCGCCTCGGCGGCACTAGCGCTCTCGGGTATCCCATTCAACGGACCGGTCGGTGCGGCGCGCGTCGGCTGGAAGGACGGGCGCTATCAGCTCAATCCGACTGCCAAGGATCTCAGCCAGTCACAACTGCACCTGGTCGTCGCTGGCACCGAGCACGCGGTGCTGATGGTGGAGTCCGAGGCCAAGGGCCTCGCGGAAGAGGTCATGCTGGGGGCAGTGGTGTTCGGTCACGAGCAGATGCAGACCGCCATCCGCGCAATCCGCGAGCTCGCGAGCGAGGCGGGCAAGCCGCGCTGGAAGTGGGAGCCGGCGGCAGACAATGCCGAGCTCAACAGCGCGGTGTCCTTGCACGCGCAGGCAGCGCTCGCCCAGGCCTACAGCATCAGCGAGAAACAGCAGCGACACGCACGGCTCGGCGAGATCAAGGCGCAGACCGTCGCGACGCTCGCCGGCGGTGAGCAGCCGAAGTTCACCGGCGAGCAGGTCGAGAGCGCACTCTTCAAGCTCGAGAGCAACATCGTGCGCCAGCGCATCCTCAACGGCGAGCCGCGCATCGATGGGCGCGACACGCGTACCGTGCGGCCGATCAGCATAAAGGTGGGCGTGCTGCCGCGCACTCACGGCTCAGCGCTCTTCACCCGCGGCGAGACACAGGCACTGGTGGTGACCACACTCGGTACCACGCGCGATGCGCAGATCATCGATGCGCTCGAGGGCGAGCGCCGCGAACCCTTCATGTTGCATTACAACTTCCCGCCTTTTTCGGTCGGGGAGACCGGCATGCTCGGCTCGCCGAAACGACGCGAGATCGGTCACGGCAATCTCGCGCGTCGCGGCGTCAATGCGATGATGCCCGACATGAGCGCGTTCCCCTACGTGATTCGCGTGGTGTCGGAGATACTCGAATCCAACGGCTCCTCCTCCATGGCGAGTGTCTGCGGCACCTCGCTCGCGCTGATGGACGCGGGGGTGCCCATCAAGGCGCCGGTGGCGGGAGTCGCCATGGGACTCGTGCTCGAGGGCGGTCGTTATCAGGTGCTCACCGACATCCTCGGCGATGAGGACCACCTCGGCGATATGGATTTCAAGGTGGCCGGCACGCGCGATGGAGTCACGGCTTTGCAGATGGATATCAAGGTCGAAGGCGTGACCGCGGAGATCATGCGCGTAGCGCTCGAGCAGGCGCGCGCCGGGCGGCTGCACATACTCGATGAGATGAGCAAGGTCATCCGCGAGCCGCGCGAGAAGATGTCCGAGTGGGCGCCCTCGATCATCACGCTCAAGATCGACCCGGAGAAGATCCGGGATGTCATCGGTAAGGGTGGCGCGGTCATCCGTCAGATTACCGAGGAGACCGGCACCACGATCGATATCGAGAGCGACGGCACCGTGAAGATCGCGTCCGTGTCGGGGGCCGCCGGGCGCGAAGCGCAGCGGCGTATCGAGCTCATCACCGCCGACGTCGAGGTCGGCCGGGTGTACGAAGGCAAGGTGGCGCGGCTGATGGACTTTGGCGCCTTCGTCACCATCCTTCCGGGGCGCGACGGCCTGGTGCACATCTCGCAGATCTCGAACGAGCGCGTCGAGCGCGTGAGCGACAAGCTGCGCGAAGGCGATGTGATCCGCGTGAAGGTGCTGGAGGTGGATCGGCAGGGCCGCATCCGCCTCTCGATGCGAGACGTCGAAAGCGCCTGACTGCAACGCGCCGCGCGCGCGAGCGCGCTTCAGCCCTGCGGCCCGCGCCCGTCGTGACCGGCGAAGAGCTTCACGCTCCCCTCCAGATAGCTCCCCATGGCGGTGCGCAGCCCCGCGCCGTAGGAGCGGATCATCTGTGAGAGGAAATCCCGGCTCATCAACGGTTCGCCGCCGTGCTCCTGCTCGGCAATCACCTGCAGCAGGATGGAGCGCGTGATGTCCCCTTGGGACTTCTTGTCGACGACTACGAAGTCGATACGCTCGATCACCAGTCGACGGATGTCGGCAAGTGTGATGTAGCGGCTCTCAACCGTGTCGTACAACCGCCTGTTCGGATATTTCTTTATGGTGCGCGGTTCGCTCATCGCACGTCCCTCACTATGGTCCTTGCACCTTCCATAGTGCGTACGCGTTTGGGTTACATACCTTATTACATCAGCCGGGCGAACCCAACTCAGACCGTGGTCCCATTGGCACCCGCGCGGACCTCGCGTAGAGCGTGCAGTCGCTCCGGCCGCCAGTTGGCGCAGGCCCATCGTACGATGTTCGGGGCAGCCTCGGACTCGAGCTCGGCAGGAGGGTCCTGCCGCAGCAGCCTCAGCGCCTCGCATACTTGCCGCCCGGCTGTACGCGATTCCAGTGCTGCGGAACGCCTTGATTTTGCAAGTTTTTGACCGCCAGGCTCGGTAACGAGCGGCACGTGTGCGTAACGGGGGGTCGGAAGCTTGAGCGCTTGCTGCAGTGCGATCTGCCAGGGCGTACTGTCGAGCAGGTCTGCCCCGCGCACGACGTCCGTGACACCTTGCAGCGCATCATCGACGACCACGGCCAGCTGGTAGGCAAAGGCGCCATCGCGGCGCCGGACGATCACGTCCCCGCGCTCGCGCAGGTGGAACTCACACCTCCCCTGAAGACGATCCTCTACCGGCAGGAGCAGGTCTTCGACCCGGAAGCGGATTGCCGTAGGGCCGCTGCGTGTTGGTCCGTTACGGCAGGTGCCCGGATAGCCGCTATCGCTGTCGCGATCACGGCGCGAGCAGCTGCACTCGAAAGTGGCGCCGAGCGCCTTCAGCGTCTCGAGCGCTTGCAGGTAGTACGCCGTGCGCTCGCTCTGGTACTCGATGACACCGTCCCAGGGAAGGCCGAAGAGCTCGAGCGCGTGAAGGATGCTTTGCGCGGATCCTCTCACCACGCGGCGGCGATCGAGATCCTCCATGCGCACGAGCCAGCGGCCGCCATGGTGGCGTGCGTCCAGGTAGCTGCCGAGCGCGGCGACTAAAGACCCAAGGTGCAGCGATCCGGTGGGTGAGGGCGCAAAGCGCCCGATGTACCGAGGCGTTGGTTCCGGAGTCCCCGTCGGGGTCCCCGCAAAATCACGCGTCTTGTTCGGCGGTTGAAGACTCGTGGCGCGCGGCAAGCGTGATTTTGTCGGGCCTCAGCGATAACGATCGTCGCGGTCGCCGTACTGGCGCTCGCGCCGCTCGCGCCGCTCCTGCGCTTCGATGCTGAGGGTCGCTACCGGACGCGCTTCGAGACGCTTGATGCCGATCTCCTCGCCGGTCTCCAGGCAGTAGCCGTACGAGCCGTCCTCGATGCGCTTCAGCGCATCGTCGATCTTGCGGATGAGTTTGCGCTCGCGGTCGCGGGTGCGCAGCTCGAGGCTGAACTCCTCCTCCTGGGTCGCGCGGTCGTTGGGATCGGGGAAGTTGGCCGCCTCGTCCTTCATGTGCGAGACGGTGCGATCCACCTCGACCATGAGGTCGCGCTTCCAGGTGTTGAGAATGTTGCGGAAGTGCTCGAGCTGCTCCTTGCTCATGTACAGCTCGCCGCGCTTGACGATGTACGGCTTGACGTTGCGTGGTCCCGCGAGGAGGCTCCCCGGCTCGACTCCTTCGCCGTCATCGCCTTCGGCGCTGACCGGCGGCAGCGGTGTGCGCACAGGGGTGCTCTGGGACGCGGACGCTGGCTGGCTCGCTCCCCCGGCCGTGCCAGGACGCTGGGCTTTTCTCATGTCCGCGGCCGGCTCGAGCGGAGCTTCCGCAGGGTGCGCCGCCGGCGCTTTGCGCGGCGCCGCGGTTGTGCTCTTGCGCGCGTGCACGGCAACGACCCGGGCGCGTGCGCCGTCGGGTTTGCGAGCGAGCGCCTTACGCGCTGGGGGCCGGCTGGCCGCCTTCTTGCCCTTGGCGGACTTGGGGGCAGGTCTCTTGGCCGGCATTTAATGGCTCCTCAAATCGGCACCAGGCTGCTGAAGAACGCGCGATTATACCGGCGCACCCCCCGCTGTACAGGGTTCCCGAAGCGGGGGCGGCGGGGCGGCCTGGGCGGCTACTTTGCCTGCTTTACGGCAGGCTGATCGGCGCAGCCGCCTGCCATCTCGCCTGTCGTCGCTCCGCGACGATCGTCGTACAGATGCCGCCGCGCACGTTGAAGCGCGCGCTGAGACGCAGGAATCGCGGCCGCAGCGTCGCCTCGAGGTGATCGGCGATCTCGTTGGTCACGGCCTCATGAAAAGCACCGCGGTCGCGGAAGGACCAGATGTAGAGCTTCAATGACTTCAGCTCCACGCACAGCCGATCGGGCACGTACTCCAGATCGAGCGTGGCGAAATCCGGCTGCCCGGTCCGTGGGCAGAGACAGGTGAACTCCGGGATCTGCATGCGGACCGTGTAGTCGCGCGCGAGCTCCGGATTGGTGAAGGTCTCGAGCTCTTTGGTGGGCGTGCTCGGCATATTGCACTACACTACACCACCATTCTCGAGAGGCGCAGGCACGAAGGGACGAAATCACCAGATGCGGCTGACCAAGATCAAGCTCGCCGGCTTCAAATCCTTCGTCGATCCGACCCAAATCAACCTTCCCAGCAATCTCACCGGTGTCGTGGGCCCCAACGGCTGCGGCAAGTCGAACGTCATCGACGCGGTGCGCTGGGTGATGGGGGAGCTCTCCGCCAAGCATCTGCGCGGCGACAGCATGACCGATGTGGTGTTCAACGGGTCGGCGGCCCGCAAGCCGGTCGGTAGCGCCTCGGTTGAGCTGATCTTCGACAATGCCGACGGCAAGATCGGCGGCGCCTACGCGAGTTACAGCGAAATCTCGCTCCGTCGCCAGGTCGGCCGCGACGGCACATCGGCATATCTCATCAACGGCACGCGCTGCCGCCGCAAGGACATCACCAACCTGTTTCTCGGCACCGGTCTCGGCTCGCGCAGCTACGCCATCATCGAGCAGGGCATGATCACCCGCGTCATCGACGCGAAGGCCGACGACATGCGCGCCTTCGTCGAGGAGGCGGCCGGCATCTCCCGCTACAAGGAGCGGCGCAAAGAGACCGAGGTGCGCATCGCCGAGACGCGCGAGAACCTCGAGCGGCTGCAGGACGTGCGCGATGAGGTCGAAAAGCAGATCCGTCACCTGCAGCGTCAGGCGGCAACCGCACGCCGCTATCAGGCGCTCAAGGAGCAGGAGCGGCGACTCGTCGCCGAGGTACTGGCGCTGCGTCTGCGTGACCTCGACAGCGGCGCAGAGGTGCACGATGCCGCGGTGCGCGAGCGCGAGCTCACCATGCAGGGGGAGCTCGCCGCCCAGCGCGCCGCCGAGGCCGCCATCGAGAAGCAACGCGCGGTCCATACCGCACACACCGACAACCTCTCGGCAGTGCAGGCGCGTTATTACGAAGTGGGCGCGGACATCTCGCGCCTCGAACAGTCTATCGAGCACACGCGCGAGCTGCGCGAGCGCCAGCGCGATGAGCTGACGCAGACACAGACGACACTCGCGGAGCTCACACAGCACGTCGAGCGTGACGAAGCCGATCTCGCCGCGGTACGCACCGAGCTTGCACGGCTCACCCCCGCGCGCGACGCGGCGCAGCAGTCCGAGGCGCAGGCCGCTGGGCAGCTCGATCTCGCCGAGCAGGCGCTGCAGCAGTGGCAGCAACGCTGGGAGGCACACACCGCGGCGCTGGCGGTCGCGGAACGCCGTGCCGAGGTCGAGCGTGCACGCCTCGAGCAGCTCGAGGGCCAGTTGCGCCGCCTCGAGAGCCAGGCGGCACGTCTTGCGGCCGAGAGTGCGGATCTCGGATCGCGCGAGCTCGCGGAGCAGCTCGCGCAGCTCGAGGCCCGGGAGGCGCCGGCACGCGCCGAGGCCGAGGCACTCAACAATACCCTCGCCGAGGCGCAGGGGCGCGTGCAAGCGGCGCGCACGGCACAGCTCGCCGCCGAGGCGAGTCTCGAAGGCGCACGCAGCGCACGCGAGGCGGCGCGCGCTGAGCTCACTTCGCTCGAGGCATTGCAGGCGGCCGCGCTTTCCGATCACTCGGGGCAGGCGAGCGAATGGCTGCGCGGGACGGGACTCGCCGCTCGGCCGCGCCTCGCGGCGGCGCTGGAAGTCGAGGCGGGATGGGAGCGCGCGGTCGAGACCGCTCTCGGCGACTATCTCGAAGCGGTGTGCGTCGAGCAGCTCGATGCGCTCTGCTCCTCGCTCGGTACGCTGGCGGCGGGCAGCGTCACGCTGATCGAAGGTGCCTCCGTGGCATCGGCGGCCGCCGCCGAGACACTCGCAAGTCGGGTACGTGGCCCGGCCGCAGTGCTCAGTCCGCTCAGTCACGTGCTGACCGCGGCATCGCTCCCGGCAGCGCTGCGCGCACGCGCCGGCCTCGGGCCCGGGCAGTCACTCATTACGCGAGAGGGCGAGTGGCTCGGCCGTGATTGGCTGCGCATCAGCCGCGGCGCCGATCCACGGGCCGGCGTGCTGCTGCGCGAGCAGCGACTGAAAGGCTTGCGTTCGGCTGCCACGCGTGCAGAAGAGCGCGTGCGTCACGATGAGACGGCACTCGCGGGTGCCCGCGCGGGATTGCAGCGCGCAGAAGCCGAACGCGAGGCGGTGCAGACGGACCTGCAACGCTCGCGCGAGCAGTATGCGGAGCTCGCGGGTGCCTTGCAGGCGGCGCGAGCTCGCGCCGAAGAGAGCGGCCTGCGCGATGAGCGACTGCAACAGGACGCCGGGGAAGTCGCGCGCGAGCGTGCGGCGACCGCAGGTGCACAGGAAAGCGCAGTGAACGAGCTCAGCCGCGCGCTCGCGGCACAGCAGTCTCTGGAGTCGGTCGAGACTGCGCTCATCGCGCAGCGCGAGGAGCGCCGCGCGGCAGTCACGGCCGCTCGGGCGCAGGTGCAGGCGACGCAGCTCGCTTCACGCGATCTGCATGTGCAGGTCGAGGCGCGCCGCTCGACCGAGACCTCGGTGGCCCAGGCGCTGCGCCGCATGCTCGAGCAGCGCGAGCAGCTCACGCGGCGTCGCGCGGAGCTCGAGCAGGAGCTCGCCTCGGGCGATGAGCCTATCCTGCGCCTGCATTCGCGCCTCAACGAAGCGCTCGCGCGGCGTCTCACGGTCGAAGCCGAGCTCGGTGTGGCGCGCGCAGCGCTGGAGGATGCCGAGAGCGCTTTGCGCTCACTCGATGAGGGGCGCCTCGCCGCCGAGCAACGCGTGCAGGCGGCGCGCGAGGCAATGGAGCAGGCGCGCCTTGCGGCGCAGGAGACGCATGTACGGCGCGCAGCGCTCGCCGAGCAGTTTGCACAGACCGGCGCCGAGCTGGCCGCGGTGCAGGCGCAACTTCCACCCGCGGCCGAGATCGGGTCCTGGGAGGAGCAGCTCGGCGGCACTCGGGCGGACATCGAGCGGCTCGGCTCGGTGAATCTCGCCGCCATCGATGAGCTGCGCGAGCACAGCCAGCGCAAGGAATATCTCGACAGTCAGTTCGCCGATCTCTCTTCCGCGCTCGATACCCTGGCGGAGGCCATGCGCCGCATCGATCGCGAGACCCGCACGCGCTTCGAGGACACCTTCGAGCGTATCAATGCCGGCCTGCGTGAGAAATTTCCGCGACTCTTCGGCGGCGGCCACGCCTATCTCGAGCTCGTCGGCGACGATAAGCTCACCGCAGGCGTCGCGGTGATGGCGCGCCCGCCGGGCAAGAAGAACAGCACCATCCACCTGCTCTCCGGCGGGGAGAAGGCTCTCACCGCAGTGGCGCTGGTGTTCTCCATCTTCGATCTGAATCCGGCGCCCTTCTGCCTGCTCGATGAGGTCGACGCGCCGCTCGATGAGCACAATGTCGGCCGGTTCTGCGATATCGTGCGCGAGATGTCGAGCCGGGTGCAGTTCGTGTTCATCACCCACAACAAAGGGACCATGGAGCTCGCCTCACAGTTGATCGGGGTGACCATGAACGAGCCGGGCGTTTCCCGCCTGGTCACCGTCGATGTGGATGAGGCGGTGCGGCTGGCGGCGGTGTGAGCGGATGAGCAGCGCATGATTTCCGAGCTGCGCTGGGCGCTGCTGATTCTCGGTGCCCTGTTCATCGTGGCACTCATCTTCTGGGAGCGACGACGCCCGCGCCAGGCGAGCGGCGGCCTCGAGCGCATGCCGGTTCGCGATGCGATTGCGGAGCCCGCGCCGCGTCTCGTGCGCGAGCCGCCCTTGACGCTGCCGGAGGTGCGCGTGCGCGAGCCCGTCGGGGCGGCGGAGCTGCCGGTCGTCGAGACGTTCGAGGATCCGCCTCTGCCGGTGCTCGAATCCGCGCAGCGACCCCCGCCAGCGCTCGAGGAGCAAGCACTCACCGAAGATGACGACACCGTCGATGATCTGCCGACACTCGTCCTCGGCGCGGAGGACGCCGCCGAGGAGTCATTCGAGCCTGCTCCGCGCGAGGAGCCGATTCTGGAGGAGGTGCTGCCGCAGCTGCCGGCGGGAGCGCCGCTCGTGGTCGATTGGCCGGCGGTGCACGAGCGGCGCATTCTGGCGCTGCGCCTGGTCGCGCCGCAGCGTGAGCGCTTCCCCGGACGATCGCTTCGACAGGCGCTCGCTGCGGAGGGGTTCCTCCTTGGCCAGTTCGCGATCTTCCACAAGCCCGACGATGAGCGGCGCGCGGTGCTCTCCGCGGCCAGCCTGACGCGCCCCGGCACGTTCGACATGGATACGATGGACTCGCAGCATTATGGCGGGCTATCGCTGTTCGCGGTGCTTCCGGGTCCGAAGCCCGCGCGGCAGGCCTTCGATGAGCTCGTGTTCGCGGCACGTAATCTGAATGAGCGCCTGCAGGGTGTGCTGCAGGATGAGCAGGGAACACCGCTCACGCCGGCGCGCATCGAGCAGCTGCGCGAGCAGTTCCGGGCCGGAGCCGTATCGTGACCGACACGGCGGCTGCGCGCGCCGCGCAGCTGCGAGCGGAGATCGCGCAGCACGACTACCGCTATTACGTGCTCGACGATCCGCACGTCTCCGATGCCGAGTACGACCGTTTGATGCAGGAGCTGCGCGCGCTCGAGGCCGCCCAGCCTGCACTCGTCACGCCCGACTCACCCACGCAGCGCGTGGCCGGTACGCCGCGCGCCGGCTTCGGCGAGGTGGTGCACCAGGTGCCGATGCTCTCGCTCGATAACGCCTTCAGCGAGGATGACGTGCGCGGTTTCGATCGGCGTATACACGAGCGCCTTGGCCGCGACGGCGAGCTCGATTACGTGGCGGAGCCGAAGCTCGATGGGCTTGCGGTGAGCGTCATCTATCGCGCCGGCCGGCTCGAGCAGGCGGCCACGCGCGGCGATGGCATCAGCGGCGAAGATGTCACCGCCAACGTACGCACCATCCGCGCGGTGCCGCAGCGACTGCTCGGTGCCGCCCCGGCACTCTTCGAGGCGCGCGGCGAAGTCTTCATGACCATCGCCGGCTTCGAGCGCATGAACGAGCTCGCGCGTACCCGCGGCGAGAAGGTGTTCGTCAATCCGCGCAATGCGGCCGCGGGCAGCCTGCGGCAGCTCGATGCGCGCATTACTGCGGCAAGGCCGCTGAGCGCTTTGTTCTACGCAATCGGGGTGCTCGAAGGCGCCGCGGCCCCGGCGCGCCAGAGTGAGCTGCTCGAGCTGCTGCGCTCGCTGGGACTGCCGGTGTCGCCGGAGGCGCGCGCCGTGCGCGGCGTGGAAGGGTGCCTCGCCTATTACCGCGCGGTCGGCGAGCGCCGCAGCTCACTGCCATACCAGATCGATGGTGTCGTCTACAAGCTCGACTCGCGTACCGATCAGGAGCGGCTCGGATTCATCTCACGCGCGCCGCGCTGGGCGATCGCCCACAAGTTCCCACCCGATGAGGCGTTCACGGTCGTGCGAGACATCGGCTTCCAGGTCGGGCGCACCGGGGCACTGACGCCGGTGGCACGGCTCGAGCCGGTGTTCGTGAGCGGCGTGACGGTGAGCAGCGTGACGCTGCACAACATCGACGAGGTGCACCGCAAGGACGTGCGTGTCGGCGACACGGTGGTGGTGCGCCGTGCGGGGGAGGTGATCCCGGAAGTGGTGAGCGTAGTGCTCGACAAGCGCCCGCCCGGCGCGCAGCCGCTCGAGTTGCCCGAGCAGTGCCCGGTGTGCCATTCGCAGGTGCTGCGCGCCGCGGGAGAGGCGGTGGCGCGCTGCACCGGAGGATTTACCTGCCGCGCGCAGCGCCAGGAGTCGTTGCGTCACTTCGCCAGCCGCCGTGCGCTCGACATCGAGGGACTCGGCGACAAGCTCATCGAGCAACTCGTGGAGCTCGATGCAGTGCGTACGCCGGCCGATCTGTACTCACTCACCACCGAGCAGCTCGCGCAACTCGATCGCATGGGGGAGAAGTCCGCCGCCAATCTCATCGCCGCCATCGGGCGCAGCCGTCGCACCACGCTGCCGCGGCTGCTCTACGGGCTTGGCATTCGCGAAGTGGGCGAAGCCACGGCGCTCGCACTGGCACGCCATTTCGGCACGCTCGAGCGGTTGATGGAGGCCGACGAGACAGCGATCCAGCAGGTGCCCGACATCGGACCGGTCGTAGCGGCACACGTCGCCGCGTTCTTCGCTTCGGACGATCACCGCGGCGTGATCAAGGTGTTACGCAAACGAGGTGTCACATGGCCTGACATGCCCGCGTCCTCGCGCGCGCAGCAAACGCTCGCCGGCCGCACCTTCGTCATCACCGGGACGCTAGAGGCCATGACTCGCGAGCAGGCGCAGGAGGCGCTCATCGCGCGCGGTGCGAAGGTGGCGGGAAGCGTGTCGAAGAAGACGAGCTTCGTGGTCGCCGGAAGCGAGGCCGGCTCAAAGCTCACGCGGGCGCGGGAGCTGCAGGTGCCGGTGCTCGATGAGCGGCAATTTCTCGCGCTCCTCGAGCGCGCTGGTCCGCGCTAGCACGCGCAGCGGCGGGCGCTGAGGCCCGCCGCTGCGTTTTCGGCGCTTCAGTCCTTCCTGCTTCAGTCCTTCTTCGGAGTGTTAGTCGGCGGCGCTGGTGTGGGCGTGGCCGGAGGTGGCGTTGCGGTAGCGCCCGGTGCAGCCGGCGGCGCCGCCGCAGCGGGAGCGTTCGGCGCACTGGCGCCCGGCGCCGGAGCCGTCGGGGCGGCAGGTGCCGCGCCTGCTGCCGGTGCGGGACCAGTCGTCTTGTCGAGGAACTTCTCGACCTTGGCATTGCGCAGCAGCTCATCCTGATACACGCGGAACTTCTTCGCCTGTACCACCTGCACGAGCCGTTGACGCACCTGCTCGAAGGGGGGCGGAGTCACCTCGCGCGTCTCGAGCAGCTGGATCACGTGCCAGCCGTACTGAGTCTGCACCGGTTTGTGGGTGTACTCGCCGGGCTTGAGCGCCATCACTGCGCCGGCAAACTCCGGCACCATGCGGCCTGGGGTGAACCAGCCGAGATCGCCGCCGTTGCTCTTGGAGGAATCCATCGACTCCGACTTGGCGAGTGCGTCGAACTTCTCGCCCTTGTCGAGGCGCTCGATGATCTTCTGCGCGAACGGTTCGGTCGCGACCAGGATGTGGCGCGCGTGGTACTCGGTCTTCGGCATGGCGGCGAGCTGCGTTTCGTACTCGGCGCGCAACTCCTGCTCGGTCGGCTGACGATCCTTGAGATAGCGCTCCTGTACCGCCTGCTCGAGCACGTTCAGCCGCGCGAGCTGCAGCATGTAGGCCGCATCGCCATTCTTGTCTACTCCGTCCTTGATAGCCTGCTCGGCGACTACCTGCGCGCGGATGAGATTGTCGAGCGCGAGATTGCGCTGGTCGGCGGTGATATCGGCAGGCGATTTTCCGCCGGTGACGCCCTTGATGTAGAAGTCGTAGAAGTTGCGGGTGATCGGCACCCCGTTCACGGTGGCGACCGGTGGGGAGTTGTCATTCACCGCGATGCCCGCGGTCTTGGGCTGGCAGGCCGCGAGTGCGGCGAGCGCTGGGAGCAGGAGAGCGAGTCGCGAATGATTCATACCGATTTTCCGTATTGCCTTGAGCAGAGATTGACGAACACGATGAGCTGAGAGCGCGCAGCCGCGATTTGGTTCTTGGTGCGCGCGCTCAGGCCGGCTCCTCCGGGCTGCGGGCCACGATGTTGAGTGCATGCACCGAGCCGCTGAGCAGCGGGGCGACCGCCGCATAGACCAGACGGTGACGCTCGAGGCTCGAATGGCCACGGAAAGCTTCCGCCACGAGCCTGACGCGGTAATGACCCCCGCTGCGGGCACCCGCGTGCCCGGCGTGCGCAGCACTGTCATCGATGATCTCGAGTGTAGTGGGCGCGAACGCCTGCTCGAGCGCGCTGCGCAGCTGCGCCACCACCAGCGCGTTCATTGCGGCGCGTCGGAGGCGGGGGTACGGGTCGGCAGCTCGCCCGCGGTGCGACTCAACCACAGCATCTGCAGCGCGATGAATACGAAGGTGAGCAGCGCCAGCCCGAACAGCTTGAAGTACACCCAGGTGCGCTCGCTCGCTCCATAGGCGACTGCGAGATTGAGACCACCGAGCGCGATATAAAAGAGTGCCGACCACAGGTTCATGCGCCGCCACTGCGGTGCGCTCACCGCGGCGCGGCCGGCGAGCGCCGGCTCGAGGAAACGCTGCGTCAGCGTGCGCTCGCCGATCCAGAAGCTCGCCACGAAGGCGATGCTCACCAGCCAGAACAGCACCGTGGGCTTCCACTGGATGAACAGCCGATTGTGCAGCAGCAGCGTGGCCGAGCCGAGCAGCAGTACCAGCAGCGCCGACAGCGCGTGCAGCGTCGGCAAGCGGCGCAGCCGCAACCAGTCGAAGGCGAGCAGCGCCAGCATCGCCACCATGAGCACGCCCGTCGCGGCGTACAGGCCGCGAAACGAATAGGTCACGAAAAACGCCACGAGCGGCGCTAACTCGGCGAGAGCCTGCATGAGAGCTGGAACCTGAGGACCGACCGTATAAGCGGCAAAGGGCCGCGTATATTGTCACGCGGCGCGCCCGTCTGCCACGAGTTTTCACTTGGCCGAGTATCTCGAGTTGCATCCCATCAACCCGCAGGCGCGCCTCATCCGCCAGGCGGCGGAGGTGGTGCGCGCCGGGGGACTGATCGCCTATCCGACCGACTCGTGCTACGCGCTCGGCTGGCACATGGGAGATAAGCGCGCCCTGGAACGCGTGCGGCGCATCCGCCAGGCGGACCGTCACCATCATTTCACGTTGGTCTGTGCGAACCTCGTGCAGATCGGCCGCTTCGCCCGGCTCGAGACCTGGCAGTTCCGCATGGTGCGTGCATGCCTGCCGGGTCCCTATACCTTCCTGCTGCGCGCGACGCGCGCTATACCGCGGCGTCTGCAACACGAGCGCCGGCGCACCATCGGCGTGCGCATTCCCGATCACCCGGTGCCACGGCTGCTGGTCGCTGAGCTCGGTGAGCCGCTCATGAGCTCGACGCTGCTGTTGCCCACGGATGAGCGGCCACTCACCGCCGGTCGCGAGATCGAGGCGCGGCTCGGGCACGACATCGATGCGGTGCTCGCTGGCGGTGACTGTGGCATCGAGCCGACGACCGTGATCGACCTGTCGGTCAGCCCACCGCTCATCGTACGCAAAGGCAAGGGCGCACTCGGTCCGATCATGGGGCGTGCGCTATAATTCGCGTCGTGAGTCATCCTGTCATTGCACGCACGTGAGCTCCCCCGCGCCGGCGCGGCGCGTCCTTTCCGGCATGCGGCCTACCGGTCCGCTGCACCTCGGCAACTGGCACGGCGCGCTGCGCAACTGGGTCGAGCTGCAGTATCAATACCAGTGTTTCTTCTTCGTCGCCGACTGGCACATGCTCACGACCGGCTACGAGGACACCTCACACCTGCAGGAGAACATTCGCGAGGTGCTGATCGACTGGCTGGCCGCGGGGCTGAATCCGGGTGTGGCGACGCTCTTCATCCAGTCGCACGTGCCCGAGCACGCGGAGCTGCATCTGCTGCTGTCGATGATGATGCCGCTCGGCTGGCTCGAGCGCGTGCCGAGCTACAAGGATCAGCAGGAGCAGTTGAAGGAGAAGGATCTCGCCACTTATGGCTTTCTCGGCTATCCGCTGCTGCAGAGCGCGGACATTCTCGTGTACCGCGCCGCCTACGTGCCAGTAGGTGAGGATCAGGTCGCGCACGTCGAGTTGACGCGCGAGACCGCGCGGCGTTTCAACCATCTCTATGGCCGCGAGCCGGAATTCGAGGTCAAGGCCGAGCGTGCCGTGAAGAGCCTGGGCGGCCGCAACATTGGCAACTACCGGCAGCTGCGCCGGCGCTTCCAGGAAAGCGGCGATACCGAGGCGCTGCAGCGCGCCCAGGCGCTGGTGCAGAGTAATAACCGCATCACGCTCGCCGACCGCGAGCGGCTGCTTGGATTCCTCGAGGGCACCGGGGTCGCCATACTGCCCGAGCCGCAGGCACTGCTCACCGCGACGCCCAAGGTGCCGGGTCTGGATGGACGCAAGATGTCGAAGTCTTACGGCAACACCATCGGACTGCGTGAGAATCCGGAGGCGGTCGCGCACAAGTTGCGTGCCATGACCACCGACCCGGCACGCGTGCGCCGCAATGACCCCGGCGACCCGGAGAAGTGCCCGGTGTGGGACCTGCACAAAATCTATTCTGATGAGGCGACCCGCAGCTGGGTGAACGAGGGTTGCCGCAGCGCTGGCATCGGCTGCCTCGATTGCAAGCAGCCGCTCATCGATCGCATCGTGGAGGAGGTGAGCGGCATGCGCCGTCGCGCCCAGGAATTCGAGGACAACCCGGAGCTCGTGCGCAACATCATCGGCGAAGGCGCCGACAAGGCGCGCGAGGCGGCACGCGAGACGCTCGATGACGTGCGCCGTGCCATGCATCTGCGGCCCGGCTGAGGCGGCCAGGCATGAAGCAGCGGCCGGACCTACGAATCGTACCGCGCACACCCGCCGCGCCGTCGGCGCCGGAATTGCCGCCCGAGCAGGTGGAGATGCCCTTCGCGGTGGTGAACGGCGAGCCCATCTCGCAGCTGCCCCGCGACCTGTATATCCCGCCGCAGGCGCTGGAGGTATTTCTCGAGGCTTTCGAGGGCCCGCTCGATCTGCTCCTGTACCTTATCCGCCGGCAGAATCTCGACATTCTCGACATCCCGCTCGCGGAGATCACCCGCCAGTACATGCAGTACATCGAGCTGATGCAGGAATTGCAGCTCGAGCTCGCGGGCGAGTACCTGGTGATGGCCGCCACGCTCGCCGAGATCAAATCGCGCATGCTGCTGCCGCGGCCAAAGCTTGCCGAGGAGAGCGAGGAGGATCCGCGTGCCGAGCTGGTGCGGCGTCTGCAGGAGTACGAGCGCTACAAGCGCGCTGCGGAGCAGATCGATGCGCTGCCGCGTCTCGAGCGCGATGTCTGGAGCGTGTCGGCGGAGCTGAAGGAACGGCGCGTAGTGCGAGCACTGCCGCAGATCACGCTGCAGGAGCTGCTCATTGCCTTCAAGGAGGTGGTTACGCGTGCAGAGATGTTCGCCCACCACCATATCCAGCGCGAGCAGCTTTCGGTCGGTGAGCGCATGAGCGAGATTCTTGCGGCGCTCGGCGTAGGCGGCTTCGTGTCGTTCATGCAGCTGTTCCGTCCGCACGAGGGACGCATGGGTGTCACGGTAACCTTCGTCGCCATCCTCGAGCTGATGCGCGAGGGACTGATCGACATCGTGCAGGCGCAGCCCTACGCCCCGCTGCACGTTCGCGCCACCGGCCCGACGCGCACCCTGCATGTCGTCGCCGCCAATCCCCAAGCGGGTGAACCCGAGCATGCCGCCGATACGCGCCATGCCCCGGCCGATGAGGATGCTTCATGAACGAGTCGTACATTCGTAACCTCATCGAGGCTGCGCTGCTCGCCGCGGGGAGCCCGCTGCCGGTAGCCGAGCTGTTGCGGCTCTTCGATGACGCCGTGCGTCCGAGCGCCCAGGCGGTGCGTGCGGCGCTCGAAGCGCTCGGCGCCGAATATGCCGGCCGCGGCATCGAGCTCAAGGAGACCGCCAGCGGCTTTCGCATCCAGGTGCGCCGCGAGCTCGCGGCAGAGATCTCACGGCTCTGGCCCGAGCGGGCGCCACGCTACTCGCGTGCGCTGCTCGAGACGCTCGCACTGATTGCCTATCGCCAGCCGATCACGCGCGCCGAGATCGAGGCGGTGCGCGGCGTCACCGTGAATCCCAACATCATCCGCACCATGATCGAGCGCAACTGGGTGCGGGTCGTCGGTCACCGCGACGTTGCGGGCCATCCGGAGCTTCTCGGCACCACGCGTGAGTTCCTCGACTACTTTGGCTTGAAGAACCTCGATGAGCTGCCGCCGCTTGCGGAGCTCAAGGCCATGGGCGATCTCACCCTGCAGCTCGCGCTCGCCGGGGAACCCATGGAAGCGGCACCCGCCCAGGCCGGCTACGTGGAATCGAGCGCAGCGGAGGATCCGCAGGAGGACGACGCGCCGGAGGATGATGAGCTCTCGGCCGAGGGCGGCGGCTCGGCGGAGCTCGTCGCAGGTCCGCGCCCGCTGGACGACTGAAATGCCTCGCACGGGCGCGGGTCGGCCGCCGGCCGCCGAGCGGCTGCAGAAGGTGCTCGCGCGAGCCGGCCTCGCATCGCGGCGCGAAGCGGAAGAATGGATCCGGGCCGGCCGCATCACCATCAACGGCACGGTGGCTGTGCTTGGAGCGCGGGTCGCTGCTGGAGACGATCTGCGGCTCGATGGGCGCCCGGTGCGTGCGCGCGCCGCGCCGCACGCGCGCGCGTTTCTCTGTCACCGTTCTCCAGGCGAGTCCCTCACCGACCCGGCGGGAATGGCCGGCCGCCTGCCGCGGCGTCTCGCCCGGCGGCTCATCGCGGTAAGTCCCATGCCGCGTCCCGATGGTGGGCTCGAGCTTCTGGCCGCCGACGGCGAGCTCGCCGCGCAGCTGCAGCGCCGCGTGCACGCTCTCACCAGCGCGTTCGGCGTACGTGTGCGTGGCGAGCTCAGCGATCCGCAGATCAGCGGAGTACTCGGTGGCGAGCTCGACAGCGGCGCGCACCTCACGGTGGAGCAGTGCGCACCGGCCGGCGGGGAGGGGGTCAATCGCTGGTATCAGCTCGCCGTCCGCGGCGCGAGCGGTCGCGAGGTGCGACAGCTTCTCGAGCGTCAGGGTGCGCAGGTGAGCCGCGTGCTGCGCACGCGCCTCGGGTCCCTGGCACTCGAGCGCTCGCTCGGCCGCGGGCGCTTCCGCGAGCTTTCCCAGGAAGAGCTGCGCGCACTGCTCGCAGGAGCTGAGGGATCCGGCCCGAGGGACGAGGATGCACACCGGGTATAAGCATGTTGATACCCCGGGCATCAACATGTTGAGACTTCCAGCGGCCTCACCTGCGCCGATCGGACGGCTGAGCATCGAACGCCCTACCCGTCACGCCGCGGCTCGCCGGACCGAGCAAGGCGATGTACGCGGCGGTCAGTGTCTCGGGCAACGGCACCTGGTTGAAGTCCTCAGCCGGATACGCCTGACGGCGCATTGCGGTGCGCGCACGCCCCGGGTTGAGTGTATTCACGCGGATCTGACTGATTCCTTCGAGCTCCTCGGACAGCACCTGTGCCAGGCCTTCGAGGGCAAACTTGGAGACGGCGTAAGCACCCCAGTACGCACGGCCGCGACGGCCGACGCTGCTGCCTGTGAACACCACCGAGGCATCGGCGGACTTCTTCAGCGCCGGCAACAGCACCTGCGTCAGCACGAACGCCGCGGTCAGGTTGACGTGCAGCACGCGACACCAGGTCGGCACGTCGTAATGCTCGATGGGTGAGAGCGTGCCGAGCAGGCCCGCATTGTGGAGCAACCCATCGAGGCGGCCGAAGCGCTCGAGCACGGCGTCGGCGAGCACATCGTAGTCGCGCGCGACCGCCTTCTCGAGGTCGAGCGGCGCAATGCTCGCCTCCGAGGAGCCCGTGGCCACAATCTCCGCGTGCACGGCTTCGAGCTTCGCCACGTCGCGGCCGATCAGCACCACCTGCGCCGCGCGGCGCGCGCATTCGAGCGCCACGGCGCGGCCGATACCGGAGCCCGCTCCTGTGATCGCCACCACGCGGCCTGCGAGCTCAGTGGGGCTCGCAACGTGCTCACGAGGCTCGAAGGGGGCTGCTTTCCGGTCGGTCTCCACCAGGGGTCTCGGGCGATAGTTAATCGTCTGGGTGCCGCTCCATTCGACGGGCCGCGCGCCACGCGCGCCATCCGTCGAGGGGCGCATGGTGGTCCTGCGGGCCGCTCGCTTGCGGCAAGCGCTTCTCTGCACGCGCAGAAGCCGCGCACGTCAGCTCGGCCCACACCATGAGACCGCGCAGCGGCTTGCGCACCGAGGGTGCGAAGGCCTCGAGGGCTTTGCCGAGTGCGGAGCGCAGCTCGCGGTGGCGATCGCGCAGCAGCTGCGCGAGTGCGGCGGGCCATGGCGGCTGCGCCAGGCTCTCCGGATGCACGCGGGCGCGCTCGAGCTCATCGAGTGGGATGCGGAGCCTCCCCGCGCGCGCATCGGCAGCGAGCGCGAGGAGCAGCTCGATCTCGCGCAGGCTTGCTCCTAGGGTACGCGCATGCGCGTGCGCGTCCGCCTGGGGCGCGCGGATGTCGCGCACTGCGAGCTCGATCAGCGGCGCGATTAGCGCATCGCTCCAGCGCTGACAGTAAGCGGTGAGCTCCTGACGGCGATCGAAGGTCGCGCCAGAGAGGTCCCATACCGCGGTGTCCACCAGGCCGGTGAGTCCCCCGAGCGGCTCCGTTCCGATCGGGGCGAAGAGCGCCGCAAGCTCACGCGTGAGCGGATGGTTCGCTCGTCGCTGTGCGGTGCGCGCGCACTCCTCGCGCCACCAGTCGAGGCGCGCGTGAGCCATCTGATGGTCGAGCCCGGGCCGGAGGCTCGCGCCGATCTCTCGCTCGAGAGCGGTCAAGCCGCTGAGCGCGAGCCGCTGCGGAGCGGAAGAATAGAGCCAGGCGAGGCGGCGTGTGGCAGACAACTCAGGCCGCGGCATCGTCCGAAGGCGCTCCGCTGTTGCGTACCAGCTGCCCGATCGGCTCCAGCGGCGAAAGCGGTGCATCCGCGGTTACCCCAAGCTCGCCGAAGCGCCGCGCCTGCGGCAGCACGCCACGCTCGAGCGAGCCGACTGCGGCGTTGTACGCCTCGACGGCCGTGGCGAGCCGCTGTCCCATCCGTCCCAGGTGTCCATTGAAGCTGCTCAGTCGCCGATACAGATCCTGGCCCAGGTCGCGAATCTGCGCGGCGTTGTGCGCGACGGCGGACTGCCGCCAGCCGTAGGCGACAGCCTTCAGCAGCGCAATCAACGTCGAGGGTGTCGCGATGATCACGCTTTGCGAGAGTGCGCTCTCGAGCAGGTCGGGGCGCTCGGCGAGTGCGCCGGAGAGAAACTGATCGCCCGGCAGGAACAGCACGGCGAACTCCGGGCTGCGCGCGAACTGCGACCAGTAGCTCTTGGAGGCGAGCTCGCGCACGCGGGTCTCGACCTGCTGAGCGTGGCGACGCAATGCCTGCGCGCGCTCCTCCTCGCTCGCCGCCTCGAGTGCCGTGAGATACGCATCGAGCGGCGTCTTGGCGTCGATGACGAGATCGCGCGCATCGGGCATGTGCACCACCATGTCCGGGCGCAACGCGCCTTCCTCGCCGACCAGCTGCAGCTGCTCGGTGAAGTCGCAGTGCTCGGTGAGCCCGGCGAGCTCGACCAGCCGGCGCAACGTCAGCTCGCCCCAGCGGCCGCGCACTTCCGGCCGGCGCAGCGCGCTTACCAGGTTGCGGGTCTCGCGCTGCAGCAGCGCCTGCCCGCCGGCGAGGCCCTCGAGCTGGGTGCGCAGCGCGCTGAAGGCATCGCGCCGCTCGCGCTCGAGCGACTGCACCTCGGCCTCGGTGCGTTCGAGCGCAACGCGCAGCGGCTCCACCAGTTGCGCGATGGCAAGCTCGCGCTCCTTGAGCGCGCCCTGCGCGATCGCCTGGTCGCGTCCGAGCGCCTCGCGCGCCAGCTGCAGGAACAACTCGCTGTTCATACGCAGGGTCTCTCCTGCGAGCGAGTCGAACGCGGCGCGCAGGCGCGTCTCGGACTGCTCGAGCAGGCTGAGCCGCTCCTCTTCCTGCAAGGTGCTCGCCTCGAGCCGCGCCTGGGCCGAGGCGAGATCCACGCGCAGCGCCTCGATGCGCCGGGCACCCCGCAGTTGGGTGAAGAGCGCGCCGAACAGCGCCCCGGTGAGAAGTCCCGCGAGTGTGCACAGCACGATGAGCGCGGCGCTCACGAGCTCAGGTGCGCCAGGTAGTTCACGGATACATCAGCGCTCAGCGCGACGTGACCCGTCAGGGGGTTGAACTCGATGCCGGTAAGCTCGGCGAGCGTGAGACCCGCCGCCCGCGCCCAGCGCGCCAGCTCCGCTGGACGAATGAGGCGCTCATATTCATGAGTGCCCGGCGGGATGAGCCGCAGGATGTACTCCGCTCCGACGATGGCGAGCAAGAACGACTTGAGGTTGCGGTTCAGCGTCGAGACGAACAGCGCGCCCCCTGGCGCGAGCAGCCGCGCGAGCGTCGCGGTCATGGCGGCGGGATCGGGTACGTGCTCGAGCATCTCCATGCAGGTGACCACGTGGAAATGTCCAGGCTGTCGCTGCGCGAGCTCCTCCGCAGAGGCAATCCGATAATCGATGGCGAGCCTGCCCTCGGCGGCATGCAGCCGCGCCACCTCGACCATGCCCGGCGCGAGGTCGATACCGCACACCTGCGCACCGGCGCGTGCCAGCGCCTCGGACAACAGTCCGCCGCCGCAGCCCACATCGAGCACGCGCCGGCCCGCGACCGGCGCGCGTGAGGTAACAAACTGCAGGCGCACCGGGTTCAGCAGGTGCAGCGGACGAAAATCACCGTGCGTGTCCCAGAACCGTGCCGCGAGCGCGTCGAACTTGGCGAGTTCCGTCCGATCGGCGTTGGCGGCTCCAACGGGAGGGGTGACCGTCATGCCGCGGCCTCGAACGACAGGCGCCGCGCCCAGTGAGCGGCGAGCGCGGCGAGCTCCGCCTCATCGAAGAGCCGTAGCCGGCCTTCGCTTACCACGGCACGGCCCGCGCTCCAGACATCGCTTACCTGCGCGCGCGTCGCACCGAACAGTATCGTCGCCGCGATATCCGTCGCCGGACGACATCCGAGGTTGTCGAGATCGAGGCAGGTCATATCGGCGGACTTGCCCGGCTCGATCGAACCGATCTGAGTCCCGAGCCCGAGCGTCATCGCCCCACCGAGCGTCGCCATTCGCAGCGCCTCGAGCGGAGGCAGGGCAAACAACAGCGCCGCGCTGCGGGCTTCGGCCAGGATGTCGAGTGCGCCGACGGCCGCAGGCGTATCGGTACCGAGCGCAACAGGACGCGCGGCGGGCAGACCTGCCGCGGCGCCCTGCAGGCGCAGCTCCGCCTGCGGACAGGCAATGATCGCGGCGCCGTGCCGTGAAAGCAGCTGTGCATCTTTGCCATCGCAACCGAGTGCGCCGATGATCCCGAAGCCGGGCCGCAGTAGTCCGAGACTCTGAAGATCAGCGAGACGCCGCGCAAGCTCATCCAGATGGATGACGACACGCGCATCGAGCTCATCCGCCACGCGGCGCATGCGCACGAAGGTGGCATCGCTCAGGCCCTTCGCGGGTTGCGGAGCGAAGTACAGGCCGATGCGAGCATCGCTGCGGTATTCGTCCCAGAGGGCCGCCGCTCGTGCCAGGTGTGCACTGGCATCTTCCGCCCAGCCATCCGCCGCATCCGTGACCGGAAGGCCGATGAGGGCGCGCACCTGCGCGCCGGCGGCGACGCGCGCCGCCTCCTCGGGGAGGGGACTCACATCGGCGTAACAGGTGATACCCGCGCGCAGCATCTCGGCTACACCGAGCCGCGTGCCATCGCGTACCAGGTCCGCGCTGAGCGCCCGCCGCTCGAGCGCTGCGAGGGTCTCGCCGAGCCAACGTAGCCGCGGACCGCGCACCGGCAACCCGCGCAGGAGTGTGTGGCAGGCGCACGTGTGCGCATTGACGAGACCTGGCAGCAGTGCGTGCCGCTCGCGCGCGATGCGCATGCTTCCGGCATATCGCTGGCGCAGCTCCAGCGCCGGTCCCACGGCGAGAATGCGTCCGCCGCGGATAGCGACGGCCTGTCCCTCGAGCACGGTATTGCCGGGCGCAACCGGAAGCAGCCAGCGGGGCTCGATCAGGAATCCGGCGTCACCTGAGCTCGACATGGCCACCGAGTATATCGGCGGGGAGACGCGCGCGTACGACACCTGCAGCGTGCGGCGCCAGCAGCGTACGGCGCCTGCGCTGTGCAACGCAGGCGTACAATCCACGGCGTGCGGCAGTATCGGAGCTAAGGAGCACACCATGCCTAAGTACCTCGTCGAAGCGGCCTACACGGCCGAGGGTCTCCGCGGTCTGCAGAAAGACAAAGCGAGCGGGCGACGCCAGGCCATGGCGAAGGCGGTCGAGAGCCTCGAAGGCAAGGTCGAGGCGTTCTATTTCTCCATGGGCGATCGGGATGTGGTCGCAATCGTGGAGGCGCCCGACGCAGTGAGCGTTGCGGCGCTGTCGCTCGCAGCCTCCGCGACAGGGCTCGTGCGCGTGAAGACCACTGCACTGCTCAGCGTCGAAGACGTGGATCGCGCGCTGGAGAAGAAACACAACTATCGCGGGCCGGGCGCCTAGCGCCGGCTCGCGCGGCCGCCGACCGGATGCGTCAGATCCGGTGCTGCGGCCGCAGCTTCTTCCTCTCGGCGGCCTGTACTCACAGGCCGCCGCAGGTCTAGTTCATGCTAGAATTTCCTCTTTATTCCGCGCCCAGCCGGGCGCTGACATCCAAGTCCTGATTGATGGCTGAGATCGCCCGCGAAATCGTGCCGGTCACTCTCGAAGGGGAGATGCGGCAGTCCTATCTCGACTATGCCATGAGCGTGATCGTCGGGCGTGCGCTGCCCGATGTGCGCGATGGGCTGAAGCCGGTACACCGGCGCGTGCTCTACGCCATGCGCGAGCTGGGTAACGAGTGGAACCGCGCGTACAAGAAGTCCGCGCGCGTGGTTGGCGATGTGATCGGCAAGTACCACCCGCATGGCGAGAGCGCGGTGTATGACACCATCGTGCGCCTCGCGCAGCCATTCTCGATGCGCTACCTGCTCGTCGATGGCCAGGGCAATTTCGGCTCCGTGGACGGCGATCCGCCTGCCGCGATGCGCTACACCGAAGTGCGCATGGCGCGCATCGCCCACGAGCTGCTCGCGGACATCGACAAGGAAACCGTCGATTTCAATCCGAACTACGACGAGTCAGAGAGCGAGCCGTCGGTACTACCGACACGCATCCCGAACCTGCTGGTGAACGGCCAGACCGGCATTGCCGTCGGCATGGCGACCAACATTCCGCCGCACAATCTCACCGAGACGGTGAACGCCTGCGTGGCGCTGCTCGATGATCCGGCGCTGCCGCTCGCGGCGTTGATGCAGCACGTGCCGGGCCCGGACTTTCCGACCGGCGGCATCATCAATGGCGCACAGGAGATCGCGACCGCCTATCGCACCGGCCGTGGGCGGCTGTCGGTGCGCGCGCGGGTGCTCATCGAGGAGGTGGGCCGCGGCGATCGCCAGGCGATCGTGGTCACGGAGCTTCCCTACCAGGTCAACAAGGCGCGCCTCATCGAGCGCATCGCCGAACTGGTGCGCGAGAAGCAGCTCGATGGCATCGCCGCGGACGGACTGCGCGATGAGTCCGACAAGGACGGCATGCGCATCGTCATCGAGCTCAAGCGCGGCGAAGTGACGGAGATCGTGCTGAACAACCTGTACGCGCACACGCCGATGGAGACCGTGTTCGGCATCAACATGGTGGCGCTGCAGGATGGCCAGCCGAAGCTGATGTCGCTGAAGGAGATGCTGGAGGCGTTCATCCGCCATCGGCGCGAGGTGGTCACCCGGCGCAGCATCTACCAGCTCGCCAAGGCGCGCGAGCGGGCGCACATCCTCGAGGGCCTCGCGGTCGCACTCGCCAATATCGATGCGGTGATCGCGCTCATCAAGGCAGCAGCATCACCGGCAGAGGCGCGCAGCGCGCTTCAGGCGCGCCCCTGGGCGCCCGGGGCCGTCACCGAGCTCCTGGCGCGCGCGGGGGAGATATCCACGCGTCCCCCGGGACTTCCTGCGGACACCGGCCCGCACGCAGGCAGCTATCGGCTCTCGGAGGTGCAGGCGCAGGCGATCCTCGACATGCGGCTGCATCGCCTGACCGCTCTGGAGCAGGACAGGATAATCGCCGAGTACCGGGAGCTGCTCATCAACATCGCCGATCTCACCGATATCCTCGGGCGTCCCGAGCGGTTGACCCAGGTGGTGCGGGCCGAGCTCATCGAGGTGCGCGAGAGTTTCGGTGACGCGCGCCGCACCGAGATCAACCGCGATCATCTCGATCTCACTACCGAGGATCTCATCGAGCCGCAGGATGTCGTGGTAACGCTCTCGCACGCCGGTTATGCCAAGAGCCAGCCGCTCACCGAGTACCAGACCCAGCGGCGCGGCGGCCGCGGCAAGACCGCGACCGCGGTGAAGGACGAGGACTTCGTCGAGAAGCTCTTCGTCGCGCACACGCACGATACGGTGTTGTGCTTTTCCAACCGCGGCAAGGTGTATTGGCTCAAAGTGTACGAGCTGCCCCAGGCGGGCCGCGGCGCGCGCGGCAAGCCGATGGTGAATCTGCTGCCACTCGAGGAGGGCGAGAAGATCAACGCGCTGCTGCCGGTGAAGCAGTACGACGAGCAGCATTTCGTCTTCATGGCGACGCGTGCCGGCACGGTGAAGAAGACACCGCTCGCCGCGTTCTCGCGGCCGCGCACCAGCGGCATCATCGGCATCGACCTCGCGCCCAACGATCAGCTGGTCGGCGTCGCGCTCACCGATGGCGAGCGCGAGATCATGCTGGTGTCGAGCGGCGGCAAGGCCATCCGCTTTCACGAGAGCGAGGTGCGCCCGATGGGCCGCGAGGCGGCCGGCGTGCGCGGCATCAAGCTCGGCGCCGGACAGGATCTGATCGCACTCATCGTGGCGGGCGAGGGCGCCGGCACCGGTGCGGACGATGCGCCGCGGGTACTCACCGCCTCCGCGACCGGCTACGGCAAGGTCACGCCGCTTTCGGAGTTTCCCTGTCACGGACGCGGTGGCCAGGGCGTGATCGCGCTGCAGACCTCCGATCGCAATGGCTTCACGGTGGCGGCGCTGCAGGTGATGCCTGGGCAGGAGATCATGTTGATCAGCTCCACCGGCACGCTGGTGCGTACCACGGTGGATGGGATCTCCGTGCAGGGGCGCAATACGCAGGGCGTGCGGCTGATCCGGCTCGGCGAAGGCGAGCGTCTGGTCGGCATCGAGCGCATCGAGAGCCTCGAGGGCGAGGACGAAGAGCCGCTCATCGAGCCGGCACCGAGCGCCACGCCGCCCGCGGCGGATAGTTAACGACCCGAAAGGGCGCTCGTGCGCGTATTCAACTTCGCTGCTGGGCCGGCCACGCTGCCCGTGGAAGTCCTCGAACAGGTCCGGGATGAGCTGCTCGACTGGCAGGGCAGCGGCACCTCGGTCATGGAGGTGAGCCATCGCGGCAAGGCCTTCATGGCAGTGGCGCAGGAATCGGAGCTCCTGTTGCGCGAGCTCCTCGGGGTGCCGGCCCACTACCGGGTGTTATTCATGCAGGGCGGCGCGACCGGTCAGTTCGCTGCCGTGCCGCTCAATCTCGCGGGTGCCGACTCCACCGTCGACTACATCGACACCGGGCATTGGTCGCAGAAGGCACTGCGCGAGGCGCGGCGCTACACCGCACGCGTGAACATCGCGGCCGATGAGGCCGCATCGAAATACACCAGCGTGCCCTTGCCGCAGGCGCTGCGACTCACCCCCGGCGCCGCTTACGTGCACTACACACCGAATGAGACCATCGGCGGGGTCGAGTTTCCCTACGTACCCGAGACCGGCAGTGTGCCGCTGGTGGCGGACATGTCCTCGACGCTGCTCTCGCGGCCGCTGGAGGTGACGCAGTTCGGGCTGATCTATGCAGGCGCGCAGAAGAATATCGGCCCGGCGGGCCTCGTGGTGGTGATCGTGCGCGATGAGCTCACGGGCCGTGCGCGTCCCGGCACTCCGGCCGTGTGGGACTACCACGCCATGGCGCAGGAGGGCTCGCTCCTCAACACGCCGCCGACCTTCGCCTGGTATGTCGCCTGTCTCGTGCTGCGCTGGCTCAAGGCGCAGGGCGGGCTCGCGGCGATGGCCGCGCACAACCGGGCCAAGGCGCAACTGCTGTACGAGACCATCGACTCCTCCGGCTTCTACCGCAACCCGGTGGCCATCAACTGCCGCTCGTGGATGAACGTGCCCTTCACGCTCGCCGATGCGCGCCTCGATGAGTCGTTCCTCGCCGGAGCGCGTGCCGCCGGTCTCGCCAATCTCGCCGGGCATCGCTCGGTGGGCGGCATGCGCGCGAGTCTCTACAACGCCATGTCGCTTGCCGGCGTGGAGGCCCTGGTGGCATTCATGCGGGACTTCGCGCGACGCCACGGCTGATGTGCGCATGCCCTTCCGCATTCTCACCCTGAATCAGATCAGCCCGCGCGGTCTCGCCCGCCTGCCGGCGAGCGGCTATGAGGTCGGTACCGCGGTTGCCGATCCGGATGCGATCCTGCTGCGCTCCGCAGAGCTCAACGGCAAGCCCATCGCTGCCTCGGTGTGCGCCGTCGGCCGTGCGGGCGTCGGTGTCAATAACATTCCGGTGGCGGAGATGAGTGGCCGTGGCGTACCGGTGTTCAACACCCCGGGGGCCAACGCCAACGCCGTCAAGGAGCTGGTGCTCGCGGGGCTGTTCCTGGCGGCGCGTAATATAGGTCCGGCGTGGCTCTTTGCCCGCGAGCTGAGCGGCGATGACGCAGCCATCGAAGATGCCGTGGAGGCGGGCAAGAAGCGCTTCGTAGGCTTCGAGCTCCCCGGGCGTACACTCGGAGTCGTCGGGCTCGGCGCGGTCGGCGTCGAGGTGGCGAATTCGGCGCTGGCGCTCGGCATGAAGGTGCTCGGCTACGACCCGCAGCTCACCGTGCAGCGCGCCTGGCAACTGTCCTCGAGCGTGGAGCAGGCGCTCTCGCTCGATGACCTGTTCGCGCGTTCCGACGCGATCAGCGTGCACGTGCCATTGAACGAGGACACGCGCGCACTGGTCAATGGCGCACGGCTCGAGCTGATGCGCGCCGGTGGCACCATCCTCAACTTCGCCCGCGCCGCGATCGTGGAGGAGGCAGCGGTGCTGGCGGCGCTCGATCAGGGGAAGCTGCACGCCTACGTGTGCGATTTTCCGAAGCGCGCGCTCAAGGACCATCCAGGGGTAATTACCCTGCCGCACCTCGGCGCCTCAACCGGGGAGGCGGAGGAGAATTGCGCCATCATGGTGGTGGAACAGCTGCGGGATTTTCTCGAGAACGGCAACATCAGGAACAGTGTGAACTATCCGGACACGATACTGCCGCGCGTACCGCACACCACGCGCCTCGGCGTCGCGAACCGCAACGTCCCCAACATGGTGGGACAGATCTCGACCTGTCTCGCGACGCAGGGCATCAACATCGCGGATCTGCTCAACAAGTCCCGCGGTGAATATGCGTATACGCTCATCGATGCCGACGGCGCGCTCGGTGACGAGCTGCTCGCCCGCATCCGCGCGATCGAGGGCGTGCTCGCGGCCCGCATTCTCTGAAGCTCATGGCCCGGCACCCTCCCGCTTCCCGAGCCGGCCGCCGCGT
>DASQYM010000047.1:0-8056 GCA_035639195.1 Steroidobacteraceae bacterium
TTCTTCATGATGAAATTGACCACGCCCGCAATCGCGTCCGAGCCGTAGGTCGCGGAGGCGCCTCCGGTGACCACCTCGATCCTGTCGATCAGCTGCGCGGGGATCTGATTCACATCGACGCCGGGGTTGGGATTGGCGGTATTGGCATCTCCAGGACCGAGGCGGCGGCTGTTGACGAGCACGAGTGTGCGTTGCGGACCGAGACCACGCAGGTCGACCGTGCTCTCACCGCCAGGTGTTGCCAGCGGGTTCTGACGGTTGGAAAGATCGACCGCGCTCAGAAAGTTGACCTGCGGCAGAGTGTTCAACAGGTTCCCGACATCCGTGGCACCCTGGAGTGTGATGTCCTGACTGGTCACCGTCTGGATCGGGCTCGTGCTGGTCGCGTTGGGCGTCAGGATGCGTGATCCGGTAATGACGATCGTTTCCAGCGGCTCCTCGCCCGCGGCGGCGGGTTTCTCCTGCGCCGCTGTCACCATGCTGCCAAGCGTGGCGAGCGCAGCGGCGACCACCATCGACAGGCGGCGTGCGGCGAGCCGCGGGTAGCGCATATGGAGCATCATCAATCCTCCCTAACACTGCTTGTGCACGTGGCGTCTGACGACGGTTCGCGCGAGCTGCGCCGCAGACCGCGGGTGCACAGTGGGCGCGCATCCTAACAAGTGCGCAGCAGCGAAATCCGATTTTGTCGCAGGAAAGTTGCGCGCGGGAACGACAACAAATCGCTGCGGCGATTGCGGGCACATAACTTGGGGAATGTGGATGAACAACTTGGGGAGCCCAACATATAACCTAGGGGATGCGCCGCATAATCTGGGGAGTGGCGCCGCGCGCTTGCATGCAATGAGATGAGTCGCCACCGCAGCGCTCGGGCGGCACTTCGCTGTCGAGAGCGACGTCCGATGAACGCTCACATGCTCATCGCCGCGGCGCGCTCGCTGCGTACTGCATGCATGTCGCGCCGCTCGCTGCGCGGGCCTCGCGCCGAGCGACGAGCTGGCTGCTCACCGGCGATCAGCGGCGACGTCTTTGCACATGCCGGTGGGACCGCGCGGCTACTCGATGAGGCACTCGCTGCCGCACTGCGCTGCGGGGAAGGTGGGGGCTACCGCAAGCTGCTGCTTGACCAGCAGGTGAGGGCGGGCCGTAGATCACGAACGTTTATACTGACCGGCATATCTGGCGACAGGCGCTGGGGCGGGAGGTCGCGATGCGGATCGGCATGGTCGGACTCGGGCGCATGGGTGCCAACATGGTGCGGCGCCTGCTGCAGGGTGGTCACGAGTGCGTGGCGTACGATCACAGCGCGGGGAACGTCAAGACGGTGGCGGAGTTCGGCGCCCGCGGCGTCTCTTCGTCCGCTGAGCTGGTGAAGGCGCTGGCAGCGCCGCGGGTAGTGTGGATCATGGTGCCGGCGGCCGTGGTCGACGCGGTGATCGGCGAGCTGCAGCCGCTGCTTTCACCCGGCGATGTGCTGATCGATGGCGGCAATTCAAACTATCGCGACGACATTCGCCGTGCCACGCGGCTGCGCGCCCAGGGAATTCACTACCTCGATGTCGGCACGAGCGGCGGCGTACTCGGCTTCGAGGAGGGCTACTGCCTCATGATCGGCGGTCCGCCCGAAGCGGTCGCAATGGTCGAACCCGCGCTCGCCACGCTCGCACCCGCCGGCCGGCCGGCAGCGGCCAGCGGCGGGACTCCGCGCGCGGGTGCGCCGCGAGCGCAAAGCGCTGCGAGTCTCGCCGCAGCCAGCATGGGCTATCTGCACTGCGGTCCTTCCGGGGCGGGCCACTTCGTGAAGATGGTCCACAATGGCATCGAATACGGACTCATGGCCGCGTATGCCGAAGGGCTCAATGTGCTGGCGCATGCGAACGCGGGGCTCACGACCGCGACAGCGGACGCCGAGACGGCGCCGCTTGCCGATCCGCAGTTCTTCCAGTACCAGCTCGATCTCGCCGCGATCGCCGAGGTCTGGCGTCATGGCAGCATCATCTCCTCACGGCTACTCGACCTCACTGCAAAGGCACTCGCCGACGATGGCAAGCTCGAGCGCTTCGCCGGACACGTGTCCGACTCGGGCGAGGGACGCTGGACCGTGGAGGCCGCCATCGAGGTGGGTGTGCCGGCGCCGGTACTGAGCGCGGCGCTCTACGGGCGCTTCGAGTCGCGCGGTCGCGCAGAGTTTGCCAACAAGCTCCTGTCGGCCATGCGGCTCGGTTTCGGGGGCCACATCGAGCGCAGCACATGAGTTGCGCGTCATGACACAAGGAGCCGCGCATGGAACGTCGTGATTGTGATGCCCTGGTGCTGTTCGGGGCGACCGGCGACCTCTGCTATCGCAAGATCTTCCCCGCGCTCTATCACCTGGTGCGCCGGCAACTGCTCGGCATTCCGGTGATAGGCGTTGCGCGGCAGGGTTGCGACGTTAATTGGCTGGCGGATCGCATACGCAAGAGCCTGAAGGAATTCGTCAAGGACGCGGACCAGGCCGCGGTGAGCCGCCTCACCGGGTTACTGCGCTATGTGGATGGCGACTACAACGACCGCAACACCTTCGTCGAACTGCGCAAGGCGCTCGGGAATGCGCAGCGCCCGCTGCATTATCTGGCCATCCCTCCGAGCATGTTCGCGACGGTGGCGGAGCACCTGAGCGGTACCGGCAGCGCCGCCGGCGCGCGCATCGTGGTGGAGAAGCCCTTCGGGCGCGACCTGGCTTCCGCGCGCGATCTCAATCGCGTGCTGCATGCGCATTTTCCGGAATCGAGCATCTTTCGCATCGACCACTACCTCGGCAAGGAAGCGGTGCAGAACCTGCTGTATTTCCGCTTTGCCAACTCCTTTCTCGAGCCGGTATGGAACCGCAACTACGTCGCGAGCGTGCAGATCACCATGGCCGAGACCCTCGGAATGGAGGGGCGCGGGCGCTTCTACGAGGAAGCCGGCGCAATCCGCGATGTCATGCAGAACCATCTCATGCAGATCGTAACGCTGCTCACCCTCGAACCCCCGGTCAGCGTGGACGGCGAGGCGCTGCGTGACGAGAAAGTCAAGGTGTTGCGCGCCGTACGTCCACTCACCGCCTCGGAGGTGATACGCGGTCAGTACAGCGGCTACCGCAAGGAGCCGGGGGTCGCAGCCGACTCGCAGGTGGAGACCTACGCGGCGATGGCGCTCGCCATCGATTCCTGGCGCTGGAGCGGAGTGCCATTTTGTCTGCGCGCCGGCAAGCGCCTGCCGGTGACTGCCACCGAGGTGGTGGTCGACCTGCGGGCGCCCCCGGCAAACGTATTCGGCGACTCAGGTCCCGAGCAGCCCAATCACGTGCGCTTCCGCGTCGGTCCCGATGTCGCCATCGCGCTCGGGGCGCACACCAAGAAGCCCGGGCCCGCGATGACGGGGCGCGACGTGGAGCTATTCGTCGCGCAGCAGCAGGGCGAGGACATGGGCGCCTACGAGGTGCTGATCAGTGCAGCGCTCATCGGCGACACCACACACTTCGCGCGCGAGGACGAAGTGGAGGCTGCGTGGGCGGTCGTCGACCCGGTGCTGCACGGCCTACCGCCACCTTTCGAGTATGTGCCGGGCAGCTGGGGGCCGCCGCAGGCCGAGAGTCTGCTCGAGGGCCCGTGCGGCTGGCACAATCCCGGGGCACGGCCGCAGGACTGGACTCGGTCCTGTGCGCGCGTCGTGCCTGGCTGAGCCTACCGATACAGAACCTGTACAGAGAAGGGGGGAAAGTGGCGGACATTCGAACCGCGCGCCGCAGCTGCGCGCGATGCCGGCCTATGGTGGCGCTCATATCGCTGGTGCTGGTATCTGCCGCGGCATGGGCCGCCAGCCCGCAGCCGCCCGATGATGCGCGCATCGAGCGCGTGCTCACGCAGACACCACTCATCGATGGGCACAACGACCTGCCGTGGGAAATCCGCGAGCGGTTCGCGAGCGATCTGAGGAAGATCGATCTCAGCGCAATCACGGCCACCTTGCCGGTACCGGCAGGTAGCCCCGCGCTCATGACCGATATCCCGCGGCTGCGCCGCGGGCACGTCGGCGCGCAGTTCTGGTCGGTGTTCATCCCGGTGGAGATGAAGGGTCCGCAGGCGGTGCAGGCGACGTTCGAGCAGATCGACCTGGTAAAGACGATGTGTGCGCGCTACAGCCACGATCTGGCGATGGCCTACAGCGCCGTGGACATCCGCCGGCTGCACCGCGCCGGCCTCATTGCCGCGCTGATCGGAGTGGAAGGAGGCCATCAGATCAACGATTCGCTCGCCGTGCTGCGCGCTTACTACGATGCGGGCGCGCGCTACCTGACTCTTACTCATTCGACCAACACCGCCTGGGCGGACTCGGCGACGGACGCGCCGCGGCACCATGGCCTGACGCCTTTCGGCCAGGAGGTGGTAAGGGAGATGAACCGCCTCGGTATGCTGGTCGACCTGGCGCACGTCTCGGAAGAGACCATGCGCGCGGCCCTCAGCGTGAGTGCGGCGCCGGTCATCTTTTCGCATTCCTCGGCGCGCGCGCTGGTCGATCATCCGCGCGATGTCTCCGACGAGTTGCTGCGCTTGGTTGCGCAGAATGGCGGCATCGTGATGGTCAACTTCGCGCCTCCGTACGTGTCCGACGCGAGGCGCCGGTGGGACGCGGAGCGCGGCGCTGAAGAAGCCCGCAACAACAGCCCACCTTTCGGCGGCCTTTACATCGGTCAGCCTGAGCGCGCAGCCGCCGCACTCAAGTCCTGGGACGCCGCTCATCCGAAGCCGCCGGTCACACTGGCCGATGTCGCCGACCATATCGAACACATCCGCCAGGTGGCGGGCGCCGACCACGTCGGCCTGGGGTCGGACTTCGATGGTATTCCCGAGACCCCGACCGGCCTCGAAGGGGTCGATCGATTCCCCGCTCTGCTGCAGGAGCTCGCACGGCGCGGTTGGAGCGATACGGATCTGGCCAAAGTAGCCGGTGCAAACCTGCTGCGCGTCATGGCACAGGCGGAAGCCGTGAGCGCCAGGCTTCGTGCCGAGCGCCCGCCTGCTGAGGGCACGCTGGCTGAGCTCGATGGTGGCAGCGGCCCGGCGGCGCCGGCAAAATGAGGCGATGCTGCGGCCATCCACTGTGTGGCTCACGGCCGCCGCACGCAACGAAAAAGGCACGGAGAAGTTGCGGCTGAAGGCAGGGAGTCGGTGTTGGAAATCTCGATCGCTGAACAGTCACCCAGCCGTGCCGCGCGCGATGGTTGCGCCATGTGCGGGGGCACCGAACGCCGGTCGCGCGCTAGTCGCCGCTGCATGCCCGCCGGATGACGAAGCGCAGCCAGCGACAACGCTCGACAGGATCGTGACGACAGCCAGGCCTGAGTGTCGGGTACGCGGCGCGCGTTCGGGTGAAGCCATGAGCGCTTCTCAGAAACTCCTGCGCATGGTAGCACCATGTGTCGCGGCACCGGTCCGCCCGCTTGCGGACCGCGACCGCGCGGATTTAGCATTGCTCTCATGTTGAATGAACTGGATAAGGCACTCATGGCGGCTGGCTTGAGCCTGTGCTTGATTGCCTGCGCCAGCACGCCATCGTCGCCCAGAGTGGCAACCACTCCAGTGAGTGCGTCCATCAAGCAGCAGCCGGGATGCGTGGAGACCGGTTCGCGAATCGCAAGTGACTGTGCAGCCATTGGTCGCGGATACAGCCAGCGGGATATCAGGAGCACTGGGCAAACCGAGGCCGCCTCAGCGGTCCGCATGCTCGACTCGTCCATGACCCTGCCCGGTCGCTGATGCGGTCAGCGCGCGCTCAACGTCGCCAACTCGGCAGCGACGCGCTCGAAGAGCTCTGACCAGTCGCCGAGCGCCCGCTGACGGAAGAGTCGCATGGTGGGGTACCAGGGACTGTCGCTGCGCTCGGTGAGCCAGCGCCAGTCCGGCACCGCCTGCAGAACCACCCACACACGTACGCCCAGTGCGCCGGCCAGATGAGCGAGTGCGGTGTCGGCAGTGATCACCAGATCGAGTCCCATCAGTATCGCGGCGGTCTCGCTCGCGAGCTCTTCCGGGCCCATGTGCTGCGGATCGGTCAGTTGCGCGATGGCGTTGCCGAACTCGACCATCGCGCGTTGCTCGGAGCCGGCGCCCTTCTGCAGTGACACCAGGCTCGTCCCCGCGATCCGCGCCAGCGGCTCGGCCGTGGCGAGCGGAAAGGAGCGCGCTTCGAGTGCCGCGAGCTGCTCGGCCTGCAGGTTGCCCTGCCAGTTGAGCCCGACCTTGAGTCCCGGCAGGGATGCGAGGCGTCCAGCCCATTTGCCCACCGGCTGGGGCTCGGCGTGCAGGTAAGGGACCCCGCCCGGAACCGTCGCGAGATCCGTGCCGAACGCCAGCGGCAGACTGCCGAGCGGGATGTGCAGATCGAACTCCGGCACCGGCTCGCCGCGAGCAATGAGCGTGCCCCGCATCGGCAGTGAGCCAAGCAGCGGCCTGAGCACCGTCTGCACCTCGAGGGTCACCTGCGCACCCATCTTCTCGAGCTGCGGGATGTAGCGGCAGAACTGCAGCGTGTCGCCGAGCCCCTGCTCCGCATAGACGAAAAGCCGCTTGCCATCGAGCGGCTCGCCTCTCCAGCGCGGCTGGTCGAAGTTCCGCAATAGCCCCCGCAGGGGCTCACGCTCGAGCCGCGCTTCGTAGAGCGGCCAGCCCTCGCCGAAATTACCGGCGCCGAGCTTGAGCAGCGCCTTGCACCAGGTCGCAGTTGGATCACCTGGCCTGAGGGTGAGTGCGCGGTCGAGGCTCGCGAGTGCTTCCTCGGGACGCGCGAGCCCACGCAGGGCGATGCCCGCGTTGGTGTGAGCCTCGATGTAATCGGGCTTCAGATCGACAGCGCGCGCGAAATCACCGAGCGCCTCTGCCGGGCGGAACATGCGTACCAGGACCGCGCCGCGATCGTTGGCTGCCTCGTGAGATTTCGGATCGAGGGCGAGTGCGAGATCGAAACTCGCGAGCGCTTCCTCATTACGCCGCAGCCTCGTGAGCGCCACCCCGCGATCAAGATGCGCCGTGAACTCCTGCGGCGCGAGCTCACGTGCCCGGTCGAGGCTCGTGAGCGCCTCTGCGGGCCGTCCGAGCGCGAGGCAGGTTTTGCCGCGCAGCAGGTGCGTTGCGGGCGACTGTGGCGCGAGCTCGAGCGCGCGATCGAAACTGACAAGCGCCTCCTCGTGACGGCCGAGCCCGATCAGCGCCACGCCGAGGTTGTGGTGGGCGGGTGCCTCCTGCGGGCGCAGCGAGAGCGCGCGCTGGAAGCTGGCGATCGCCTCGAGTGGTTGCGCGAGCGTGAGCATCTCGACTCCCCGTTGCGTGTGCAACGCCGCGTTCTGCGGTTGCAACCCCAGCGCACGCTCGATGCTGGCCAGCGCCTCGCGATGCCGCCCTGCCACCGAGTCCACCAGGGCGAGATTGTGGTGAGCCTCGATGTTGCCCGGGTTGAGCGCTGCTGCACGCTCGAGGTGCTGCCGTGCTTGCGCCGCCCGTCCGGCACGTACCAGCGTTACGCCGAGACCGTTGTGCGAGCTATCGTCCTCGGGCGCGAGCCGCAACGCCTGGAGGAAGCTCGCCACTGCCTCATCGAGCCTCCCGATGTGCATGAGAGCGGTGCCACGGCCACGATGTGCGATGGCGAGCTGCGGCTGCAGGGCGAGCGCGCGGTCATAACAGCCGACCGCCTCGAGGTGGCGTCCGCTCTGTGCGAGCGCGCTGCCGAGGTTGGCGTGCATTGCGGCGTTGCCCGGCTGGAGTTGCACGGCTGCACCGAGCAGCGCCAGCGCCTGCGGAACATCACCCGCCGTCGCGGCGGCAACCCCGAGCAGGTGCATGGCATCGCTGTTGCGCGGCTCGCCGGCGAGCACCTGACGGCAGAGGGCAGCCGCCTCGGCCAGGCGACCCTGCTGCTGCAACGCGAGCGCCTGCGCGAGGCGGGCCGTGTTGCCGGTCATGATTGTCCGGAGCTCCCGGATGCCTCCGGACGCGGTGCCGGTTAGCGGGCCACCAGCTCACCGACGATCTCCTGC
>DASQYM010000048.1:0-2153 GCA_035639195.1 Steroidobacteraceae bacterium
TCGCCCGCCAGGAGCGCAAGGTCGGCCCCGGCTACCGCGGCTTCACCACGCAGTTCGCGCCGACCGTGACACTGGAGGAGGACCTCAGGCGCCGCGACCTCACCATCAACGCCATGGCGGAGGATGAGAACGGCACGCTCATCGACCCCTACCACGGGCGCGCCGATCTCGGCGCGCGGCTGTTGCGGCACGTCTCGGAAGCATTCGTCGAGGATCCAGTGCGCATCCTGCGCGTGGCGCGGTTCGCGGCACGTTTTGCGTCGCTCGGATTCCGAGTCGCCGATGGAACGCAGGCACTCATGCGCCGCATCGCAGATTCAGGCGAGCTGCGCACGCTGGTCCCCGAGCGAGTGTGGCAGGAGACCGAACGCGCGCTCGCCGAGGCGCGCCCGGAGGTATTCTTCGCGACCCTGCGCGCCTGCGGTGCGCTCGCGGTGATCTATCCGGAGATCGATGCGCTCTTCGGCGTGCCGCAGCCGCCGCGCTGGCACCCGGAGATCGACACCGGCGTGCACGTGATGCTGGCGCTGCAATACGCCGCCACTCAAGGCGCAGCGGGAATGGTGCGTTTCGCCGCGCTCATGCACGATCTCGGCAAGGCGCAGACTCCGAAATCCGCGTGGCCGAGTCATCACGGCCATGAGGAGTTCGGAGTGCCGCTCATCGAGGACCTGTGCGATCGTCTCAAAGTACCGAACAGCCACCGCGAGCTGGCGATTCTCACCGCGCGTTACCACACATTGGTACATCGCGCTCTCGAGTTGCGACCGGCGACCGTGCTCACGCTGCTGGAGAATTGCGACGCGCTGCGCCGCCCGGAACGCTTCGCCGAGTTACTGCTTGCCTGCGAAGCCGACGCCCGCGGGCGCACCGGTAGAGAAGCGGCGCCCTATCCGCAGGTGGGATACCTCAGGCAAGCGCTGGCGGCGGCCGCGGGTGTGACTCTCACCGAGAACGAGCGGCGCGGTCTCGAGGGAGTGGAGATCGGCGAGGAGATCCGCCGGCGGCGTCTGGCCGCTATCGCGACCCTCAGGGCCGGCACGACTCACACGCCGCCATGAGGTCGGGCGCCTGCGGCGGCCACGTCGGCCCGCGCCGGTGTGCCGCCCTCAGCGCAGCAGACCTGAGGTAATCAGCAGCAGCAGCGCCGATCCGAGCGCTATGCGGTACCACGCAAAGATCGTGAAGCGGTGCGACTGGACGTAGCGCAGCAGCCACTTGACCGCGATGAAGGCGACGATCAGCGACACCAGGAAGCCGAGCGCGAGTGCATTCCAGTCTTCTCCCGCGTTGTGGCCGCGCGCCTTCAGCAGCTCGTAGCCGGTCGCGGCAAACATGGTCGGGATACCCACCAGAAACGCGAATTCAGTGGCCGCCGGGCGCAGCGTCAGGCCAGCCAGCATGGCCGCGAAAATGGTCGAGGCCGAGCGCGATGTCCCGGGAAACACCGCCGCGAGAATCTGGCACGCTCCGACCCACACGGCGACCTGCCAGGTGACTACCGCACCCTGCGGCCGGCCCGCGACGTAGGACTCGATGATGAGGATGAGAAAGCCGCCGATCAGTGTGGCGAGAGCGATCGGCAGCACGCTTTCGGGCAACTTCCAGCCGAGGCGCGTCGCGATGAACCCACCCGTCGCCGTGATCAGGAATGCCACCAGGAGCTTGGCGAGATAGTCGCGGTTCTCAGCCTCATCGAGCCGTGTCAGCAGACTCCACAGCCGCCGCCAGTAGATCAATACGATTGCGACGATCGCACCAGCCTGAATGGCGACGTTGAACAGCTCGGAGCGCTCGCCGAGCCAACGCTCCGCGATCAGTAGATGGCCGGTGCTCGATATGGGCAGGAACTCGGTGATGCCTTCGATGATGCCGAGTATCACGGTGTTGAGCGTGTCGGACACTGGCGTGAATCTCGCTGGCGAGGGTGCGGGGCGCCATCTTAACCGGCTTGCCCGCCAGGGGCTGTCCCAGCGGCCCGCAGATCGCGCGTGGCACCACTACAACAGGTGACGCAGGTCCTGCAGCGCGAAGCCCGCGAGCGGTACGTCCAAATCGCGGCCGAGCGCCATCATCTTGAACGCCTCGCCCATTTCCTCCGGCATGAGAAGGCGGCGTGCCTCGCCTGCGAGGCGTGCTCGCTCCAGCCCTTC
>DASQYM010000049.1:0-26799 GCA_035639195.1 Steroidobacteraceae bacterium
TATGGCGCCGCCGATGTCAACCACCTCGAGGCGACGCTCGCCTTCACCGGCCTGTTCACCAATGCGGGGATCGCCGGCTTCTATTTGCTGTTCGCGCAGGTGTTCCCGACACATGTGCGCGCAACCGGAACTGGCTTTGCGATCGGCGTGGGGCGCGGCGGCGCGATGCTGGCACCGGTCATTGCCGGTTACCTGCTCAACGCCGGCCTCGCGGTCAAGAGCGTGGCGCTGCTCATGGCGTGCGGCTCGCTGCTGGCGGCGTTGACGCTGCTAGCACTGAGAGTGCGCGACGCCGACTGACCCCGGCGCCGCCCGCGCGACGGCGGCGTCACTTGTCCTTGTCGTAGTGGGTGAGGCCCGGCTTGTACGACTTCTCGTCGAGGAACTGACTCATGCCGCGGTGGCGACCGTCGGACTTATCGTGCCAGTTGAGCGCCTCCTGAGCACGAATCAGATAGTCCTGCGCGTTGTCGTAGGTCATCTCGCGCACGCGCCGCACCGCGTCCTTGGTGGCCTTGAGCGTCTGCCAGTTCTTCTTGAGCAGCTGTTTCGCCACCTCGGTCACGCGCGCCGCAAGCCGCTCGGCCGGCACCGCTTCGTTGACGAGGCCGGCGGCCTGGGCTTGCCGACCGCTGAGCGTCTCACCGAGCAGCGCGTGATACATCGCCGTGCGCATCGGCATGAGCTCGACCGCCACCTTGGTGGCACCGCCACCGGGGAGAATGCCCCAGTTGATCTCCGACAGGCCGAACTGCGCCTCTTCGGCGCAGAAGGCGAGATCGCAGGCAAAGAGCGGCCCGTAGGCGCCGCCGAAACACCAGCCATTCACCATCGCGATAGTTACCTTCTGGTACCAGCGCAACCGCTCCCACCAGGCATACGCTTCGCGTTGCGAATGGCGTACGCCTGCAAGGCCCTGCGCCTCGGTCTCGCGAAAGTACTCCTTGAGGTCCATTCCGGCCGACCAGGAGGTGCCCTCACCAGCGAGCACCAGCACACCCACATCGTCGCGGAACTCGAGCTCGTTGATGACGCGCAGCATCTGCCGGTTCAGCCGCGGGCTCATGGCGTTACGCTTGTCCGGCCGATTGAACTTCAGCCAGGCGATGCCTTCCCGGACCTCCACGGACACCGTATCGGCTTCGGCGGGTTCGCTCATGCCCTGCCATTACGATTGCTATGGTATATAACAGTATAATCCGAGGCAGCAGTGGCGACAACCACACCGTGCGCAGCGCACGCATGAAGGATCCTCTGATTACGCTTTGCGGTTATCTCCTGCAGCGCGCCTCCTCGGCTGCGCTCGCCGAGCTCAATCTTCGGCTTGCACCGCTCGGCCTGCGGCACGCCGGGGTAGCTCTGCTCTTGCTGGTCGAGGCTCGCCCCGGCATCACCCAGAGCCAGGCGGGCCGGGTGCTCGACATCCAGCGCGCCAACATGGTGCCGTTCGTAGCCCGGCTGGAGCGGCTCGGGGTGATCCGGCGGCGGCAAGTCGATGGTCGCTCGCAGGCGCTGGAGCTGACCAGCCGCGGAGGCCTGCTGCTCGAGCGGGCGCGCCGCGTGGTGGCGGCTCACGAAGCGGAGCTCCTCGAGCGGGTGCCCGAGAAGCTGCGACCGCTGGTGCTACCGGTCCTGATGGCGCTGTGGCAGGGCGAAGCTCGGGCCGCCGTCGCCGGCGGCTCAGGCCGCTGAGGCGAGCGAGGTGGATACGCGCGCGATGATTGCCTATGCGGGACGCTCGATACCGCGGCCACGCTATTACGCCAACGATCACAGCCGCGACCTCCTCGACCTTACTCTTATCGCGATGGACGTGACGGACGCGCGTGCGCTGACGCCCACGCTCGATGACGCGGGCTTCACGCTCGTCACCCACCGCAGTGCGGTCCCTGATTTCACCGATCGCACGGCGGTCGAAGCCATTTACCGCCCGGAGATCGTCGCTCTGGTGCAGCGCCTGTCGGGCGCCGATCTGGTGCTGGTTACGAGCCCCGGCATCCTGCGCTTCAGCGAGCGCGCGCCACAGTCGGGCAGGCTCGATAACTCGCGCCCGGCACGCTTCGCGCACGTCGATGTGAGCGATGCCACGGCCGCGGTGTTCGCGCAGCGCGCCGCACCGCCGGGCCGCACCCTCGGGCGCTTCGTGCACTACAACATCTGGCGCGCGCTTTCCATGCCGCCGCAGGACGTGCCGCTCGCGGTGGCCGATGCGCGCAGCATCGAGCCTGCCGATCTCATCGCGGCGGATGCAGTGTTCGACTCGCCGGGTAATCCGGAATGGTCCTTCGAGGGCCTGCTGCTGGCCCATGCCGCCGCGCATCGCTGGCACTGGTTCTCCGACATGCAGCGCGATGAGGCGCTGATCTTCAAGACCCACGACAGCGATCGCAGCCGCGCGCACTGCGTGCCGCACGTGGCCTTCGATCACGAGGCATGCCTGCCGGACGCGCCCCCGCGGGTAAGCATCGAGATGCGTGCGCTCGCGTTGTGGTTCGTCTGATCATGTCAACCTGATGGGGGACGCCGTGCGCCGCTTTCCGAATACACCGGAGTTCACCGGCCTGAACACACCGATCGGCGCGGAGTACGAGTTGCCCGCGCTGCCGGTCGAAGGACGCGTTCCAACCGAGATCGCGGGCACGTTCTTCCGCGCCATTCCCGATCCTGCCTTTCCGCCCTACATCGAAGATGGTGCTGCCGTGCTCTCGGGCGATGGCATGGTGTCCGCGCTGCGCATTGCGCCCGGCAACCTCAGCTTCGCCGTGCGCTATGTCGAGACCGAGCGGCATCGGGCCGAGGTGCGCGCCGGCCGCGCGCTGTTCGGCAAGTACCGCAATCCGTTCACCGACAGGCCCGAGGCCGCCGGCCTCGACCGTACGGTCGCCAACACGACGCCGGTGTGGCACGCCGGGCGTTTACTCATGACCAAGGAGGATGGACGCCCATATCGTGTGGATCCGCATACCCTCACCACGCTCGGCCGCTACGATTTCGGCGGACGCCTCGAGAGTGCAACGATGACGGCACACGTGCGCATCGACCCGCAGACGGGCGAGCTCTTCTTCTTCGGCTACGAGGCCGATGGGCTCGGCTCGACCAGGGTGTCTTACTGCACTGCCGATGCCCACGGCAACCTGATGCGCGAGCAGTGGTTCGATGCCCCTTACTGCGCGATGATGCACGACTTCACCGTCACCGAGCGCTACGCGCTCTTTCCAATCTATCCGACGACCTGTGATCTCGAGCGCCTGAGGGCGGGTGGCGATCACTGGGTGCACGAGTTGCAGCGCGACAGCTGGGTCGGCGTCATGCCGCGTTACGGATCGGTCGCCGAGCTGCGCTGGCTCCGAGGTCCGAAGGGCGCGTCGTGCTATCACATGATGAACGCGTTCGAGGACGCGGGCGGCCGCATCCATCTCGACCAGTGCCTTGCGAACGTAAATGCCTTTCCCTTCATTCAGCGGGCCTCAGGTCTCAACGTGGCGCCGGGGGACACGGGTGCGCGCCTGGCGCGCTGGAGCATCGACCTGCGCGGTCACTCGGACTGCGTGCACGAGACCACGATCGGTCCGCCCGGGGATCTACCGGTGATTCCAGCCGCGAGTTGCGGCCGTCCCTACGGCCACGGATGGATGCTCACCATGAACCCCGAAATGCAGGGGCCGCCCGTGGCGGGCGGCCCGGTGGGCGTGATGTTCAATACGCTGCTGCGGCTCGATTTCACCGGCCGGCCGCCGCAGGCGCTGGCGCTGCCTCCCGGGCATTGCCTCAGCGAGCCGGTGCACGTGCCGTCTTCCCGATCCGGACACGAAGGGTGGCTGCTCACCATCGTGGACCGGCAGACGGGCGAATCCGATTTCGCTCACGCGCTGTGGATTCTCGACGCCGGCGACATCGCTGCGGGCCCCATCGCCCGCGTGCCCATTGCGCACCGCCTGCGGCCGCAGGTGCATGGCTGGTGGGTCAGTGCGGTGCAGCTCGCTGCGGCGAGCTGAGCGTTGCGTCAGCGATTTGAGAAATACGCCATCGCCCGGAACTCCATCGAGCGGCGCGGCCGGGCGCCGGGACGCGTGGTATCGCGGAAGGCCGTGTGCGGACAGCGCCAGGCCTTGGAGTGATCCGAGTCGTAGAGCTTGATGAAGATGACCTCATCCGGCTGCATATCCGGGAAGTACCACCAGCGATGCCCGGGCGAGTAATGAAAGATGCTCGCGGCGACCATGTCCTCTTCGCCGGCGATCGGCGCAAAGAGCGCATCTCCCGTGGGGATTTCGCTCACGTCGACCTTGGTGTTGTGCGTGCCTTCATCATCGCGCACCGAGCGGCCCTCGCACAGCGCCAGCGGCATATCCTGCGGCGGCGCCGACAATGCGCGCCACAGGCTGAAGCCGATGAGGCGCCGGTAACCTGAGCCTTCGGGGTACGCCTGATGGTAGAGCGCCGCGCCACGACGCTCCGCGCAACGCTCGGTGAAGTCGACGTGGGCCTCCGCGGCCGGTGGCTGCACCGTGGGACTCGTTGCCGCGGAATCGCGCAGCATGCCACCGAGCGGTATCACCACGTCCGCACCGGTCAAACGCTTTGCGACCTCGGCAACTTCTGCGGCATAGGCCGAGTCGGGCGCGTACTGGTTCTGCCAGTCGCCGATTGCGGTGTGATGCTGAGCGAGGCAGAAACCGTGCCCATCGAGAGTGAAGGGTCCGGCGAGGCGCGCGTTGCGGATGATGACGGGGTAGGGTGCATAGATGCCCGTGTTCAGCTCCCGCCCCGGGGCCCAGAAGCGGCGGTTGATGCGCGAAGTCGGCACCAGGTAGTCGATCTTCGACTCGACTTCAGCGGCCGCGTCGCTCATGGCCCCGTCCTCACGCATCCTTGAAGCCTTCGCGCGCGCGGCTGTTGTCGAGCACGATCGGCTTGCCCGTCACCGGATGTGGATAGTGGAAGGGCACCGTATCGGTCGCGGGCCACAGCCGCGGCTGCGGGTTCATGAGCTCGTCCGGTCCGAGAGGATCCTGCGGGTAGATCGTGTTCGCCATAGGCACAAAATCGATCGGGGTTTTCGGCCAGCCTTCGGCGAAGCTGCCGTGCCAGAATGGGTAGTAGCGCAGCGCCTTGATCTTCCACACCCCGCTCTCGCGCACGTACGAGTTTTCATAGATGCCACCCTCCCACCAGGCTCGCTGTTGACCCGCGGCCGTCTGATGTAATCCGGCCTGCATCATCGAGCGTCCGCGCACGTTCGCCGTTCGCCGGTCGGACGCGACATCGATCACCATCTGCATCTGCGGGTGATCGAGCAGCCAGCCGTAGCGCGGGCCGTTGTGTCCCTGGGTGAACTGCTTCTGGAAGCGCTCGATGTACAGGCGCCGGACGCTCGCCTTGCCTCTGTAGATACCACCGAGAAACCACACTTCGGCGTCGCCAGCGAACAGGTCCACCACCTCGTTGTACTGCGACTTGTCGATGAGGTAGCCGTAGGTGTACTGCAGGCGCCGGATCTGGTGGATGTCCTGCTGAATCGCAAGCTCGTGCTCGAGCTTCTCGATGCGCGCCGTCAATGCGGCAATGTCGTTCATGAATCCCCCTGTGCACGCGGACGCTGCGGTTGCGCGAGCGCACCCGGTTGCGACATATTTGTATGTATTGCCTACAAAAGGCAACAGGACATTCATGCCGGATATCCTGACAACGCACGTCGGCAGCCTGCCGCGCGGGAATGAGCTGGTGCCGCTGCTGCTCGAGCGCGACCAGGGCAAGCCCTACGATGCGGCGGCGCTCGAGCGGCTCCTGCAGGCGGCGGTCGAGGATGCGGTGGCGAAGCAGGAAGCCGCCGGGATCTCGATCGTGAGCGATGGCGAGCTCGGCAAGATCGGATATTCCACCTACGTCAAGGAGCGGCTCGACGGCTTCGGCGGCCATGTCACTCGCAAGCCCGCCCTCGACCTGGCGGAGCTCCCGGAGCTGCGCAGGAAGCTCGCGCTCATCATGGGCGAGCAGGAGTTCGTGCGCGCGAGCTGTGTCGGGCCAGTGCACCTCAGGGATCTCGAGCCCTGTCATGAGGACATCCGCCGTTTCGCGCGCGCTCTCGCGGGCCGCAGTGTCCGCGGGTTCCTGAATGCCGCGTCGCCGGGCCTGATCACCGCGTTTCAGCCCAACGCCTACTATCCGAGCCACGAGGCGTATCTGGCCGATCTCGTGAGCGCCATGCGGCCCGAGTACGCGACCATCGCGGCGAGCGGCGTGCAGCTGCAGCTCGACTGCCCGGACCTCGCGATGGCGCGTCACACCGGCTACCAGGACTTCACGGAGGAGCAGTTCCTGAAGATCGCCGCGGCGAATGTGGACGCGCTGAATGCCGCCACCGCGGACATTCCGCCGGAGAAGCTGCGCATGCACGTGTGCTGGGGCAATTACGAGGGTCCCCACGACCACGACATCCCGCTCGAGCGCGTGCTCGGCATCATTCTGCGCGCTCGCCCGGCGACCATCCTGTTCGAGGCGGCCAACGCGCGTCACGAGCACGAGTGGAAGGTCTGGGCGGGGGCCAGGATTCCCGAGGACAAGGTGCTCGCGCCGGGGCTGATCGACACGCGCTCGAACTGCGTCGAGCATCCCGAGCTCATTGCACAACGGCTGGAGCGCTTCATCGCCATCGTCGGCGTCGAACGCGTGATCGCCAGCACCGACTGCGGCTTCGGTACGTTCGCCGGCTACGGCAAGATCGATCCCGCAGTAACCTGGAAGAAACTGCGCGCGCTGCGCGCCGGCGCCGACATCGCCGCCGCCCGAGTTTGATCATTCATGACGCAACAAAAGGGAGACTCGCATGCGCTCGTCCGTCATCCTGCTCACCGCGACGCTGACCGTGGCCACGGCTCTCGCTCATTCGGAGGAGTGCAAGCTCAAGCCGAAGGAAGTGGTCACCAAGTTCATGAACGAGTTCTACCTCGAGAAGCGCGTGCGCGAGGCGTTCGAGACCTGGGTGGAGCCGGGCTATATCCAGCACAATCCGATGGCGCAGACCGGCCGCGATGCGGCGATCGCCTTTCTCGAGCCTTTCTTCAAGTCGCACACGGACATCCACTACTCGATCAAGCGCATCATCGCCGACGGCAACCTGGTCGCCGTGCACTCGCACGGTGTCTTCACCCCGGGGGAGCGGGGACTCGCGATCGTCGACATCCTCCGGGTCGAGGGCTGCAAGATTGCCGAGCACTGGGACGTCGCGCAGCCGGTGCCGGAGAAATCCGCGAACAACAACGGGATGTTCTGAGGCTGCGCCTGCAGGCCGGCCGCTGCTCGTGCCGGCCACGAGAGTCGCATCGGCGCCGCTGGCGCCTCCCGGGCGCCCGCGCCGCGGGCGCGCTCAGGTCAGGTCATCGAGCTCGATGTGTTTGCCCGCGGCCGCCGCGCGCAGGGCTGCACGCCGCAGCCGCTCGATGCGCAGCCGTTCCTCCGGTACCGCCTCCTGCGGCAGGGCCGCGCGGCACGCGCGGTGGACCTCATCGAAGTCATCGGCAAATTCTGGATGGGTGAAGATCACCGGCCGATTTTCCTTCATGCCGCGCAGAGTCTTTTGCCCGACCTCCAGTGGATCCATGCCGGCCTCGAACGCTTGACCGAAACGCTCCAGCTCGGTGCGTTCGGCCGGTGCAAAGCCCGAGGCCGCGAAACCGGCGGGGCGTTTGAGAGCCGAATCCCAGGCGTTGGTGCGGGTGAGGCCCGGACACATCAGCGACACGCCGATTCCGTACGGCGCCAGATTGAAGCGCAGGCACTCGGTGAGGCCGCGCACCGCAAACTTGCTCGCCGTGTAAATTCCGGCCTGCGGCCCCGGCAGGTATGCGGCCATGGAGGCCACGTTCACGATCTGTCCGCCCTCGCCCTGAGCCTTGATGCGCGGGATGAAGGTCACGAGCCCGTTCACCACCCCGCCGAAATTCACGCCCATGATCCAGTCGTAGTCGGCGTAGCTTGCCGCATCGGTAGGGCCGAACACGCTGACACCGGCGTTGTTGACGAGGATGTGCACCGGGCCTGCTTCCTCGGCCACCTCGAGCCAGCGCTCACGGTCGGTGACGTCGAGCATGATGAAGTGCGGTAGCGGGCGGCGCTGCTGCCTGAACCACTCCGACGCCTCTTCCCGATACTCGGCATTGCGGTAGGTCAGCACGAGGTTGATGTCCGCGGCCGCGAAGGCGCGCGCAATGCCGAAGCCGATGCCGGACACGCCGCCGCTGATGAGCGCAGTCTTGCCTGTGAAGTCCATCGGTCTTCCTCGCTCGCCTCGCTAGGCAACATTTGTTAGGTTTGAGCCAACGACGGAGGTGCCCCGTGTCCGACCTCGAAGCAAGGCTCGCTACTCTGGAACATCGCGTGGACGAGCTCGAGGACATCAACGCCATCCGCCGCCTGCACTGGGCCTATGGCTACTACTGCGACTTCAATCGGGCCGAGGATATCGTAGGGTTGTTCGCAGAGGACGGCGTCGTCGTTTTCCTTTCCGGCGAATACCGCGGACATGCGGGCGTCCGCCGTCTTTATGGGACATGGTTTCAGAATTACTTCACGCAGGGAGTGAATGGACCGGTCGACGGCTTCCTGCTTGACCATTTCCAGATGCAGGACATCATCACCGTAGCGCCGGATCGGCGCACGGCGAAAGGCCGCTTTCGCGGACTGCTCCTCGGTGGCTGCCACGAGACCCGACCATACAAGCCGCCGGGCCTGCCGCTGCAGTTCTTCGAAGCGGGGCTGTACGAGAACGACTATGTCCGCGAGCGCGACGTGTGGAAGATCAAGCGTCTCGATTACATGATGCAGTGGCAGGCGGAATACGAGCAGGGCTGGTCGAAGACCGTCGCGCATCTGCAGCCCGCCACGCAGACCTATCCGGCCGACCCGCACGGACCGGACGCGCTGCTCCCGGCCGCCGCGGTACGTCGCACCTGGCCGCACCGGCAGGATGTGCCGATGCACTTTGCGCATCCGCGGTTCGGCGTAGCGCTGGCCTCCAAGGCGATGGAAGCGTGAGCGCTCGATCGGGCCGCGCCGTCAGGGCCTGAGGGCAGCTCGACATGCCAGGGGTGGCGGCCGCCAAGCGTTGTGTGGGCGCCACGACCCCGAAATCGTATGTCTTGCAAACGACCAAGTTGTTTGTTCTACTTACAAAAAATAAAAGGGCATTCCAATAGCGCGTCGTCAATGATGGGCAACGAGAGGGGGGACGTGAGATGGAGGCTAATCGGCGCCGGATTTCCCACTTGCGGTGGTGTGGGCTAAGCGGCTTTGCGGCGCTTGGCACCCTGGTCGGCGGACTCGTCCTGGCGGCAGACGCCGCACCCACGACGGCGCCGGGCGTGCAGCTCCAGGAGGTTGTGGTAACCGCGCAATACCGTGAGGAGAAACTGCAGGACACGCCGATCGCCATCACCGCGATCACCTCGCAGCAGATCGAGGAGCAGGGCGCGCAGAGACTCTCGGATGTCCTGACCAACGCGCCCAGCGTGGCGTTCCGCCAGCAGTCCGCCGCGTTCGGTGAATCGGTGACCGCCTTTATCCGCGGCTTCGGCCAGGCCGACTTCGATCCCGCGTTCGAGCCCGGTGTCGGCCTCTACATCGACGACGTCTACTACCCGCGTCTGACCGGAGCGAATTTCGACCTGATGGACGTGGAGCGCGTGGAAGTGTTGCGCGGACCGCAAGGCACGCTCGAGGGTCGTAACTCCGAGGGGGGCGCGATCCGCTTCGTGACCAAGAAGCCCACGGGCGACGGGGATGGCTACGTGACGGCGACGTACGGCACCCGCAATCTGCTGCAGCTGCGCGGGGCGGCAGACTTCAAGCTCACCGACGTGCTGTTCGCGCGCATAGCCGGCACCTTCGCCAACCAGGATGGCTACGTCGATGTGTTCAACTACGACTGTGCCCATACCACCGCCGGGGCGATGCCCTCCGTCGGCGGCATCAAGTGCGACGAGTACCAGCTAGGCGATGTCGGCTACCGTGCGCTGCGCGCGGCGCTGCGTTTCGTCCCGTCCGAGCGCTTCGAGGCACTCCTCAGCGCCGACTATATCCATGACGCTCACAACAACGGCGCGGAGGTGCTGCTGTACGGTAACAACGCGAATCCCAACGTGAACACGCCGAATGGCCTGCCGTTCGATTCGCGCTTCCTGTGCGGCAAGTGGTGCAACTACACCACGCTCGGCAATGCTGCCGGCTCCTACGTCGCTGGGCTGATCCCGCCCCTGCAGGGCTTTCCCATGGCGGCCTCATCCGGCCAGCAGCTCAACGTCTTCGATGCCTATGATTTCGCACTCAACCTCAACATGGGCATCACGGATGCAGTGAAGGTGAACTCGATCACCGGCTATCACAACTGGAACAACTCGTTCAGCATCGACGGCGACCTGTCCCCGGCGCAGACGCAGTTCGGCAACAACATCCTCGATCACTGGTTCTGGAGCGAGGAGCTGCGGCTGAATATCGATTTCTCCAAGGCGCTGCGTGCCACGGTAGGCGGTTACTACTCCGACGAGAAGACGACCTACTACACGCTGCAGGATATCCGCTACGTGGCCATCGGCGTCCCGGGGCCGGTATGCGCCGGGCCGCCATTCTTCGGGCTGAATACGCCGACGTGCCCAATCTACCCATTGCAGTTCCTCGGAAATGACCCGGTGAAGACCACATCGAAGGCCGCTTTCGGTACGCTGTTCTGGGACATCACCGACGCGCTGTCCGTGACGGGGGGTGTGCGCTATACGAAGGACTACAAGAGCTACACCTACTATCGCTATAACTTCGACGGGATCACGATCAACCCGTTCGTCGATCCGGTAGGTGCCGCTTACGGTCCTGGGTATGACGGCCCGAATTCCCTGAATATCCCTGGGCTGCCGCCAGGCCCCGTGCCCGGTACCGTGCAGGCGCTCACGGGGCGCCAGGCCGTCTTCGAAGGCAACCGGACCGACTGGCACTTCAGCGCCGACTACCGCTTCAACCCGGCGGTGATGGCTTACGTTTCCGCGGGTACCGGCTACAAGGCGGGTGGCGTCGGCCCGCGTCCGTTCAATGCCGAGCAGGCGCGCCCGTTCGGTCCGGAGAAGCTCACCTCGTACGAACTGGGACTCAAGACTGACCTGTTCGACCGTCATGTCCGCTTCAATGCCGCGGTCTTCTACAACGATTTCACCGACGCACAGATCGTGTTGCTCTCCTGCCCGCAATACGGCGGGCCGGGGCCGTGCGCGCTGCCTCAGAACGCCGGCGACGCGCACGTCTGGGGCGTGGAAGCCGAGATCTTCGCGCTGGCGTTCGGCGGGCTGCAGATCGACCTGTCGGGCTCATATCTGCACTGGGACTGGCAATGCGTGGACCCACAGGTGGTCCCCGCACCCCCGGCCGGGGTGACCGGATGCTCGAGCGATCCGGCGGTGATCAATCAACTTTCCGGGACTCCGATCGGATTCATACAGCAGCAGGGCCACGTCGGCATCCAGTATGAGTTCCGTCTGGGTAACGGCAGCACCCTCACGCCGCGTTTCGATGCTGCGTACCAGGGTCCGCAGACTGGCAGCAACACCGCAGCCGTAGCTGGATCACCGTCTGATCTCTACGGGCGGGTCGGCGGTTTCACGGTGGCGAACGCACGGCTGATATGGACCAATCCGAAGAAGGATCTGCAGACCACGCTCGAAGCCACGAACCTCTTCAACCATTACTACTACTACGGAAAGTTCGACCTGACAGGAGCCGGCTCGGGGACCATCACCGGCTCGCCCGGCGCACCGTTAGGATGGTCGCTGACGGTGAAGAAGAGCTGGTAGCGGCAGCAACCGACCCGCCAAAGCACAGGGGCGAACCGGAAGGTTCGGCCCCGTTGCTTTTTCAAGCCTGAGCCGTCCGCGCGCTCGAGGCTTCAGACCTTTCAGGCGTTAGAGCTGGATGATGACGGTCTTCAGCTCGGTGTAGGCGTGGATCCCTTCGCGGCCCTGTTCGCGGCCGATGCCCGACTGTTTGAAGCCACCGAACGGCAGCGCCGGATCGATGACCGCATGGCAGTTGCCCCAAACGGTGCCCGCGTTGATCCGCGCGGCCAGCTTGTGCATGGCGGACACGTCCTTAGTCCAGATGCTGGCCGCGAGACCGTAGCTCGTGTCATTAGCCGCCTTAGCGACCTCCTCTACGGAATCGAACCGCTGCGCGACGATGACCGGGCCGAAGATCTCCTCGCGCACCGCCTTCATGGTGGGCTTCACGTTCACCATGACTGTCGGATTGACGTAGTAACCGTTGGATGCTGCGGCATCACCGCCAACCACCACCGCGGCACCTTCCTTCTTGCCCGACTCGATGTAGCCCATGACGCGGTCCATCTGCTCCTTCGAGACCAGCGGGCCCATGTGCGCCTGGGGATCGAGCGAGGGCCGAGGCCGCCAGAATGCCGAAGCCTTGGCGACGCCTTCGACCACGCGGTCGAAAATCGAGTGGTGCGCGAAGAGCCGGGACCCGGCCACGCAGATCTGCCCGGCGTTGAAGAAGACGCTGCCGGCTGCGGCCGGGGCGACCTCATCGACGTTGACGTCCGCCATCACCACGAGCGGCGACTTGCCGCCGAGCTCCAACGTTACCCGCTTCAACGTCTCGGTGGCATCGCGGTTGATGATCTTGCCCACCTCGGTGGAGCCGGTGAACGCGACCTTGTCGACGTCCGGATGCCTCACCAGGCGAGCCCCTGCGGTGTGCCCGTTTCCCGTGATCACGTTGATGACGCCGGGTGGGAAGCCGGCTTCCGCGACCAGGTCCGCCATGCGCAGCGCGGTGACGGAGGTCTGCTCGGCGGGCTTCAGCACCAGGGTGCACCCTGCGGCGAGCGCCGGTGAGATCTTCAGGGTCGCCATCAGCAGCGGAAAGTTCCACGGGATGATCTGTGCCGCCACACCGACCGGTTGCCGCACGACGTAGCTGAACACCTGACCGCGCGGCATGCCCATCGGATCCATCACCTCGCCGCCGATCTTGGAAGCCCAGCCCGCCATGTATCGCAGGTGATCGACGGAACCCGGGACATCGATCATCTTCGCAAAGCCCACCGGCTTGCCGTTGTCGATAGCCTCGAGCTCGGCGAATTCCGCCGCATGTGCCTCGATCAGGTCCGCGAGCTTGTTGATCGTGCGCTCGCGCGCCTTGGGTGGCAGGTTCGACCAACGTCCGTCGTCGAAGGCGGCGCGTGCGGCCGCAACGGCGCGGTCGACATCCGCGTCCGAGGCATCCACGATGCGGCCGACTTCGCGCCCCGTGGAGGGATCTTCGACGACGAGCGTCGCATCGTGACTCGATGACACCCACTCGTTGTTGATGAAGAGCGCGGGTTTGCGCGCGAGCGCCCGCTTGGCCGCTGACGAATACTCGCGCTGCACGAAGGAGCTGCTGTCCTCGACGATCGGTTGCACGGTGGCCATGTCGCTGTCCTCTGGGGTTGCCCGGGCGCGCCCGTGCCGCCCCATATGGCTGATTTGTTTGTGTAGCGTACTAAGCGGGTCCGGGGGGGTCAATGCAAAAGGGCGCGCAGCGCCAGCTCGCGCTGTGCGGTGAGAGTCAGCAGCAAATCAAGGAGTCGGGTGTTGGTCGAAGGCGCTGCCTCCGATCAGCCGCGCAACGTTGACGCAATATGTCGGCACCATCGCCTAATCTCGGCGCCCATCATGCCGGCCGCGCGCCCGGCAGCGCCGTCCAGGCCGCTACCACGCGCGGCAGATACATTACCCGCTCATGCGCGAGCGCATCCTCGCGCATCCGGACTGCGAGCGTTTCGATATCGATATCCGCGGCGGTGGCAATGCCCGCTCGCTCGATCAAGGGCAGCAGGCTGCGAAGGACGGCTGCCACGTATGCATACCCCCCCGTGGCGGGTCCGCACGCGACCGGTGTCGCGGCCGTCATCTCTGGAGGCGGAAGTCCCGCACGCACGAACGTCGAGAAGAGCTTCGTACCCATGTCGAGCTGTGCACCTGCGGCGGCGAAGGCCGACAACAGCCATTCCCGCACCTCGAGGAAGAGGTCACCGGCCGGCACCTGCGAAGTTGCCGAAATGTCGTATTCCTGAAAGGCAATGATCCCTCCCGGGCGCAGGTATCGCGACAGGCGCCTGAGTGTGGCAGCGGGATCGGGGAGGTACAGCAGCACGAGCCGGCCGACGAGCACTTCGAAGGTCTGCTCCGTGTCGAAGCTATCGAGCTCGGCCTGCTCGAAGCGCGCGTGGCCTGTACCGAGCACATTCGCGCGACTGCGAGCGGTCTCCACCGAAGATGCCGCCCGGTCGATCCCGAGCACGGCGCCTTTCGGGCCCACGAGCCGGGCCGCGAGCAGCGTTACATCGCCTACCCCGCAGCCGATGTCGAGCACCCTCATGCCCACGCGCAGCCCTGCCCGCTGAAACATCTGTGCGGTGAGTTCCTCGAGCAGCGCCCCCTGTTCCGCCAGGCGTCGCGCCTCCTGCTCGGAATATCCGAGCGGATAGTCTTTTGCTTCGGTCATGGTGGCTCCCGCGGGATCTCGAAGCGTATCGCAGCGTGGCTCGCGCCGGCGGCATGTCGCGCTATTGCACCATTTCCCTGCGGGGAGCGTAATGAAGCACAACCTTCACCGTATCTATTACGTTGGCTGAGTATTGCGCTGCAACGCGCGAGCGTGGAGACTCGCGCGGGATAGTTTCAGAGTTGGTCGGAGAATTGAACCAGTCGTCGGGGGCGCAAGGGGCGCATGCTCGTCCACGCGTATAGGCATGCACGGCTCATGGAGGAGTCGGAGCTGCGCGTGCAGATGTCCATCTACCTGCACACGCCCGCAGATGCCATCGCGCGACGCATGCTCGAGTGCCCGGAAACCTACCAGCGCTGGGAGGTCGAGCACGCCCGCCTGATGCACACCATCTCCGACCGTGGGCGCCTGCCGCAGCAGATCACGGCGCTGCGCACCGCCGTATTCGCCCTCGTGCACCGGCGTGCAGTCTTCGAGTATCTGCGCGAGGGGCAGATCACCGGGCCCAAGCGCCGCCGTGTCCTGGCACTCTTTTACGGTTGTCGTGACTACACCAATGCCTTGCTTCGCGAGCACGGTAACTATGTGCGCTGCAGCTCTAGCTATCTGTGCACGCATCACCTCGGTGAGCACCTCATGCAGGATGCCGCCTTCAACGAGCCGCTGCAGCTGTACGAAGAGTGGTACGGCGAATATTTCCGCGCCTACTGCGACACCGAGCTCGCCGAGACGGAGCACGAGAAGAACGCAGTCGTGGCGCTCGATGCGCTGAAACCGCTCCTCAAGCACCGCCTGGCCGAGGCGCGACGGGCGATTCTGGCCATGCCACAGTCACCAGATCGCGAGTGGCGCGAGGTCGAGATCCGCAAGCCGAACGGCGACACGCAGCGCATGCGGGCAATCTTCGGCCGCGATTGAGCAGCCCCCGCAGGCACGAGCCTTTCAGTCCGTCGTGAATTCGAACTCGAGCGTGATGCCGAGCTCGCTGAATACCCGACTGACCGCCGGAGCGAGGCTGAAGCCGCTGAGACTCCCGACGGGTGCCGTAATCAACAGGCTCATTTGTCCGCCTTCGGCACGGATACGGCGCAGCGTGGCGGCGTGCGCGCTGAAGAAGCGCGTGGAGAGTGACAATATCCAACCCAGGCTGCGCATCGCGACAACACCGATGCGCTCCTCCTCGCTCGCGGGCACACGCTCCACCACTCCCGGGAAGCTGACATCTACCGGCCAGCTTGCCGTATTGAGTGCGCCAAGCCAGTAGCTCTCGGGATGCACTGAGGCGATGCCGCTGCGCGAGGCACGCGGGTCTCCGGCGCGAAAGCAATGCGCCGCCTCGATATTCAGCTCGCGGGACAGCTCCTCGGGATCGAGCGAGGGATGACGGATCCGCAATGACAGCTGGAAGGGTTCCGAATCGGGTTGGCGGAGCTTTCTGGCTTCCATGAACACTCCTCTGTTCGCAAACACTGCCGCGCGCCTTCGCACCCGGCAGTCGAAGTCTCTGACTTGGAGAGCCTCGGGCGTGCTTCCGTGTGTCCGCCGCCTGGCCCGGGCGGTAAGACTAAATCACCCGTAGCCGCCGTGCACGCCGAATGTGGGCCGCGCATTCCTGCTCGACTTCGAGCCGGAAGTGCAGCGCGGCTCGTCGTGGTGCGTGGTGGTGCGTGCGAGTGCGGCCGCCCGCAGGGCGCGGGCCGTGCTACTTGATGGGCGTGCGCCGGGATTTGGTGGGTTGGTTATAAGGGTCGTAGCCGCCGCCTGCGCAGTTGTCGCGGTCGGGCTGAATGCGCAGTTCCTCTTCATGCGGCTGCTCGACTTCGAGCTCCGGCGACTCGAGCTTCTTCAGCATCCGCGTCGTGCTCTCGATGGCGTTGCGGCCGGTCTGTTTCAGCCAGTCCCACACCGCATTGCCACGCTCGTCGTGAACCACCTTGCCGGTCTGCGGCCCCGACTGTCCGGGATTCGCTTGCCCCCTGGGCGGTGCGCTGGCCGCGGGCCGCGGAGAAGGGCCGGCAGGTCGGGCTGCGCCGGCCCTGCCGGATGAGACCGGACCGCCGCTCGGCTTCGCGGGCACACCAGTGGGTCTCGCGCCTCCTGAGGCAGCTTTCGCGGGAGAACCGGAGTGGGATCCGGGTGTGAATCCGAAGCTTTTCGAATCTTTCATAAGAAGCCCGCGCCTGCCTCGCAGACCTGCGGCACGATGGTCCTACGTTAACTGGGGCGTCCGCATGCGGGGCTCTCGGCACGCGGAACTGTGGATGCAGTCACAGTGGCCGCGGACACAGGTCTCACCAGCCGATGCCGTAGTCCTGCCCGTAGTTGCTCGAGCCGCCCCAGAGTGTGCCGTGCTCGCGGTCGACGAATATGGCGTTCAGCGGTCCGGAGGTGCGCTCCTCGAACTCGAGCGAGTAGCCCATTCGCGTGAGCTCGCGGCGCACCCAGGAAGGGGTCGCCGTATTGAGCGTGATCCGGCCCGGGAAAGACTGGTGATCGCCGAAGGAGTCGCGCATCTGGTAGCTGGTGATGTTCGCCGCTTCGGTGGCCTCCTGCACCGTCATGCCGAATTCCACGACGTTGAGAAAGAACTGCAGCAGGTTCTGGTCCTGCGTGTCGCCGCCCTGCACCGAAAAGATCAGAAAGGGCTTTCCCTGCTTCAGCGCCAGCGAGGGTGTCAGCGTCGCCCGCGGTCGCTTGCCAGGCTCGACCACGTTGTAGGGATTCTCTTTTGGATCGAGCACGAAGCTCTGCATGCGCTGGCTGAGGCCGATCCCCGTATGGCCCGCAATGACCGCCGGAGTCCAGCCGCCGCTCGGTGTCACTGACACTGCCCAGCCCTTCTCGTCCGCGGCCTCGACACTCGTGGTTCCGAGCCGGAACGTGCGATCGAACTCCGCGAGGGTTACCGGGGGCTGTGCGGGCATCCGGCTGTGCCAGTTCTCGAGGTATGAAAGATACGGATTCTTTCCTCCCTCGTGGGGATAGGGGTCGCCGGGCCGTGCATCGGGGTCGTTGCGGTCCGGCCGAATGAGCTGGGCGCGCGCGCGGGCGTAATCCTTCGACAGCAGACCCTTCACCGGCGGCGGCGGCGAAAAGCTGGTGTCGCCATAGTAGAAGTCACGGTCGGCGTACGCGAGATTCATCGCCTGATAGAGCGTATGGATGTAGCGGGCGCTGTCGTAGCCCATGGACTTGAGGTCGAAATTCTCGAGGATGTTGAGAGTCTGCAGCATCACCGGGCCCTGCACCCAGGCATTGAGTTTGTAGACCTCGATCCCCCGGTAGCTGCTGTGCACCGGCTCCTCGAGGTGCACCTTCCAGTTGGCGAGATCCTCGAGCGTGAACAGACCACCCGCTGCCCGCACGTCCGCCACGAGATCGCGCGCAATGTCGCCTCGATAGAAGCGCTCGTAGGCCGCATAGATCGCGGCCTTGCGGTCCCTGCCGGACTTGAGAGCCTGCTTTTCGGCCTCCACGAGCTTGCGCAGCGTCACCGCCAGATCCGGCTGACGGAAGATCTCTCCTGGCATCGGTCCCTCGTGTGCACTGCCGAGATGCGGAAGCATCACGCGCCTGGAGTCCGGCCACTCCTTGAGCTTGTCCTTGAAGTGCTCGATGGTGGCCGAGAGCGATTCGTCCATCGGGAAGCCATCCGCCATCTCGATGGCCGGCCCGAGCACCTGGGCGAGACTCAGAGTGCCGAACTCGGCGAGCATGGTCATGAGACCGCCCGGAGTGCCCGGCGTCACTGCGGCGAGCGGCCCATACTCGGGTGGATAGCGCATGCCGAGCTTATGGAAGTAATCGGGAGTTGCGCCCGTAGGGGCTACACCGAGGCCGTTGATCGCGATGACCTTGCCGGTGTTCGGGTTATAGATGAGTGCCTGCGTCTCTCCGCCCCAGGAGAGCGTGGTCCAGGCCGTCGCGGCGGCTGCGAGCATGGCGCACGCCGCGTCCACCGCGTTGCCCCCCTGATCGAAAATTTTCGCACCTGCGGTGGCAGCGATCGGTTTGCCGGTGACCGCCATCCAGTGGCGTCCGTAAAGCGGCGGTTTCTGCGTGCGGCTCTGCGCCGACGGTCCACCGAAGATAACACTGGCGCTCACCATGGCCGTCACCGCCGTGCGCACCAGTCCCGTCACGCCGGGAGCGGTTCGTCGGGAGGTTTTTTTCGCACGCATGCCGAGCCTGCGGAGGTGTCGGGTGCTGCAGCATATGGCAGACTGCCTCTCGCCGCACGCTCAAGAGCTGCCTGCAGGTGCAGAGATCCATGCTCGCCAGTGCCACCATTGCGGGTCTTTTCGTGTACCCGCTCAAGTCCGCACGCGCGCTCAGCTGCGCGCGGGTGCGCGTGAGCACGACGGGCTTCGAGTGGGATCGGCAGTGGATGCTGATCAACGCGCGCGGCGTTTTTCTGAGCCAGCGCACTCACCCGCAGCTCGCCCGCGTCGTTCCCCAGCTCGATGCGGATGCGGATGAGCTGTGGCTCGATGCGCCGGATCTGCCTCGCTTACGGCTGCCGCGTGTCTCGAGCGGCGAGCGCCGGTCCGTGAGGGTGCACCGGGATGCGTGCGTGGGGCTCGACGAGGGAGGCGCTGCGGCGGAGTGGGCGAGCCGCATCGCAGGCGAATCCGCGCGGCTCGTGCGGGTACCGGCACAGGTCGAGCGATTCGCCCATCCGGCCTTCGCCGGCCCGCTGCCCGCCCCGTTGGGCTTCGCGGATGGTTTTCCGGTGCTGGTGTGCAACCAGGCCTCACTCGACGATCTGAACACGCGCCTGCCGGAGCGCATTCCGATGGATCGCTTCCGTCCGAACGTGGTGCTCGAGGGGCTGCCGGCCTGGTCAGAGGACCGGATCGATGCGCTCACCGTCGGTGGGATTACCCTGCGTCTCGTGAAGCCCTGCACCCGCTGCACCATACCTTCCATCGATCAGCAGACGGGGGAGCCATCCACCGATCCCGCACCCGTGCTGCGCCAGTTCCGCTTCGACAAGACGCTGCGCGGCCTCACCTTCGGCGAGAACGCCGTGATCGTCGCTGCGAACCAGGACGAGATCGCGCGTGGCGCATTGTGCGAGGTGAGCTTCGAGTCTGCTTAAGCGGCGATTTGGGCGCGCGCCGCTCGCCGGACCCGTTGGGGACTTAATCCGCGAGTCACTCGTGCGTGCACCTGTGCAGGTTCATCGTGCACTGCCCACTCAAACTGTGCATAGCGCACGGCGCCCCCGGGGCGGTTCCGCCACACTTCATGAGACATTGGCGGGGCAAAGTGTGAACCAGTTGGCATTTGCGGTCGGGGTGCTGGCCGGGCTCGCTTGCGCAGCGATCGCCCTCGCGTTGCTGTGGCGGCTACGGCTTCGCCAGACCGCATCGCCCTACTACGACGAACAACACCTGGCGGTGTTCGAGCAGTGGCCTACGACTGCCATGGCACTCGATCCCGCCACGATGCGCTGGGTAGCGGGTAACCCCGCGTCCTTGCGCAACCTCGGCTACACGCTCAAGCAACTGCGCGAGCTGAAGTTCAGCGACATCTTCAGCGTCGAGGGCGTCGAAGGCCGGGGGCTGATCCTCAAGCTTCAGGATGCCACCTCGCGTGCGCCGCTCGAGATGCGCCAGCGCTGCGCGGACGGCTCCGAGCGCAACGTCGAAGCAACCTGCTACCGCATCGAGGTGGACGGGCGCCAGCTGCTGGCAGTGGCGGTGCACGATGTGACCATCCGCCGCAAGGTCGAGACGCAGCTGCTGGAAAAGCACCAGCAGCTCGACCACCTCGCCCACCATGACCACCTCACCGGGCTGCCGAATCGCCTGTACCTCGCCGCGCACCTTCCCGATGCGATCGAGGAAGCGAAAAAGAACGGCACCGTGCTCGCCGTACTGTTTCTCGACCTCGACCGCTTCAAGCACGTCAACGACTCGCGCGGTCACGAGACCGGCGACAAGCTGCTGAAGACGGTCGCCCAGCGAGTGCGCTCGACCATGCGGGCCGATGACCTCGTGGTGCGGATGGGGGGCGATGAGTTCGTGGTGGTCATGCGCGGCATCAAGAGCACCGAACAGGTGAACGATGCGGCGACGCGCATCAACCGCGCGCTCAGTGCACCGATGGTAGTGGACGGGCGCACGCTCGTGACCACAGTCAGTATCGGTGTCGCCCTCTATCCCTATGATGGCGCCGACATGGGTGAGCTGCTGCGCCACTCGGACACCGCGATGTACCAGGCGAAGGACCGCGGCCGCAACAACTTCCAGCTCTTCAGCCAGAGCATGGACAAACGGCTCAAGGAGCGCATCGCCATCGAGTCGAGTCTGCGCACCGCGCTGCAGAGCCGGCAGCTCGATGTGCATTACCAGCCGATCGTCGACATCGAATCGCAGCGGGTGATCGCGCTCGAGGCGCTGCTGCGCTGGAAGCATCCGGCCCACGGCTACGTACGGCCCGAGCGCTTCGTGTTCATCGCCGAGGAAGCTGGCCTCATCGTGCCGATCGGGGACTTCGTGCTGCAGCGCGCGATCGAAGACATGGCCCGCTGGCGTCAGGCGCAGGGAACTCTGGTACCGGTCGCGATCAATGTCTCCGCCGTGCAGCTGCAGCGTTCCAACCTCGCCGAGCAGATCGCTCGGCTCACCAAGGAACATGGGCTGGAGCCATCGATGCTGCAGATCGAGCTCACCGAGAGTGCCGTGTTCGAGCGGCGCGAAGCGCGCGCGCGCGAAGCGAGCCAGGATGCGGTCGGGAAACTGCGCGAGCTCGGCGTGCACATTGCCATCGATGACTTCGGTACCGGCTACTCGAGTCTTTCGTACCTGAAGCGCTGGCGCGTGGACACCCTCAAGATCGACCGCTCTTTCGTGCGCGACCTGGTAACAGACCTGAGCGACCTCGCGATCGTGAGTGCCATCATCGCCATGGCGCGTCATCTGCACATTCAGGTGGTTGCCGAGGGTATCGAGGGCTGGCAGCAGCTCGAGAAGCTCCGTCAGCTCGGCTGCACCTATGCCCAGGGTTATCTGTTCGCACGTCCCGCCCCGGCGCAGGACTGCCTGCGTTATCTGAACGCTCAGCCTCTCGATCTCACTCAGCGCCTGCCGACGCTCGAGAATCTCGAGGCTACAGGCAGCGGCGAGTCGGTGGCGATGCGCGCTTAGAACCAGGGGCTGCGCACGGCGGGCGACCACGCGCCCGCTGCGCGAAGGCAATTCAGGTCGTGCGAGAATGGGCCATGCCCGCCGCGCCCTCGTCTACGCCGCCGCGACCGCGCCAGCAATGCGCGGACGCCGTCCTGATGGTGCGGCCGAAAGCCTTCGGCTACAACGCCGAGACGGCGCGCAGCAACAGATTCCAGAGGCCTCCGGCGCACGACGATGCCGCGCCCGCCGCGCTCGCGCGGCTGGAGTTCGAGCAGCTGGTGCGGGCGCTGACGAGCGAAGGCGTCAAGGTGTGTATCGCCGAGGATTCCGGCGTCCCGAATAAGCCCGATGCCGTGTTTCCGAACAACTGGGTGAGCTTCCACGAGGACGGTACGCTCGTCATCTATCCTCTGGAGAGTGCTAGCCGCCGCTTCGAGCGCAGACCCGAGGTGATCGAGGCTGCGGTGCGCGAGCTCGGGTTTCAGGTCTCTCATCTACTCGATCTCAGCTGGTACGAGTCGGAGGGCAAGTACCTCGAGGGTACCGGTAGCCTGGTGCTCGACAATGTGGCGCGCGTCGCCTATGCATGCACCTCGCCGCGCACTCATCCCGAGGTCGTCGCCGAGTGGGCCCAGGCTCTCGGATACGAAGCGGTTATGTTCAGCGCCAGCGACCGCGCGGGCGTGCCGCTCTACCATACCAATGTACTGATGTGCATCGGCGCGCAGGCGGCGGTTGTCGGCGCCGAGGCGATTGCACCGGCCGATCGCGCACGCGTGATGGACCGTCTCGCCGGCACCGGCCGCGAGATCATCCAGATCGGTCTGGATGAGATCGGACGGTTCGCGGGCAACATGCTCGAGCTCGGTACCTGGGATGAGGCGCTCGGGGACTCGCGCGTGCTCGTGATGTCCGAGAGTGCGCGCCGCGCGCTGCAACCCGCGGCGTTCACGCGGCTCTCCGCCTGCACCGACGCGGTGCTCGCAGTTCCCGTGCCTACCATCGAGCGGCTCGGCGGTGGCAGCGTGCGCTGCATGCTTGCCGAGGTATTCCGCACGGCATGATCGAGCTCGTCCTCAAGGGAGCGCTGTCGTACCTGCTGGGCTCGGTCATGGGAAGCCTGGCGGTTGCGCGCCTCACCGGCGGGGCCGATATCCGCACGCTCGGCAGTGGCAACGCCGGTGCGACCAATGCACTGCGCACACAAGGCAGGAAGGTGGGACTCGCCGTGCTGCTGATCGATCTGGCCAAGGGCTGGATTGCGACCGCGGTCATTGCTCACTTGCCAGTACCGGCGGCCCTCATGCCGGCGGACGCCGTCTCGCTCGCGGCCTGGTGCGCACCGCTGTGCGGCATCGCGGTGATGCTGGGCCATGTCTATCCGCTCTGGTACGGCTTCCGCGGCGGCAAAGGGGTGGCGACGCTCCTCGGCGCGGTGCTCGGAATCAAGGCGAGGCTGCTGCTGCCCATGATTCTCACCTGGCTCGCGGTGGTGATCGCGTTCGGTTACGTGGGCCTCGCCTCGATCCTCGCTGCCGTGGCGCTGGCGGTGGCGATTGCATTGACGAGCCAGAGTGCGCCGCTGCTTTGTTTCGGCGCGCTGGCGGCGCTGCTCATTCTGTACACGCATCGCACCAACATTGCACGCATGCGTGCGGGGACCGAGTCGCGCGCGCGGCGGCTGTGGCTTTTCGGCACGCGCCGCGGACCTGCCTGATCATGCGAAGGCTGACCCGAGCCCCACATCCTGCCCGCGCGGCCCCGATGGAAATACCGCTGATCGCGCAGGTATTTGCCGAGCTGGCCGACGGGCGGTTCCACTCCGGTGAGGCGCTCGCAGGTACTCTCGGGGTGAGCCGCAGTGCCGTCTGGAAGGCCGCAGCCGCGCTCAAAGCGCTCGGCAGCGAGTTGCACGCCGTGCGCAATCGCGGCTATCGGCTCGCTCGCGCCGCAGAGCCGCTCGATCCGGCAAAGATCCGTGAACGCCTCGCTCGCGAGGCGCGCGAGCGCATCAAGCGGGTCGATGTGGCCTGGTCGATCGATTCGACCAACACGGCGCTGCTCGCACGTGCCAATCCCGCGGCTGGCGTCGCCGAAGTGCTGCTCGCGGAATACCAGACGGCCGGACGCGGGCGCCGCGGACGCCTCTGGCTCGCACCGCCCGGCGGTGCCTTGTGCCTGTCGATGAGCTGGACCTTTGGCGAGGTGCCGCAGGAGCTCGGCGCGCTCGGTCTCGCGATCGGAGTCTGTGCGCTGCGCGCTCTGCGGGCGCACGGCATCGAGGCAGTGACACTCAAGTGGCCCAACGACCTGCTGATCGGCGAGCGCAAGCTCGGTGGCGTGCTGATCGATCTGCGCGCGGAGTCCGCGGGTCCAGCGAGCGTCGTCATCGGTATCGGAATCAATCTGACGCTGGGCGCGGTGCTCATTGCGCACATCGCGCAGAGCGGCACCGCGGCGACCGACCTGGCGAGCGTCCTGCAGCCGCTGCCGGGGCGCAATGCCCTGGCGGCAACGCTGGTGAGCGCTTGCGTTGGCGGCCTGCGCACGTTCGCGCGCGAAGGACTCAAGCCATTCATCGAGGACTGGCGCGCCGTGGATGCGTTGCGCGGACGCGCCGTGAATGTGAGCGCGGCCGATGGGGTGACGCGTGGAGTCGCGCGCGGCATCGATCTGCGCGGTGCTTTGATGCTGGAGACACCGCAGGGGCTACGGCGCTTCATCTCCGGCGATGTCACCCTCAGGCTCTGAGATGGCGGGCGTGCTCCTCGTCGACATCGGCAACACCCGCATCAAGTGGGCCCATGTCGAGGGCGGACGCATCGGCCGCGGCCGGGCGGCGCCGCATGCCACGTGGAGCTCCGCCACCTATGCTCGCAGGCTGCTGCGCCACAACGCTCCTCCTGCAGGCATGTGGGTCTCCAGCGTGGCCTCATCCGCGGTGAACCGCGCGCTGGCAGGCGCGGCGCGCCGTGCCGGTGTTGCCGTGACTTTCGTGTCGGTGCCGCGGCGTGGCGGGGGCGTGCAGGTCGGCTATCTCGAGCCCTGGCGGCTGGGTGTCGACCGCTTCGTTGCAGCAGTTGGAGCCCATGAGCTCTTTCCGCGCGCGCCGCTGTGCGTGGTGGGTGTAGGTACGGCGATGACCCTCGATCTCATCGGGGCCGATGGCCGGCACCGCGGCGGTGCGATCATTCCGGCGCCCGCCCTGATGGTCGCGACGCTCTTCAAGCATACGCACGGAATCCAGCGCCGTGCGCAGGGAGGCGGCTACCGCCGCGGCGATACACGGCTCTTCGCACGCTCGACACGCGGCGCAGTGATGCAGGGTGCCCGTTATGCGGCGGCCGCTCTCATCGACCGCGCGGTCGAGGAGGCGCGGGCGTTGCTCGGACGCAGGCCACTCGTCGTGCTGACCGGAGGAGGAGCAGCCCTGGTACGGCCGCTTTTGCAGAGTCGCTCCGTCGGAGTGCCCGATCTGGTGCTGCAGGGGCTCGCGGTGCTCGCGCGGGGCAAAGCGCCGCGGCGGCGTTAGACCACCTGGGAAATCACGCTCGACGCACTCAGCATCACGTCGCCCTCGATCAAGACGCGTGATTTCTCGGGGACCCCGGTTAGAATCCGCGGCGTGCGCCCGGCCTTCTTCGCCTTGCTTCTCATGAATCTCGCATACTTCGCGTGGGCACACTGGATCGATGCGCCGCGGCCGCCGCCCGTGAACGAGGCAATCGCGCACCTGCCGCAGCTGAAGTTGGCCGAGGAGGCGCCGCCTGGCGAGCGGCCACAGCCGCACAGTGCGCAGAAGACTTCACTTAATCCGGCCGCTTGCCTGTCCGTTGGGCCCTTCGGCGATGCTGGCGGCAGTGCGCAGGCAGCGGCGCTGCTGAAGACGAGAGGTTTCGAGCCGCGCCAACGCGCCGAACCGGGACAGGCATCGGCAAGCTACTGGGTGTACGTGGGCGGCCTCAGCCAGTCCGACGCCGACGCTGCCCTAGTCGCACTCGAGCGCAACGGCATCGCCGACGCGCGCGTGATCCCGGAGAACGGGGAGGCGGGGCGGCGCCTCTCGCTCGGGATCTACAGCGAACGTGTGCGCGCCGAGCGGCGTGCCGAGGCCGTGCGACAGTCGGGCCTCAAGGCCGAGATTGCCGAGCGCAAGCTCTCGGGCACGCTGTACTGGGTGGACGTGCCGGCAGCGCCGGGTATGGATGCAGCCGCCGTGCAGAATGTCCTCACAGAAAGGACGAATTCGCGCGTGACGGTGCAGCCGTGTCCCTTATCCGCCGTACCCGCGCCGGCAGCCTCGATCGACTCCGCTGCAGCGCCTGCATCCCCGGCGGAGCGGGGGCCCGCGAGCGAGAGTAATCCGGTGGCGAAGGCCGCCGAGACACCACGGCTTCCCTGAACGGCGCGGCCCGGTACAATCTGCGCCCCCGCTCAGGCAGCCGAGGCAACTTCTCAACGCCGGCTTAGCTCAGTGGTAGAGCAGCGGTTTTGTAAACCGTTGGTCGGGGGTTCAAATCCCTCAGCCGGCATAGCTCACTTTGGCACACGCGCCGCCGCCAGGCGTCGAGCTCGGAGGCGCTCGCGAGCCACATGCCTGTAGATCTGCGTTGTCGAGAGATCGCTGTTCCCGACCAGCGTTCGGACCGCGCGCAGGTCGGCGGCGTGGTTGAGCAGGTGTGTAGCGAAGGCATGCCGCAGGGTGTGGGGCGAGAGCTCCTTGGCGATGCCGGCCTTGCGGGCGTAGCGCTTGATGAGCTGCCAGAAGGCCTGACGCGTCATGCGATCTCCCCGCCGCGTCGGAAAGAGGTAGTCCGTCTGACGATCGAGCAGGATCTCGCCGCGCGCACCCCGGCTGAACTCCTTGAGCGCGCGCATCGCTTCCTGGCCGAGCGGAATGAGCCGCTCCCGATCGCCCTTGCCGAGAATGCGGATTACGCCCTGGTTGAGGTTGATCTGACCCTGGCGCAGGTTGACGAGCTCCGAGACGCGCAGCCCGGTCGCATACAGCACCTCGAGCATGGTGCGGTCGCGGTTGCCGAGTGGATCACTCACCACCGGTGCCGACAGCAGCGCCTCGACCTCCTCCTCGGTGAGCGAGCGCGGCAGCGAGCGGCCG